>JAFUFH010000043.1 GCA_017470005.1 Bacilli bacterium | reverse complement strand
GATGCTGATACCTGCCTTGTCTATCTCTTCCCGGATTTTGATGTATTTGCTTTGGCTCATTCTGAAAAAGCCTCCTTGTGCCCAATATCTTAGGCATCCGGAGGCTTGTTTTGTAGAACGCTTAATTAGTAACGCTTACGTCAAAACCATCTCAAAAAACTCCATATGGTGATCAAAGGCAAACAGCAAAAAATCCAGACCCAAGGAAGAATCCTTATCATCATTTATATAGAGCTTCATTGTCTAAAAATGCGTCTATACGCAAAAATAGTCAGTGGAGGCGTTGATATGTTGATAAAACGTGATGGATATTTAAATAAACTAATCTCAAATAAATGGAATGATTAAGGGTATTACGGGCATTAGAAGAGTGAGACTTTCATATCTCAAACAACATATTAGTATGCAATAACATCTACGGTAGCAACTATCGAAAGTTACGCTAGGGGAGATAGTGTAAGAGGCATCTATTGTCCAGTAATCGATGAACCTAGAATCTTATGACTTCAGTCATGAGAGTGTTCAATCATAGGTGTAGTGCTAAAACGCAAAGCGTCTAAGGATGAATCATTCATAATTATGGTATCGATATAGTTGGTGAAAGATGCCGTAACAAAAATGCAAAAATATTAAAAATGTTAGGTTTAGATAAATGGTTGTAATAATATAAACCATAACAAAAGTTGAAATATTGTAAAAAAGTAATATAATAGAGCTATGAAAAAATTAACGCTCGACATTTTAGATAATCTCGGTAATGGCAAAGCCAAGATCATAACTTGCAACAAGGAAACCGAAGCAGGCGATTATTTACTTGGTGAAGTCAAAGAAGCAATTAAAGGCAAGATTAATAATTGTTTGTTCTTTGATTTTTATCCAGAGAAATATCCTAATAGAAATATTTTAGGAAGACTTGCTGACATCATTGATTTTTGTAAAGACAATAGAGCAGTGGTGCTTATTCATGACTTGTTCTTCTTCCATTACCCGGAAGCAATAATCAATGTTTTTTACGGAAAGAATAATATCGATGGAATTATCACTAGTGATATTGAAGTCTCTTATAAATTAAAAGATAAAGATACACAGGTGCGTGGTAGATACATTAGATTCTTTTTAGCACCAATGCTTTATGGTGATGAAATTAAAAGTAAGGATTACCATGTTAAAGCTTTAGAGAATTATGGCGCAAAGGATGCTGCTATTGAACTATATAAGTATCTAGTCAATCACAGTGGTGAAGTTTTGTCGTTTAGACAAGTTTTGGAACAAACCAAATCAATTGATAGAAGATTAATGTTTTATGTCGACACTATTAATCTAATGAATAAATTAGGAATGATTTATCTTTTAAAAAGAGTTGATGTCAAAGATATGGATGAGCTATCATCTGGTTTTGTTTACTACCCAACATTCATTTCCGATATAGATTTAACTGATTTGCCTAACGAAAAGAAATTTAAACTCAAATATGAAGCATTTTTAGTTGCAAAAATGTTTTCTGAAAACTATATGGTCAACCGAGCTATTTCCTATCATGCCGATACGATTGATGGCAAATATAAATCTAGAGTAGAGTTTAACCGCGGATTCTTAATTGAATATTTTAATCGTAAATGCATCATTAAAATCGATTTTAGCGATAATAATGAAATGATAGAAAATTTCAAAAAAGCGAAAACTCACATTCCTCAAATGGTTGCTGTATTAGGGCATATGGAGTTAATTGTTGATAAGGCTGGTATTGCTTATTATGGTTTAGAAAATTTATTAGAGAAAGGATTAAAGGGTTATGGCGGATTTTAAAAGACTGAATGAAACCAATAAACTTGTTTCTTTTCTTGGCAATGGCAAAGTGAATATAGTTGCTGGTCTTCGAAGGTCGGGAAAAACGTATCTTTTAACTGAACTATTTAAAAAGCATTTAATAGAGAAACAAATTGTTTTAGAACAAGAAATTGGTATTTTAAATCTAAGCGACAAGAACAGGGACATCGAAACACTTGCTCAATTAGATTTTGCGGTTTCTAAATTTGTAAATAATGGTATAAAAGTTTTAATTGTGGATGAAGCTCAACTCATTAACGGCTATGTTAAGTTCTTTTCTGATTTTGTAAAAGATAATAAAAATATTACGCTTTATATTTCTGGCTCAAACAGTGACATTCTTTCTTTAGATATCGTAAGAAACTTCAAAGAATTAGCGAATCCACTTTATTTGAGGTCATTGACTTATAAAGAAATAATCGAAGAAAAAAGTGATTATTCTTTTGAAGAATATATGCTTTATGGCGGACTACCAAGTATTATCAATGAACAACCAGAAAAGCGAGTTGCTGAGTTGCATAGAATTTATGACGAGGTTTATGAACTTGATATCAGAGATAGATTGGAAGGAAAACTAAATTATCTTGCAAAGAAACATATTAATGAGATTTTATCGCTCTTAGCATCTAGCGCATCGCCTTTCAGTCCAAGTCAAGTTGCTACTAGATTTACAAAAGGGGTAGACAACACTAAGTTTGATATGATGTTACTTATTAAAGATATCGAGGACGTTCTAGAATTTTTTGATAATTCGTTCCTAACGTCATATATAGAAGTGGATGACTTTAATGAAAAAACTCCTCTTAACAATATAGGACTAAACAAAAAGTATTATTTTAGTGACAATGGTATTCGATACATTAACTGCGAGAACCAAAACAAGGCAAGATCAAATTGTTTAGAAAACGCAGTTTATCTTGAGTTAGTTTCTAGAGGAATAAATCCTAGAGGCAAGATTATTTTGAACAAAAAGCGCGAGGTTGAGGGCGAGATTGACTTTAATTTTAGGTTTAATAGCGAAGAATACCATATCCAAGTCGCTCACACAATAACTACTGCAAATTACGATAGAGAAATAGGCAATTTCAATTTGATTAATACTAAATCTCTTAAGATGTTGGTTTATTTATATGATTTTATTGGGATAAAAGAAGAAACCATAAAATGTTTGCAAAGTGATTCGCTTTTCAAATTAGATGGATTTGGAGCTTTTTAGCCTAGGAGTTATGCTATCTGCCCAAAGGGATCGGAACAGTCTATAATTAATATAGGAGAAGCAGATTTGGTCTTGTTGACCATCGAGGTAAAAAAATGAGTAGATAATTATTTGAAAAACCTTTAATCAGAGGAACATTATTAAAAAGAAATAGTCAATTTACAGTTACTGTGGTTATAAACGATGAAACAATATTTCCCATATCCCAACAACCAACAGGATTGGAGATGTAGAAAACAAGAACTTGCCATGCTTACTTTCTTATCACCCAGGAGAAACCAGAAAGCTACATTATGATATTGAGGCTGTACTGTTAAGTGATGATAATAATTGGGTCGGAATAAACCAAATTCTATCTAATAAACTAGTTGAGTTTTTCTTAAGGACGCACCAATAGACGATATTTTTTTGCGCTTGCTTTGAAAAATAAGGAGGAATGTAGCTCCGATTTAGATGATGCTTTATTTTTTTAGGATTTGTACTCGGATATTTATGTACTATTTTGTGGTAAAATTGTTTTCACTTGCAGTTTTCCGTAATTTTAGGCTAAAACCGTTTGCAGTTTTCCGTTTTTTGTCATATAATCCGGACTTTTACAGTTTACCATGCCTGTTTTCTTGGTAAACCCTTTGTCAAAGTGTCAAACTACCGGCCTCCTTATTAGCCTTAGATTTTACTCATTTTTTAAGATTTTTTGTGTATGGGAATCTAGCAACCTCACAAATTAGATGGTCAAAACCATCTCAAAAAATCCATAGGGTGATTAAAGGACAAATAGTAAAAAATCCAGCTCCAAGGAAGAATCCTTATCATCATTTATATAGAGCTTCATTGTCTAAAAATGCGTCTATACGCAAAAATAGTTACTAGCATTATTGATTTTTTAAAAGAATATAGGATACACTATTAGTGTCTAAAAATGCGTCTATACGCAAAAATAGTCAGTGGAGGCATTGATATGTTGATAAAACGTGATGGATATTTAAATAAACTAATCTCAAAAAAATGGAATGGAATGATTAAGGTGATTACGGGCATTAGAAGATGCGGAAAATCATATCTATTATTTGAATTGTTTAAAAACCATTTGATCGATAATGGAGTAGGAAATGATCAAATCATAGAGATTTCACTTGATTCAGTGGAATTTGAAGATTTGCAAGATAAGAGGAAACTAAACGAATACATCAATTCAAAAATAGGAGAGGATAAAAATTATTACATTCTCTTGGATGAGATACAATTGGTTGATGGATTTGAGTTATTGCTTAATGGACTTTTAAAGCATAATAATTTAGATGTTTATGTTACTGGTTCTAATTCTAAGTTTTTATCCAGTGATATAATTACCGAATTTAGAGGGAGAGGAGATGAGGTTAGAGTGCACCCTCTTTCATTTAAAGAGTTTTATGATTCTTATAAAGGCGATAAGCATAATGCTTACTCCGAGTATTCCATTTATGGTGGGATGCCTGCTTTAGTAGAAATGGATTCGCATGAAGCCAAGAGTTCGTATTTATCTAATTTGCTCGAAAATGTATATTTAACCGATATAATTGATAGAAACGATTTAAGAAAAGATAAAGATGTATTAGGTGAGTTATTAGATATCATTTCATCCGCGATTGGATCCTTTACTAATCCAACTAAACTTGTTAATGTTTATGAGTCGGTTAAACATGTTAAGATTAACAGGATGACCATATCATATTATTTAGATTGTTTTATGGATGCATTTCTAATACGTAAGGCTCAAAGATACGATATAAAAGGTAAGGCGTATATTGATTCTCCATTTAAATATTATTTTGAAGATATCGGATTACGAAACGCCAGGATTAATTTTAGACAAAATGAGCCAACTCATACTATGGAAAACATCATTTATAATGAGCTTATCAGCCGTGGATATTCTGTTGATGTTGGTATAGTAGAAGTTAATTATAAAGATGAAAACAAAAAGAGCCAAAGAAAACAATATGAGGTTGACTTTGTATGCAATAAAGGAAATGCAAGATATTATATTCAATCTGCATACGCTTTGGATAATCAAGATAAAATCAATCAGGAAACTCGGGGCTTAAATAAAATAACGGATTCATTTAAGAAAATAGTGGTTGTTAAGGATTGTTATGTTCCTTGGTACGATGAAAAAGGTATTCTGTATATTGGACTTGAGGATTTCTTGCTTAATCCCAATAGTTTAGATATTTAAACTTTATCATGTGTGATTATTACAATTGGTGGTAAAAAGAAAAAAATGTTTATCATGTGTCAGTAAATGATGGAAAAGTGTTTGAGATTGGGGCGTATATTTTATGTATCAAGTTTTTTCATCTCTCATAAAATAGAACACAAAATAGGTACATTTAGTTTTGCTATGTATTCCTGTGTGTTGCACTTTTGTGACAGTTTAAGTTTTATAATATATTAATATTATAGAAAGGAGAAACAACATGAAGTTTAATAAATTATTACTCATTATCCCCTTATTAGTCTCTTGCGGAAATAACCCTAGTACAACCACAGGTGAACCGACAAGCAACACTGGCACTACTAGTACCACTAGCGGTGGTGGAGATGATGGAAAAACCATCCAATTAGTCAATGCCAACAGTAAATTGATCGGTACACCGAAAGCAGATCCTATAGCCCCTGGACAATACATGCCGATGGTGGATGACAATATCCTTATGGGAAATTTACCCACATATCGTCACAAGGATAAAGGAGATGTTCCTTATGTGGAAGTGGGAGAACTCGCTAGTGCGATGAAAACAAGTTTTTCCGCTGTCATCAATCCAGAGATGAGTGTGGAAAATAAAGCGGATGGATATCGCTTATATTCTAAAGATAAGAAGGGTGAATTCATTTTTGATGATCAAAAAGATGTCATCAAATTGAAAAATGGACAAGCCTTTGCTACCCCTATCTTAGTCGAAAACAATGGTATTGTCGGCGATTATACCAACTATCGTGGAAATACCATCAAAGATAGCGAAAAGACAAAAGTGTATAAAAATGATGGGAGTGCCGCTCCTGAATATGACGAATTTGATTTTGCAAAATATCACTTTGATATCGTCAAACAAGATGATAAATGTTATGTTCCTTTTGATGCATTCACCAAAATTTTATTAAGAGATATCGGTTTAGATCTGGCTTTCAACGGAAAAGATTTTTACTCCAATGCGACCAACAGTTCCTTCTTGGCTTCTAGAGTTTATTCTTCTAACGGACAATTCCAAGGTCTCTCGGATGTCTATTATCCTAGCAAGAATAAAGGCACGGGAGAAGCATATCGCTTTGAACAACCCACCAAGATGAGAAAAGAAGGCAAGGAAGAATTTGTGGATTGCACAAGATTCTTAGTCCTCCAAGATGGTGGAAGAGGCTATTGTGTGGTTTGTGAAGGTAAAGAATTAGATCAGAGCAAAGCGATTGCGGGAGATACCGAATCTGGCTATTCCTATAACTGGAGAAAAGAAGAGAATCTTTTAAAGATCAATGTCTTTGGGGAATCAGGAATCTTAGGTACTTATCAGGTTCACTTAGATGAAACTCGCTTCCTTTCTGGTTCTATCTCGAAAGAATTGAGCGAATACAATTACGATGTTCTTCGTTTTATTTTTGATACTTCTTACGGTTTGAAAGATATCAAAGGATATACCGATGCCACTGCTTTCTTTAAGGCAGCCGGTGTGGATGATGGCTTGAAATCTAAAGTTCCTGGTGAATATAACACTGCGTTTTCTAAACTCATCGGCTATATTGATGATGGACACAGCGGATTCAACCAAATGAATCAACATTCCGCTCCCGCTGATTTGGATAAGGCGGTGACTTATAAGAAAGATTCTATGTCTGGCCCTAGAATTACCAAGTTGGCTAGCGATAGCAAAAAATACAACGAAGGGAAGATGGCCAAATATAAAGAGCTCTATCCAGATGATCAAAATCCTGCTGATTTGAACTTCTATCAAGGTATCAAACTTTCTTCCAATAAAGAGACTGCCGTCATCTCCTTCAACGGATTTGCCAACAATGCAGATAGCATCTCCAACACGAAAGATTTATTCCCTGGCACAGATGAATATCTCACCGAAGAAGATTTGATCAGAAAAACTAGATCTAGCTTTATCGCCTCTACTTGCAATGGCTTCACTACCGCATTCAAGACCATCGATTTCATCAACAAGAATGAAAAGAAGATCAAGAATGTCGTCATCGATTTGACCACCAATGGTGGTGGTGAAATTGCGACCATGCCTTATATCTCTGCCTTCTTCAGCGATGATCCTACTTACACCATCAAGGATGTCACCAACGGTGTTACTAGAGAATACCACTACAAAGTAGATATCAATGGTGATGGCGTCTTCGGAGGAGAAGGAGATACTTATAAAGGAAAATTCAATTTCTATTTCTTGACGAGTGCTTTCTCATTCTCTTGCGGTAACTGTTTGCCTGGTATGGGTAAAGATGCCGGTGCGAAAATTATCGGTGAAAAGAGTGGTGGTGGAACCTCTCCTGTCGGCACTTATTTCGATGCTTTAGGAACTCACTTCAATTTATCTAACCACTACAACATGTCTTATAAAGTCAACAATGCTTATACGCAAAACGATGGTGGTATTGAATTAGATTATTCCTATCCTTATGAAAATGGAAACTGGTATGATCCTAACGCCATTCAAACCTTCATCAATACTCTTAAGTAATAACAGTTTATAAAAAGTGAAGCGGAAGACCGCTTCACTTTTTGCTTATCAAGGGAATTTGCCAAAAATGATATAAAAATGGCAAAATCCCTGCCTTAAATATTATTACTTTTAAAAAACTTTCTTGCTCGAACATAAAAAAGCTGTCGCTCCTTACTTTTCTAGTTGGGTTTACGACAGCTTCATTTTGTTTTTGAAAACGAGTGCGATTAGGTTAGATACAATAGTCATTAGAATAACTATTGATTTGTTTTTCTACCAGTTGATCTAAGGTGATGGAGGCTAAATATTCCTCGATTCTTTCATCTAAACCTTTGGTGATCTCTTTGATGAGATTTCCATCCACCTGGATATCAAAGAGAGTGTTCTCTGAGATCTCTAAGATATCTTTTAAACTGATCTGGTGCATCGGTTTAGCGAGTTTATATCCGCCTTGATTTCCTCTGCTACCAATCAAGAGACCAGCTTTCTTATAGAGGATAACAATCTGTTCTAAAAACTTTTTAGAGACCTCTTTTCTCTTGGCAATATCCACTAAAGAAACATAGTCGGGTTCATGTTCCCCGATATCCACAAACATTTTGATGGCGGTCAAACTGGTAGAAGAGAGTCTCATTCTTTATTTTCCTCCGGCGTATTGAGAAAGCAAAGGCTCGAATTTGACACCGTAATTGTGTGTCTCATCCCCTAATGTGTTTTCAATAGAGGCTACCACAAAAGAGGCTGCTAATTCAATGGCTTTTTGGATATCTTGATGTTTTAAATATTCTCCTAAGAAAGCGGAAGTATAGATATCCCCCGTTCCGTGATAGGATTTAGAAATTCTCTTGTGTTCATAATAGTGATATCCATCCTCTAATAAAGAAGCGATACCTAACGTATCTTTATGGTAATGG
Organism: Bacilli bacterium; assembly: GCA_017470005.1. Classification (GTDB taxonomy): domain Bacteria; phylum Bacillota_I; class Bacilli_A; order RFN20; family CAG-288; genus Enterosoma. The sequence goes on along the minus strand of JAFUFH010000043.1, from coordinate 20,517 downwards.
ACACCAGTGATGATGACTTGCTTTGCTCCCAATTCTTTCAAACGTTTTAATAGAACTAAGATATAAGCTTCATCATATTCTTCTTGATAAGGAACATCGGCTAAAAAGCAAGCTTCTGTCAGATTAGGAATGATGATATCGGCTTGAGAGACTAATCTTTTCATCGCCTCGACATAACTTTGATCAAAAGCGGGATATAGTTTTCCGTTATCTCCCATGACAGGATCGACTAAGAAGAGACCATTCAATAAGGTCTTTTTGATTTCTAAGACCAAATCGATATGTCTCACTTCACCAAGATATGCGCTATATAACACATCAAAACGAATCTTTTCTTTTTCCCAATGATTCACAATCTTAGGAATTTCATCACTCAAATCGTGAACGGTGAAATCTTTAAAACCAGCGGTGTGAGTCGATAAGATGGCGCTAGGTAAAATGGCTGTTTCATAGCCAAAAGCGGATAAGATAGGAAGGGCGACAGTGATGGAACATTGTCCATAGCAAGAGATATCTTGTATCGTAAGGATTTTTGGATTGTTCATATGTAATTACCTCATTGACAAGATTATATCACGGTGTTATAATTTTGTAAACCTATCAAACACATAGGTTAACTAAAAAAACGAGGTACAAACATGAAAATCTATTCGAACATCTTAGAAACTATCGGCTCTACTCCCCTTGTCGAACTTGTCAATTTAGAGAAGAAGTACAATCTCAAGGCCAAGATTGTTGCTAAAGTAGAATCCTTCAACCCTGCTGGAAGCGTCAAGGATAGAATCGCTAAAGCGATGATCCAAGAGGCAGAAAAACAAGGCCTTATTAATAAGGATACGGTCATCATCGAACCTACCAGTGGTAACACCGGTATCGGTCTTAGCATGGTGGCTGCTTCAAAAGGATTAAGAATCATCCTCACCATGCCCGAAACCATGTCTGTGGAAAGAAGAAACCTTTTGAAAGCTTATGGTGCTGAACTTGTCTTAACCGAAGGTAGCAAAGGTATGAAGGGGGCGATTGCCAAAGCGGAAGAACTTGCTGCTGAGACTCCGAATTCCTTCATTCCTTCTCAATTCACCAACATGGCTAACCCTAACATCCATTACTTGACTACTGGTCCTGAAATCTATGCCGATTCTGAAGGAAAGGTGGATTACTTAGTCGCTGGTGTTGGTACTGGTGGAACTCTCTCCGGAACCGGAAAATTCTTAAAAGAAAAGATTCCGGGATTCAAAGTTGTCGCTGTGGAACCCGAAACCTCTCCTGTTCTCTCTAAAGGTTTCGCTGGCCCTCACAAGATTCAAGGTATCGGTGCTGGCTTTGTTCCTAAGACCTTAGACACTAACATCTATGATGAAATTATTCCTATCTCTAATGAAGCTGCTTTTGAAAAGGGCAGAGAATCTGCAAGAAGTGAAGGTATCTTGATTGGTATCTCTTCTGGTGCTGCTTTAAGCGCTGCGATTCAAATAGCCCAAAGAGAAGAAAACGCTGGTAAGACTATTGTTGTCATCTTCCCGGATACGGGCGAGAGATATCTCTCCACTGCTATGTTTGCTGAATAAGATTTCCTCTAATTTTATTTACCGAGCTATCGTTAACCTCACACAAAATGTTAAGGGAGCGATAGCTCCTTTTTTGTATAATATAATAGTATGAAAAAAGGTCTTCAAAGAATAATTACTTCTTTACTGATTCTTTTATTTATCGGGATAGATCTTTTCTTTCCGATTTATTTTTTATTGCTTCATCATTACAAAGGGAAAGAGATCATTTCTGAGTTTCACAAAGATCAACCCTTTGTTATCGATGACATCCCTTGTGTAGAGAAAAAGAAAGACAAAGATTTTGTTATTCTCAATCTAGCGGATGTTCAGATGTGTGATTTAGAAGATATCTTTCATCGAAATATCATTCATCAAGAAATCGATGAATTGATTCAACAAACAAAACCAGATTTGATCACATTGACCGGAGATCAAACATGGTCGAATGAGAATATGATTTCTTTGACTTCTCTTGTCGCTTGGATGGAATCCTATCAAATCCCATGGGCACCCGTGTTTGGGAATCATGATTTTGGAAATGAAGGACACACTCCAGTTTTAGATGCCTTGAAGTGTTGTGAATATTATGAGAATGCCAAATATTGTCTTTTCCAAAGAGGACCATCGAACTTAGGTTGTATTGGTAATTATCTAATTAATATTAAAGAAGAAGGAAAAATTGTTCGTACTCTTTATATGTTAGACCACGGAATCTTAGATGATTTCACTGTTGAGCAAATGGAGTGGCTAACTTGGGCATGCAAAGGGATGAAAGAAAATAATGGTGGCATCTCTCCTTCTAGCATGGCTTTCTTCCATAAGCCGACCACCGAATTTTTCACCGCTTGGTTTTATGGAGAGGAACTCTCTATTCCAAACAATCTAAAAGCAAAACAAAGATTAAAAGATACCGAAGACGAACTTTATCAAATCGGAAAAGAATACAATATTCAAAACTTTGTTTGTGGCCACAATCACTGGATGCATTTTGTTTCTAAAGATGAGAACAATATCACCTTCACGATGTCACTTAAGACCGGGGAATTAGGTGGTTATGCGGAAGATGAAGATTATTATGGAAATGGAGCAACTTATTTCACCATTTCCAAAGAAGAAACTTTGATTCAAGATTATTTTGTCAGCAGAGAGAAATATCATATTGGAAAGGAGGAGGAATAAAGTATGGAACAAAAATTTTTTCAAGAAGTGAAGAAAAGATTTGGCTTTGGTTGTATGAGACTCCCTTTAAAGGATGGAGATATCGATTATGACCAAGTTTGTGAGATGGTGGATGAGTTTTTAAAAGAAGGTTTCAATTATTTTGATACCGCCCACGGCTATCATTCTGGAAAGAGTGAGATTGCTATCAAGAAATGTTTAACCTCTCGCTATCCTCGTGAAAAGTATATTTTGACCGATAAACTCACCAAGCCTTACTTCCAAAAAGAAGAGGATATTCGTCCATTCTTTGAAAGTCAGTTAGAAGCCTGTGGTGTTTTTTATTTTGACTTTTATTTGATGCATGCACAACAGAAACAAACTTATTATCATTTTAAAAAATGTCATGCATATGAGACCGCGTTTCAACTCAAAAAGGAAGGAAAGATCAAACATGTCGGTATCTCCTTCCATGATACTCCAGAATTATTAGAAGAGATCTTAACAGACTATCCTGAGATTGAAGTGGTTCAGATTCAATTTAACTATTTGGATAATGATTCTCCTGTCGTCCAGAGTAGAAAATGTTATGAAGTTTGTGTCAAACACAATAAACCTGTCATCGTGATGGAACCTGTGAAAGGTGGAACTCTTGCTAATCTTTTACCCGAAGCGAGAGAAGTGTTAGATGAACTTAATCCTTCCGCAAGCTCTGCTTCTTATGCGATTCGATATGTCGCAAGTGAGCCTCAAGTGATGATGGTTCTCTCTGGCATGTCTAATCAAGAACAGATGAGAGATAATCTTTCTTTCATGAAAGATTTCATCCCTCTCTCCGAAAAAGAAAGAGAAGCGATTGCTAAGATTGTTTCTATTTATCAAAACCAACATCTCATCGCTTGTACTTCTTGCCGTTACTGTGTAGAAGGATGTCCAAAACGTATTTCTATTCCGGATTTGTTCTCTTGTTATAACGCTAAGAATTTATTTAAGGATTGGAATGCAGACTTCTATTACAACAATGTCTACACAATCGATAAAGGAAAAGCATCCGAGTGTATCAAATGCGGTAAGTGTGAAAATACTTGCCCTCAACATCTTCCTATTCGTTCTTTGTTAGAAGAAGTCGCTAAGACTTTTGAAAAGAAAGAAGGATAATTCCATTCGCCTTTTTGGTAGAATTCTACCTTTTTGTTGAAAACACAGAGTCACTTTGTATGGATGAAGTGACTTTTTTAATGCACTCGAGGAGTAGATAGCTGCTTAGGAATCTTAGGAAAGATTTCCATATTATTTTAAGAATCTATCTTTATTAGAAAGATAGATACCATGTTTTTCTAATGTAAAACACTTTCATGTTGAAGAGTGTTCCGTCTCGTTTTAGAATAAAAAAAGTGGAGAAAAATACTATGAATAAAATAGGATTCGATAACGACAAATACATTCAGATGCAGTCTAGTCACATCCAAGAGAGAATCTCTCAATTCGGCGGAAAACTGTATCTAGAATTCGGTGGAAAACTTTTTGATGACTATCATGCTAGCCGTGTCTTACCTGGCTTCAAACCAGATTCCAAGCTTCAACTCTTATTAGAGATGAAAGATAAGGCAGAAATTGTTATCGTTATCAATTCTGAGACCATTGAGCAAGCCAAAATCAGAGAAGATTTAGGCATCACTTATGATCAAGATGTTCTCCGTCTCATCGATGCTTTTAGAGAGGCTGGCCTTTATGTCGGTTCTGTTTGTTTGACTCGTTTTGCTAATCAAAAGAGCGCCAAACAGTTTGAAAAAGTTCTCAATAAGCAAGGAGTGAAAACCTATCATCATTACTCTATTCCTAACTATCCTTTCGATGTGGATAATATCGTCTCCGAAAATGGATATGGAAAGAATGATTATATTGAAACCACTCGTTCTTTAGTTGTTGTCACTGCTCCTGGACCAGGAAGCGGAAAGATGGCGACTTGCCTTTCTCAACTCTATCACGACAATTTGAGAGGTATCAAATCTGGATATGCCAAATTTGAAACCTTCCCGATTTGGAACCTTCCTTTAAAGCATCCCGTCAATCTTGCCTATGAAGCAGCCACTGCCGATTTAAATGATGTCAACATGATTGACCCTTATCATTTAGAAGCTTATGGCATCTCTACGGTCAACTACAACAGAGATGTGGAGATCTTCCCTGTCTTAAACCGTATGTTTGAAAAGATCTTCGGTTCTTCTCCTTACCATTCTCCCACCGATATGGGTGTGAATATGGCAGGAAACTGCATCATCGACGATGAGGTTTGTGTGGAAGCCTCTAGACAAGAAATCATCAGAAGATATTTCATCGCTTTGAGAAAGAGAAAAGAAGAAAAGATCACAGATGAAGTCGTCAATAAAATCGACGTCATCATGAAGACAAACAATATCCAAATCAGCGATAGAAAGTGCGTCCTAGCTTGCCGAGAAAAAGCTGCAAAGACAGGACAACCTGCCGCTGCAATCGAGCTCAACGATGGCACCATCATCACAGGTAAGACTTCCAATCTTTTAGGAGCTACCTCCGCGATGATTCTCAATTCTTTAAAATACCTTGCTAACATCAATGACTCCGTTCTCCTTTTACCTCCTGCCGTCATCGAACCGATCTGTAAATTGAAGACAGAATCTTTGGGTGGTCATAACCCTAGACTTCACGTGGAAGAGATTCTTCTTGCTCTCTCTATCTCCGCTGTTACTAACCCTCTTGCCGCCCTGGCTCTCGATCAGCTTCCCAAGCTAAAAGGTGCTCAATCTCACTCCTCTGTCATCCTCTCTCATGTCGATGATAATGTCTTGAAGAAATTGGGTGTGGACCACACTTCCGAGCCCGTGTACGGAACGAAAAAACTTTATCACGCAAAATAAGTTGTTCTATCGATAAACAAAAAATAAGTTATGCTTTCTAGGCATAACTTATTTTATTATTCGATTGGTTTTGGATGTCGATTCATGTAACGGGTGAAACGGATTTCTAACCCGTTGTCATTGACGGGAGTTCCCTCATCGATACAGTGGAAGTTTTTGTCTTTGTCTAAGTTGGGAAAGAAGACTTCCGCTCCTCCGATAGCATTGACTTTGGTTAGATATACTTCATCGACATAGGGAAGAGTCTGGCGATAGATCGAAGCGCCTCCGATGATGAAGACATTTCCGTCTTCGCAATATTCTTTGATCTTTTCTAAGAAATCTTCAAAGGTGTGAACATTGATGACGCCTTCATATTCGTGAGTCGGATCTTGAGAGAGAACGATGTTGGTTCTCTTTGGAAGAGGCTTTTGGTTTGGAAAGGAGAGAAGGGTGTTTTCTCCCATGGCTACCGCATGACCTTTGGTGGTCTCACGGAAGAAGCGCATGTCTAATGGGAGGTGGAACAAAAGTCCATTCTTCTTTCCGATTCCATATTCTTTATCACAATTTAATATCGCGATGATCATATTAGATAGCCACAGGAATCTTCTTGCCTAATTTTTCGAATTCGTAATCTTCTAATTCAAAGGAATCAACGGTGAAGTCGTAGAAATTCGTGATGGAAGTATCCATCTTTAACTTCGGAGCTTTGTGCTGAGGTTTTTGGATGATTTCTTTGACGATGTCGACATGTCTATCATAGATGTGGGCATCAGCGATGACATGCATCAAAGTACCAGCTTTCAAACCGGAGACTTGAGCAAACATCATCAAAAGAAGGGAATATTGTAAGACATTCCAGTTGTTGGCGGTGAGCATATCGTTACTTCTCTGATTGAGGATACCGTTTAAGGTGTCACCAGAGACATTGAAAGTCATCGAATAAGCGCAAGGATATAATCCCATCTCGTGAAGATCTTCAAAATTATAGATATTGGTTAAGATTCTTCTCGATTGAGGATTGTGCTTTAAATCATATAAGACTCTATCGACTTGGTCGAATTCCCCTTCCGGATAAATGGCTTTCTTTCCTAATTGATAACCATAAGCTTTACCGATGGTTCCGTTTTCATCCGCCCAAGCATCCCAAATGTGAGAATTTAATTCAGAGATCTTGTTGCTTTTCTTTTGCCAAATCCATAAGATTTCATCCAAACAATTCTTGAAAGCCGTCTTACGAATGGTCAAGATAGGGAGCTCTTCTTGTAAGTTGTAACGGTTGACAATACCGAATTTTTTTACGGTGTGAGCAGGGGTTCCGTCTTCCCAATGAGGTCTAACAGGTAAATCGGTATCCCAAAAACCGTTCTCCAATATATCATTCATGTTTTGAACAAAAATTTCATCCGCTTTTGACATGATTTGTCCTCCTTTTTCCTTGGTAATATTTTATCAAGAAGTGAAACTAATTCATATGGTTTTATCCACTTTTTCAGGAAGATTTTTCGGTGATTAATCTTTAAAAGAAATTTCTTGATATGGTAAATCCTTGCTATAGCAAACTGAAGCGCCATAGATGCTCTTTAGATATTCAATCTTGATTAAATCTGATTTGTAATTTTCCTATTCGATATATGTTTTTACAATGTACTTTTTAAATCTTCTTTTATATTTTTGATAAATGTTTTATCTTATATTAAAAGGAGCTTTTTAAAATGAAATGGGATATGAGAGAAGATGAGATTGTTTGTAAATACTATCTCTTACATATTAAAGATTTTCGAAGAAATATTGATATTTTGATGGAAGAACTCAAAAAGGCAGGTTATTCACAAAGAGATATTTCTTCTACTAAAATGCGTCTCGCAAATTATGCTTATTTGCATACGGGAGTAGGACTAAGTAAGGCTTCCAATCAATCTCGTATTGTCTACCAAAAAATGACAAAGAAATAAATAGATCATTCATTTAAAATCGATGAAAGAGATATAAAGGTTAGAAACTTTAAAGATAGGTCAGCTCAAATCATTCATTATTTAAAAGAAAAAAGAACTAAATAGTTTTTCATTTCTTTGATTTAATTTTTGCAATTAGTCTCTCTTCCATAATCTGGTAGAGATTCTTTTTATATGGCGAGGCATGTTTTTGAACAGCTTTTTTGTAGTCTTCGTAATAAGGAAGATTGGTTGAATGCTTATTTAAGAATTCTAAAAGCTTGGAATATCTAGTAACAGGGAGATACCTTTCATATTCTTTAAATACGCTAAGCTCATCATCTTTGACTCCATAGTCAGGAATTAATAAGGTGAACTTGGTATTTCTTCCATTTGCTTCTGATTCAGCTATTTCAACATATTTAGACAATTGAGATTTTATCTCACTCTTTGAAAAGTCGTGTCTTTCTTCCACTACTCCATTAATGCCAGATTTAATTTTATTCTCAATAACAACTATGTTGTTCTCATCTTCTAACCAAATATCGATGTTTTTATATTCTCTTTTAACAGTGGTTTTGGATCCAATCATATCAATTCCTAATACTTCTGTAGAGAACGCTTCTAAGAAAGCTGAGTCGTTAGCCAGATAATAAGCAAGCCAATTTGAGAACGTTAACTCATCTTCATCCCTTCTAATAACATCAAGAATGTTAAACGATTGGCTGTATGCATCTAAATTATCAATTTTATGACATAAATCGTCATCCCACCATTGAGAATCATTAAACAAGTTTAAAAGTCGCTCATAAGCATCTTTTGTGCTAATTGCATCCATGTATTGATGTAGCGACGTCTTTGCAAAGTTAACATTAGGAATATAAACATAGTTTTCACCCTGTGCTTTATCAGGATTGCAAACTAAATAGAGTTTCTTATCTTCTTTAACCGAATGGTATTCGTGAGCTTGATATGTGACATAAACGACGTTCTTTTGTTCACTCAAGATTTCATTAATTGGAACATCACCATAGCGAATGTGTCTATCAGCTATTAACTTAAGTTGAGAATCGGAATCAATAACATAAATCTCTCTATGCCTTCCATCTTCAAATGCCTTATTGCTTAAAAGTAATTCAAGATTTGTTGCATAACCGATGACTTCCCAGACATCAGCTGAAATACCTCTAACTAATAAAACATTCTTAGAATGAGCATAAGTTTTGTTAACTGTTCCCCATGGGCTTACATAAATAAAGTGATTACCATTATCGGTTTTAAATGTATTAATGATTTCATGGCCAATATTGTCATCAAGATAGCCACCGGCATACATTCTAACAACGATAACAGAATCAATTTCTTTGGCTTCACGTTTTTGTTGTGGAGATCTAGTGACTGTAACACCACTAGTTATTCTGGAAGAAGCATCAGAAATAGGAATGACTAAAACTTTGTCTTGAACATTTAAAATATTTTTTATCTTTCTTTCTAGGTCGTTAGTGATTTTATCTGCAAATTGATCCTCAGACCAACCAAAGAATCTCAAAAACTCTCGACAGATTTCTTTTCTATTAGGGATTTCTAATCCATCGACTCTAACAAGCATAGGACCTTTTGTTTTAGGATTGACGCCTATTGTATATTCAACATTATCATAGATAAAACTCATCATTAATCATCCTTAACAACTTCTTCGATGAACATCATTTCGTCATCTTCCTCTTCTTGTTGTCTCCATTCTTCTTCGGTCATGAATGGTTTCTTAACTTTCTTAGGTTTATATTTCTTTGGTTTTGGTTGTTTAACTAGCTTTTCAACTTTTGGCTCTTCCACCATTGGATGATCCGACTTTTTCCAGAACACCCCTCCGACAACTAAAGCAATTACTCCAGTTACAAACATGCTTACGATTCCAAAAATCACATCGCGAGCTACGAAAAGCATAACAACACCAGAAACCAGACATAGGAATCCAAATATTATTAATATGTTCGCAGTGATTACTTTAGCTTTGTTTGGCATGTTTTTCTTAATACTCCGTTTTAACCCTATTTCGAGTTCACTAAACAAGAATTATGTGCACTCAAAATTATACCTTATTTTCTAAGAAAAAGAAGTTCCTTTTTTATGGGAACTTCCGATAGATTTAAGTCGTTTGTTGATTAAAATAAACTTAAGAAATCAGATGGAGAACATACTCTTTTTAGCAAGAGAGATATGGAATTTCTTTCTGATGAGAGAAGAGAGAAGTCTTAATAGGATATCTAAAGCGAAAGCAAGAAGTAAGACAAGTAAGACAATCGACATCATAGAAAGATAATCGACATCCACATAAGCTTGTTGAATCAAAGGACCGATTCCTAAGAAGGAAGATTTTTGAGAGATGATCTCTGCCATCACTTCCACTTTTAATCCTAATCCCATTCCTTGGATGAGTCCTAAGAAGATATATCCGGAACTCAAAGGAAGAACGATTCTTGTCAGATTGCTCAGATGATGTTTTCCTAACAACAAGAAGTCATATTCGTATTTGGAATAGACACTTCTACTTCCTTCTAATACGGCCTCATAAACAAGAGGGAACACCACGATAGAGACCACATAGATAGAGAAAGAAGGAACATAGACAATCAACAATAGAATCAAAGCGATAGTCGGAATGGTTCTTAATACGACAATCAACGGGGATAATATCTTTGCTAGTGCGTCATAATATCCAGCAATTAGTCCAATCACGATACCAAGAATAGAAGAGATAGAGACAGAGATAAGTGTTCTTAATAGCGTGTGACCTAAAGAGACCATCGCAAAAGAATTTCCAAACAAAGAAAAAGTCTTGCCCAAGCACATAAAGAACTCAGGCAAGAACAAATGATTCGTGCAGAAAGAAATGATTTCCCAGATGGCAATCAAAAGAATGACACCGCTGATTGCATAGATGATATTCTTGATCTTTTTCTGGTTTACTTCTTTCATTATTTAGAGTAGACGGCCTGGAATGCTAAATCAGGAACCAAACCCTTACCGAAGGAGACGATATAATCGTCATCGGAGAGAGTCTTGTCTTCATCATTGCCCGTAGCGATGACATAGAGATTACCAAATGTCACCATACGGACTAGTTTATAAGAGTCCTGATTGGCCTTGGATAATTTTACACCATTCACGGCATCAAAGATGACAAAATCATAATTTTTTGCTGAGAAAGTGGCTTTGACATTGTCAGGAGCAGCGACTTCTAAATGTTCACTGTCGCTAGCATAACGAGCTAATGCTGCGGCAGGAGCACCTTTAGGAGAGATGACATTAAAAGGCAAAGCTTCTGGTGTGCTCTCATCTAAGGCGGAAGAAGGATTGTAAAGAGAGGTAGCTAAATCACTCTCAGCGATATTGACCCCTAAAGGTTCTTGAAAGACTGTTAAGCCCTCCACAGTGGGGTTATCTTTGTGAGAGAGGAAAGAGAGAAGATTGTCTTTTTGAACTGCTTTGATGACATTGGCGTTGAAACCAAAGCGAGCGGCTTGTTGGGTCACATCTTCTGAATAAGCGTTTAGTAAAGCGACGCTATTGGTGCCACCAGTGACAAGATCATCGACATCTTTGTCGAATTGAGAAAGAAACACCTTGATGTTAGAGACAAGATTGGTATCTTCACCTTTGACGAAATTATTATAGAGTTCGGTCTTGATGAATAAACCAGCTTGAGGGAAGCCCTTGGTGGAATATTTCTCGGAGAAAAGAGAAGCGACAGAAGAGTAGATGCTCAAATCGGTCTTCTTATCTTTGTTGTTCATGGCACTAAAAACCACAGGATAAGAAGAGACGACATAGTCGACCTTCTGACCCTCGTCTACGCCCGCCACCATGAAGGGGGCGGTGGAGGCGACGTCGCTTACATATTTATCGACAGTGATTTTTTCTACAGGAGTAGAGGTTGTGTTCTCTTGGGAATTTGTGGTGTTACCTCCTCCACAGGAACATAACAGAAGGGGGAGAAGGGAGAAAATTAAAGCTTTTTTCATTATTTTGTTACAGGTTTTGTTTCAGGGGTGACATCAGGATATTGTTCTCTCTTAGTGTTGTAAGTGGTGTGGAGTAATTTCTCCGCTAAAGGAGAACCAGGGATACCTAAATAATCTTTGTAAAGTTTTTGGATATCGGGGTTTTGATGAGATCTTCTGAGAGGTTTGTTTCTATCCTCTTCATAGAGGACAGCAGCTCTCTTTTCACGATAAGTCTCCCAGATATCGGGATCTTCGTTAGGAAGCATCGGAGGGAAGACATAAGGCTGTCCACCGCCGTTGATGCATCCACCGGGGCAGCCCATGATTTCGATGAAATCATATTTGACATTGCCAGCTTTGATTTCGTCTAAGAGCTTTTTAGCGTTGACCATACCGGAAGTGACAGCAAGTCTGACCTTGGTGCCAGCGATATCGGCAACAGCTTCTTTGACATTTTCTAAGCCTCTGACAGGAGTGAAATCAACTGGTTCCATCTCTTTGCCAGTCAAGATGTGATAAGCGGTTCTGACCGCAGCTTCCATGACACCACCTGTGACACCGAAGATGACACCGGCACCAGTATTATCACCGATGATATCTCTATCGAAGTCTTCGTTAGGAAGTCTGTTCCAGTTGATACCAGAACGGCGGATGAGTTGAGCAAGTTCTCTGGTGGTGAGAGCCAAATCGACATCTCTGACACCATCTACTTGCATCTCAGGTCTCTGGCACTCATATTTCTTAGCGGTACAAGGGATGATAGAGACGACGAAGATCTTAGAACGATCTAAGCCATTCTTTTCGGCATAATAGCTCTTTAAGATCGCACCAAACATCTGTTGAGGAGATTTGCAAGTGGAGACGTGAGGTAATAATTCAGGATAGTTCAATTCGATGTAGTTGATCCATCCAGGAGAACAAGAAGTGATCATCGGAGAAGGAGCGTGTTGAGAGAATCTTCTCACGAACTCGTTGGCTTCTTCCATGATGGTAAGGTCAGCAGAGAAGTTCATATCGAAGACTTTATCAAATCCGACACGGCGCATCGCGGCAGCGAGTTTGCCAGTGGAGTTGGTGCCAATCTTTTGACCGAATTCTTCACCGATAGAAGCACGGACCGCAGGAGCAGCGAAAGCGAGAATGATCTTTCCCTCTCTCTTAGCTTCATCTAATTCAGGGATGTTGTTGTGTTCCATCAAAGCACCGGTGGGGCAGACAAGAGTACACTGACCGCACTGGATACAAGGGACATTGTTAAAGGATCTGTTTTCGGTAGGACCGACGATGGTGTTGAAACCACGGTTCTGGAATCCTAAGATACCGATACCTTGAGTCTTCTTACAAGCTTCAACACATCTTCCACAAAGGATACATTTAGAAGTATCTCTGACGATACCAGGAGCGACTTCATCCAAAGTGGTAGGAGTCTTAGCACCGTGATATTGGTCAGGTCTTGCACCGACTTGACGGGAGACATCTAACAACTCGCAGACACCATTCTTTCTACAAGCTTGGCAGTTCATGGAGTGGTTAGAGAGAAGAAGTTCGACAGAAGTACGTCTTGCTGCGACAGCATCAGGATCGTTGATGGAGATGTGAAGTCCTTCTCTGACATTGTAAGCGCAGGAAGGAATCAATCTTCTTTCCCCTTCGACTTTGACAAGACATACACGGCAACTAGCGAGAGAACAATCATGGTTTCTCCAGTTGCAAAGAGAAGGGATATAGAAGCCAACTGTTTTAGCAGCCTCCAAAATGGTTAATCCTTCATCGACCTGATAAGGTTTATTTTCAATGTAAATAGTAACTTTGTTTGCCATGATTATTACTCCTTATGAACCGCACCGAAGTGGCAGACAGTGATACAAGTTCCGCACTTGATACACTTGGTAGGATCAATTTTGTAGGGTTCTTTTCCAGGAACGCCAGTGATCGCAGAAGTGGGGCAGTTACGGGCGCACATAGAGCACTTCTTACACTTTTCGGGATCAATCTTGTATTCGAGAAGATCTTTACAAACGCCAGCGTCGCACTTCTTGTCGACGATGTGACGGACATAGACATCTCTGAATTTGTGAAGAGTGGATAAGACAGGGTTACCTGCGGTTTGACCTAAACCGCAAAGAGCACCGACAGTGATGGATTTGGCCAATTCTTCCATGTCATCTAAATCCTTCATGGTACCATTGCCAGAAGTGATCTTTTCTAAGATTTCAAGGAGTCTCTTGGTACCGATACGGCACTGAGAACATTTACCGCAAGATTCATCGCAGATGAATTGCATATAGAACTTAGCGACATCGACCATACAGTTGTCTTCGTCCATGACGATAGCACCGCCAGAACCCATCATAGAACCAGCTCTGATTAAGGAATCGTAATCGATCGGGACATCCAATTCCGAGATGGTAAGACATCCGCCGGAAGGTCCACCGGTTTGAATGGCTTGGAACTTCTTATCGTTGGTGATACCACCACCGATATCATAAATCAAAGTACGGAGAGTGGTTCCCATAGGAACTTCGACCAAACCGACATTCTTGACTTTTCCGCCGAGAGCGAAAACCTTGGTACCTTTACTTCCTTCGGTACCGATTTTGGCATATTCTTCCGCACCGACTCTCATGATGTAAGGAATATTGGCTAAAGTCTCAACATTGTTGATGACAGTAGGTTTACCGAACAAACCGGAGACCGCAGGGAAGGGTGGCTTAGGTCTAGGCATACCACGCTTACCTTCGATAGAGTTAAGAAGAGCAGTTTCTTCACCGCAAACGAAGGCACCAGCACCATAACGGAGACCTAAACGGAAGGAGAATCCGCTGCCTAAGATGTTGTCACCTAATAAGCCTCTCTCTTCCATCTCACGGATGGCAATCTTGATACGTTCACAAGCGATAGGATATTCTGCACGGATATAGAAATAACCTTGGGTGGCGCCGATAGCATAACCGGCGATCATCATACCTTCGATGACAGCGACAGGGTTACCTTCCAAAATGGAACGATCCATGAAGGCTCCAGGGTCGCCCTCATCACCGTTACAGATGATGTATTTGACATCGCTCTTTTGAGCGGCAGCAAAAGCCCATTTCTTTGCGGTAGGGAAGCCAGCGCCTCCTCTACCTCTCAAGCCAGATTTGCTCATCTCTTCGATGACTTGTTCAGGAGTCATAGAGAGAGCCTTCTTCAAGGCTTTGAGTCCGTCATAACCTAAAGCTTCATCTAAATCTTCAGGGTTGATGGTTCCGCAACCATATAAGGCGATACGTTTCTGCTTCTTGTAGAAGTTGATATCGTCCTGACGGGTGATCTTCTCATGGGTGTTAGGATCTTCATAGAGAAGGTCTTCGATGACTTTGCCGTTGATGATATCTTCCTCGATGATTCTTTCGCAGTCTTTGACTTTGACGAGACGATAAAGAGTATCTTCAGGGAAGATTTTGACGAAAGGACCTTGAGAGCAGAAACCAAAGCAACCGACCATGTTGGCGGTGACTTTGTCTTGCAAGCCTTTTTCTTCAATCAATTTACATAAAGTCTCATAGATGACTTTGGAGTCAGAGGACATACATCCGGTACCGCCGCAGATGACGATATGTCTCTTGCCATCTTTACCAGAGAATTTGTCTTCTAATTTCTTTCCACAAACTTCATGAGCTTTCTCTAAGCTCTTGACGGTGCGGATGAGATTGGATTCTAATTTTTCTTTGCTCATTGTTTAGGCCTCCATGGCTTTCTGTTCGATGGTGCGATATTCCTGAATGATGGATCCAACTTTGGAAAGCTCTACCTTAGGATAGACTTTACCATTGATGGAAACAGCAGGAGCGATACCGCAAGCGCCAAGACAACGGACATTATCGATAGAGAAGAGTCCGTCTTCTGTGGTCTGTCCAGGTTTGATCTTGAGAAGTTCTGCGAACTTGTCTAAGACATTTTGACCACCTTTGACATAGCAGGCTGTACCGACACAAACACCAATGACATATTTACCTTTGGGTTCTAAAGAGAAGAAATTGTAGAAAGTGACGACACCGTAAATTTCGGACACCGGGATACCGGTTTTTGCAGAGATAATCTGCTGAACTTCCATAGGAATGTAACCATATTCCTTCTGGACATCGGAAAGGATGAGCATTAAAGGAGAGGGTTCATCTTTGTAGCGGTCACAAATTTGAACAACAACCTCTACTGCTTCTTTTCTAAGCTGCATAAGTAAAACCTCCATGCACTTAAATATATTATTATTTAAGAGTCATTCTATTTTACAATCAAGCATAGGAAAAGAATAGAAAAATTGCGTTTTCTAGGGCTTATTTTGGTTAGGTATATTTAACTATTAGATAAATATATATTATCTTTAATTTAATTTCGTTGTTTTGCCTTAATCTTTGCTGTTCTCTTTCAATATTCCTTCACGATAAGCGAACAATAAGTCATTCAAGTCTTGAATTTGTTTGGAAAGATTTTTTCCGATATCGGTGTTTTTATTCAAAATTCTTTCTTTCAATTCTTCAGCGACAAAGATGTCGGGTGTGTTCTCTTCTCCTTTGATGAATTGGCGGTGTTGAGCGATTGAGTAGGAATGAGAAGAGAAGATGAGAGTGTATCCAGCAATTCCAGTCTTTGCTTGATAGGATTTGGCAAGACCACCATCGATTCTAAATAATCTTCCGTTGGCTTGGACAGGGCTCTCTCCTTTTTGAACTAAGACAGGAACATGTCCGTTGATGATGTGACCTTTCTCTGGGTCTAAAGAGAAGGAAGAGAGAATCATTTTGACCACATAATCTTTTTTGCTGTTCTTGTAATAAGGGTCATAGAATTCTTTGTAAAGATTTTTATCGGAGACAAAGATTCTTTCAAACGTGGTCATCTGGTCTTTCCCAAAGAGAGGAGATTTTGGACCGCACCAGAGATAATAGAAAAGGTCGGCTTCCTCACTTCTCTTTTCTACATCTTTCTCTCTATAGATTCTTCTCGCCTCTTCCTCATAATAATCTAACAAGTCTCTTCCTTGAAGAACTCCTTTAGGAGTAGAAACTCTAGTGAAACTTCCATCCTCTTCCATCGGGATACATCCGTGATAGAGAAGGTTTCCGTTGAAGATTTTATACATGCTTCCTTTTTCAAATAGGAAACGGATATGTTTTTGTAATTTCTCGGAATGAAGGAAAGAATAAGAGAGGGTGTTCATCAACTCCTCTTCCCTCGGAGTCAATTGACAGTGGTCTTCTAAAAGAGTGGGAAGAGAGTCGTCTAAGAGAGGATAAGAAGTTCCGTTGATTTCGACTGTCTTATTCTTTAAATCAATCTTATCTAACAGCAAACGATTTTCTAGATGCCATTCTTTATGTCTCTTGATGAGTTGACCTTCTAATTTGAACAGGATGATGGTGATAGCTTTACACATCTTAGAAGCCAAAGGAATAGAGACGGTATCAGAGACATTGATATCAAATAGATGCGGTTGATATCTAAGACAAGGGTCATCTTGATACACTTCCGAAGCGAATTGAGAGAGAGGTCTAAGATTGATACCATATCCATCCTCTAACACATCAAAGGAATTATACATGGTAGCGATATGTAAGACCGTAGCGATACAGAGCTTATTGCCAAGACTTGCACCAATCCAAGAGACATCGTGGTTTCCCCATTGGATATCAATAGAAGAGAAATTCATCAATTCATCTAAAATCAAATCCGCTCTTGGACCTCGATCAAAGATATCGCCGACCAAGTGGAGATGATCGATTGCCAAAGATTTGATGAGATTGCATAAGGCGATGATGAAATCTTCACTTTCTTTGGTTTGGATGATGGCAGAGACAATGGCTTCATGATAGCGATTCTTATTCAAATCAAGTTCGATGGTGTGAAGAAGTTCATCCATGGCGTAAGCAAAGGAGTGATTCATCTTTTTTCTGACTTTACTTCTTGTGTATTTACTGGAGATAAGTCTAGCGATTTCCACTAACCAGTTGATGTAATTCTTCTGGTCTTCCTCTGCAAATTTACCTTCTTCTTTTAATTGTGCCAACTTTTCTTTTGGATAATAAATTAGATTAGCAATGTTCAGTTGTTCTTCCTTAGAAAGTGTGGCTTGAAACAGCTTGTGAATTTTATCGGAAATGATACCGGAAGAAGAGCGAAGAAGATAGGAGAACGCTTCATATTCTCCATGGACATCCGAAAAGAAATACTCTGTTCCTTTGGGTAGATCATTGATTGCTTTTAAATTGATGATCTCGGAACAGGTAGAGGGGATATCAGGGAAGGTTTTGCTCAATAATTTTAAATAATCTAAATCTCTCATGGCATTATTTTGCCATGATTTCGTTTTAATTTACATTGCATAAATAAAGACAAACATAACAAAAATGACTTTCTTTGCGAAAGTCATAACTCTTTTTCAAAATCGGATTGGTTTGTATTTGTCGAGTTCGTCGTGTTGGTATCTTTTGGTTTGTTCTTCTTTTTGAAGAAATCGAAAAGTTTTGCTTTCTCATTACCAGCTTTTACAGCTCTCTCTTGCATGATGAGAAGGAAAGCAAAGAATCCTACGATGATAAAGGCTACAACCAATATGATAAAAAATACGACACCCATATATTAAAATTATACCATGGGAAAAAGGTTTTGAAGTAAAAAGTTAACAAAAAGCCAGCAAATATGCATTTCAGTGCCTATAATTGACCTTCTATTTCGTTATGATGATAAAAGATAATAACGAAGTGGAAGAAAGAAAATGTTCCTTTTCTTTCTTTATTGGCCTTATAATTGTTTTGGTTACCATTATGTATAACATTGCCATTGTAGAAGATAGTGATATCGATGCATCAAGATTAGAAGAATTCCTTTCCCAAGCCGATCCTGAAGGGAAAGCTTTTAAAGTGAGTCGATTCACATCGGGATTAGATTTCATCAAGAATTATCAACCCATTTATGCGGTGATTCTTTTTGATATTGAACTTCCCGGAATGAATGGCTTAGAGACGGCGATGGAAATCAGAAAGATAGATAAATCTTGTTCCATCATCTTTGTGACCAATCTCATCCAATACGCACAAAAAGGATATGAAGTCGATGCTATCGCCTATCTAATTAAACCGATTCAATATTATGATTTCATTTTGAAGTTTAAAAAAGCAATCGATTTATACGCCTTGAATGAGAACAAAGATTTCACGGTGAAGACCGCCTCAGGTCCTTGCCGTATTTCCACCGATAAACTGATGTATGTCGAAGTAGCCAAACACAGGCTTTATTATCATTTGGTCGATGATGTTTTAGAAGTGACCGGTTCTCTTTCTAAGACGGAAGAAGATTTGAAACCGTATGGATTTTTAAAGTGCAATCAATGCTATCTCATCAATCCAAGATTCATCATCAAGATCAAGGGTATGGATGTGCAAATCGGGAATGAAACCCTTGCCATCTCTCGTCCAAGAAAGAAAGCGTTTCTTTCTGAACTAGCAAAGTGGTACGGAGGATTCTAGGCATGGATATCTCTAGTGTAGTTAAAATCTATGATGGAATCATCTGTGAGTTCTTATTAGAATTGACGCTCTTTGCCATCATCTTTTATCACAATTTTCGAAGAAGAGATCACTTTGTTTTACGCTTGATTCTTTCTTTAGTACTTCTTTTGGGAATCGGTTTTGGTGTCTCTTTCCTTTATTACTATATCGGTGATGAATTCTGGGGAAGAATATTGATTTATACGTTCTTATTCTTTGTTTATTCTTTCTTATCTTTGATTCCTTTCAAAGAGAATATCGTATCGATTCTTTTCTCTTTAGGTCTCGCTTACGCTAGCCAAAATATCATGTATAAGACATGGCTTTTGATCTATACCGCCGGAGAAAGTATCAATCTTTATGATATCTGGGGTGGTAACTTCTCTATCTTCTACCGTCTCTTCTACACCCTCTTCTTAATTGCTTTTGTGGTAGGCTCTTACTTTGCGTTCTTAAGGAAGTTAACCAAACATATCAAATCGCAACAATTCAATCAAAAAATGTTGTGGATCACTCTCTTCTGTCTTGCAGCCACAGTCATTCTTTGCTCCTTACAAGATGTCTATTTTGCTAAGTTATCCAGTGTGAGAGAGAATCATTTTGAGGATACTTCCTTATATGTATTAAGAGAGAGCGGAAATCTTTTGTCCATATTGAGTTGTTTATTAGTTCTCTATCTCGGATTTAAATCTATCGATGCGAACCAGCTCTCCCAAGAAGTGGAATATTTAAAAGAGACGATACGACAAAGCGAAAAGCAATATGAGATATCCAAAGATACCATCGAGATGATCAATGTGAAATGTCATGATATCAAATATCGAATCAACTCTCTCGCTCAAGAGAGTCAAATCACTCCTGAAGCCTTGAAGAGCTTAGAGAGTTATGTGAATATCTATGATTCCAAATTCGAAACCGGAAACCAAGTATTAAATACTCTATTGAGAGAGAAATCTCTCTTCTGTGAACAGAATCAAATCACCTTCTCTTGTTTAGCCGATGCCACAGATTTTGACTTCATGAAAGCGGGTGACTTGTATTGTCTATTCGGCAATCTTATCGACAACGCCTTAGAAGCGGTGAAGAAGATTGAAGAAGTCGAAAAGAGAGTCATCTCTCTATCGGTGAGAAAGAAAGGTGGCTTTATCATCATTGAAGAAGAAAACTATTATGTCGGGGATCTCTCCTTTGAAGATGGACTTCCTGTGACGACAAAAGAAGACAAAAACTATCACGGATTCGGTATGAGAAGTCTCCGTCTCATCGCTAGAGAATACGGAGGAGAGCTCACCTCTAGCGCCAAAGATCAAGTCTATAAACTCTCTATCCTTCTCCCCCTGAAATGACAAAATAGGTAATGAAATGACAACTTAGGTAATTTCATTGCCTTTTTTTTAATAAGGTTATAAGTTAATGGCATGAGAAAAGCCCTTTCCACACTCGCCATGATTCTTTTCTTGACT
>JAFUFH010000017.1 GCA_017470005.1 Bacilli bacterium | reverse complement strand
CTTCCAGTTCTTCATCTCTTCTCGTGTCATATTGATGTCTGCCGCGCGCAGAAAAACGAGGATGTTCTTTACCCATAGCGATAGCTCCCGAAGTCTTTAGAGCCCTGGCAGCCGGGAGTATCGCTAAATATTCGTCTGCCAAGACTCTAAAAACTTTAATATTTAGCGCATCTATTATAGCACTAAAAGGAAGTATCAACACTTAATTGGTATTATCCTAAAAAGAAAAAATGGACCCGAAATGAAAACTTGGGAGATGTCAGACACCTCCCAAGTTAGAAATCTTTATTCTTCTACTTTCTTTTCTTTCTTTTTGTGGAAGAAGCAGAAGTAAACCCAAACGCCTAAACCAATACCGATGAGAGCATCCACAGATACCATGATATAGATCCAAGCTTTAGAAGCTTCCCTTGTCTTTTTGCCAACTAACTTAGAGATAGGGGCACTAGATAAGGGACTCTGTAAGTAAATAGATTGCTGATAGAGAGTGTTACAGAAAGTGAAGAGCATATTCTTTGTAGCAACTCTAGCACAATAGAGAGAGACAGGAGAATTCTTATCAGGAATTGTTCCGATGGTATCGGTTCTTAACCCGTTAAGCCACATGTCATTACCAGCACGGATACCTTGAGGAATATCCATGAAGGGCATCTCCCACTCGAGAGCATAGTCGGTTAAGACAGAGCCTCTAAAGCCCCATTCTTCTCTCAATAAGCCTGTGAGAAGAGCATAGTTTCCACCAGCCCAAGTCGCACCGACGCGGTTAAAGCTAGACATGATGGCATTGGCATGACCTTCCTTAACAGCGATTTCAAAAGAGCGAGTATAGATTTCTCTCAATGTTTGTTCATTGAGCCAAGTGATCAGGGCTTCTCTCTTATTTTCCGTCTCATTGACAGCAAAGTGTTTCACATAGCAATAAAGACCATTGCTTGTAGCACCTCTAACTGTCTTTGCACACATCTTACCAGAGAGGAAGGGATCTTCGGAATAATATTCGAAGTTTCTTCCATCGAAAGGAGAACGATGAATGTTGCAAGCAGGTCCATACCAACCAGCGACACCAGTGACATAAGCCTCATAACCGATGGTGAGACCAAAGCGGAAAGAGATATCCTCATTCCAAGTCTGAGCGATAGCTGTTTCAATCGGGAAGGAAGTCCAGAAGGTAGAGCTAGCACCAGCACCAGCATTGACTTCTTGGTTGAGACCAGAAGGTCCATCCAAGTCAAGATGTTCGTACTTGTTGACAGAAGGAACAGCTTTGGTTCTAAAACCAGCGCCTTGGATGACACCGTAGAGTTCCTCATTCTTCACCTGGTCAAGAAGCTTATCCCAAGTGGGATCATCATAATCTTTACCAAGCTGTAAGACGAGACTTTCATTGAGTGTTCCATCTTCTTTGTAAATCTTTAAGTCGCCCTTAACTCCTTGTTGAGGATTTCCTTTGACCTCCACTTCCGGAAGCCAACCATTCTTGGGCATCTTATCCGATTTAGAGCGAGCTTCTCTAGGAGCAGGGAAGGAGGAGACAAAATCATTTCTTGTGAGGTAAGGAATGTTCTCGTTGGTGTCTCTTCCATCGATAGAGACATCTCCTTTGGTGACATTCTCACCCGTGAAACGATTGTGAACCACCTCTTCTTCCACAGGAGTGCTCTCTGCAAGTGAGAAAGTGAGTTCTTCTAAGACGTGGTGGCAGTCTTTCTTTAAAGAGACGACATAATCGCCCGCTTCTAAGACATATCCGCCATCACTTCCCACCACACCGCTTAAATTTTCGGTGTCATAAGACTTCATATCACTCGCCTTGAAGGTGAGAGTGATATCTTCGTATTGATTGGGTTCAATCGCACCAGTCTTTGCAAAGGCGACAAGATTGGCAGAACTCTTTTCGACTCCACCCATTTTATAAGGAGGTTTATAGTAGAGCTGAACGACTTCTTTTCCTTTGACCGTGCCATTGTTTTTCACTCTCACTTTCACGCTGATATTGCTTTCTTTGGTGATTTCAGCAAGATTACTAGGGTCACTAGAAATGATGGTTTGAGAAAAATTGGTGTAGCTTAAGCCATAACCGAAAGGATATTGAACCACATCATCATAGCTTTCGACATTCCATCTCTGCTTAGCATAAGAAGAGTTCCAAAAGCCCATTTCATCGGCAGTTTCATACCAACGGTATCCATTGTAGATACCCTCCGCATAATCGACATAGACATCATTGGTGTCTTTGTATTTTCTAATGCCACCTTTTTCACCATTGATTTCACGACAATCTGGACCATTGGCATAAGTAGCAGCAGTAGATAAGTCATAAGCGTAAGTGTCCGTCAGTTTTCCCGAAGGAGAAGCGACACCCGCTAAGATATCTCCGATAGCAATCGCACCGGATTGACCTCCACCAGAGACAGAGATAGCCGCATCGATGAGAGGATCATCTAAGAAAGAAAGATTCATGGCATTACAAGCGTTTACCACGACAACTACCTTATCAAAGTTTGTTTTGACCAGGTTTAACATGTCCTCTTCCTCTTTAGAAATCTCTAAATAAGTACGAGTTTCATCATCTTTCTCTTCAGGATCTTTCTCGTTGGCGTGATATTTCTTTTGAATGCGAGGAATATCTTGAGCTTCACCGCCAACTCTAGAAAGAACAACAAGAGCGGTATCCGAAAAATTCTTTGCACCTTCAATGAAAGGTTCAACATGATTGACAGAAGGTTCAATCAAATTAAAGAAAGGATAAGCCGCGTTCCAGTAATCGCCAGCATCACGGCCTGATTTGTATTCTTGATACATTTCCATCAAAGGATGATAGTATTCAAATCTTCCTTCGACAGCAGGAAGGGTTTCTTTTCCTTCTTGGATCATAGCGGGTTGTCCTTCTAATGCGTTTAAGAAGGTGACAAGTTTTCCAGCACCGCGTTCCGCAGATCCACCGGATCCACTTCCCGAGGTGATGAAACCGCCATTGGTAGCTCCCCATCCAAAGACAGCAACAGGGATTTTACCTTTTTCATTCTTTTGAGTGAGAGGTAAGGCACTCTCTTCATTTTTCAGTAAGACAATGCCTTCCCTTTCGATTTCTTGACAGATATTATTACCAGCGCTGGAGTCAAAATTAGAGAAATCCGCACCAAATCCATTGAAATAGATATTGATGATCTCCGCATAATTACTCAAAACGATGTTAGCAGCAACCGTAACTCCTAACAGAGTCGCCATCCCAGCGATCTGTACGATTTTCTTCCAGTTCTTTGCCATAAGATTCCACTCGTTATATTAGGCAAAGATGAAATTAGAAATAGTGAGATTACCAGAGTGAGTGGTGCTGTCATCCCAAGTGCAGGAATCAAAGAAGAAATTGAGAACTTCTGCAGTACCTCTATCTGTAGATTGATCAAAGGTGACAACAAAGACAACTTCTTCACCACCAGCGACTTCAATGATAGATCCACCATAAGTGGTATCGGTGTAGATTTCCGTGTGACCCGTAGCTGTTGCGGCAGTGTTGATGGCTCTAGTTTCACCAACTTGAGTCTGGCCTAAGATATCCACACGAACTTTAGACATGGTTTGACCTTCATTTTTGATGTTGACAGAGAAGGTATTCACAGTAGTTTCTAAAGTAGGAAGACCAGCGCTGACCGTGGCATAAGAGTTACCAGCTAAATCCGTATAAGTGACATTGAGGCTTTCGGTTTCACCAGAGGTGGGATTCATAGTGTAAACATCAGATGTGAAGGATAAAGCGATAGCATCGCCTTGTTCTCCACCTTCTTCACCGCCTTGTTCGCCACCTTGTTCTCCGCCTTCTTCGCCACCTTCTCCACCTTCTTCGCCGCCTTGTTCTCCGCCTTCTTCACCGCCTTGCTCACCACCTTGTTCGCCACCTTCATCTTCGGATAATTTGGCAAATCTTACATTGCTGATGGAGATGCTTCCGCCTTCATGTTCGACAAGATCGCCTTGTAAAGAATCAATGAAGATCAACAAACTCTTAGGAGCACCTTTCTCGGTCTTGGTGTCGTAGCTGATGATGAATTCAACTTCTTCGCCAGCGGCTAAATCAAACTTACTTCCACCCCATTGCATATCGGTGTAGATTTCGCTATGACCTTCAGCAGTAGCACCAGTGTTCAAACAATCGGTGTTACCAACGGTGTTGCTACCTTGGACATCGACACGGATGGTAGATTTTGCGTTGGAGTTATTCTTCAAAGTGATGTTGACGGTATCATTATTCTTAGCGACAGTGGCAATATCTGCGACGACATTGGCCCAATCTTTGGCACCAGAATAAGCGACAGTGGTGACACCTTCCGCCTTAGAAATTTCATAATAAGAAGAACCAGTGGTGAAGGTTAAATCGGTTTCATCCACATCATCCCAATCAAATTCAGGATCGACAGGAGTGACAGGTTCGACAGGCTTTTCTTCATCAGAATAGACACCTTCAGCAGAAGTCTTGATCCATTCATAATCAACAGTGTCAGAAGTAGCACCTTTGAAAGTTCCACTCCAGCCAGAAACAGAAGAAGGCCAGTAGTTGGTCATGATATGACCACCAGCGGAAGGAAGTTCTGGATTCTTACCATCCTTCTTGACCTGGTAAGCAGTCTTTCCATCGACGACCCAAGTGATAGTATCCTTTTCCCAACGGAAACCATAGTTATGGAATTCTTTGGAAGCATCAAAGCCAAGATCATACATATATTCATGTCCGCCTTGACCGTTGACGAAATAGTTGAATTGAACTTTGGTAGTATCTTTGCCTAAGAATTCGATATCGATTTCATCGTGTTTGTTAGCAACACCATCGATGTGGTCCCATTGACCTGTGTAGACAAAAAAAGTAGAGACGCTACCAACAACAGCAGTAGGTTTCATACGAACTTCAAAATCACCATAACCATAGAGGTGATGGCTTCTTGCTTCACCAGCGGTATAAGGATAGCTGACTTCACCATCTTTGGCTTCCCCTTCGGTGATACCTAAATGCATTTGACCATTAGAATAAGTGACGTTCTCTTTGGTCCAGACGGCATTGAAAGGTTGTCCATTGCTCCAGCCGTTAGAAGCATAGATTTCTTCAGACTCTCCTAAAGAGAAGTCGGCAATCTTTTCTCCCTTTAAGGGTTCAATTTCAGGATAAGTAGGTTGTCCACAAGCAACTAATCCTGCCACCATACCAAGTGTGGTGAATGCAACAATTGTTTTTTTCATGAATGTTCCTCCGTTCTTTTTTATTTCATGATTTTATATGTACACTTATGCTTTTCGATAAGCGATGTACTCATATTTGGCTTGGACCGGTAATAGACTAGAATCAAATGTCCCACTCCATTCATCATGTCCGATACAATTCCACAGATTTATCATGATCTGTTGGGGATGACTTGGAATGTCTTTATCGGCTCGATAGATAAATTTGCCATCGACATACCAAGCGATATAGTCTTCTTGCCAAGAGAAGGCGTAAGTGTGAAAGTCTTCGGTAGCATCAAATCCTAAGTCATAGACATATTCGTGTCCACCCACACCATTGGTGTAATAATTGAATTGAACCTGCTTGTAGTTTCTTCCTAAGAATTCAATGTCAATCTCATCCCAGACGGGACGATTGGTGTAAGTGAAGAAAGAAGAGATGGTACCAGGGCATCTTGCGACCTTCATTCTTGTCTCATAAGTTCCGTAGTGGAACTCACATCTTTTAGAGCGATATTCGCCAGAATAGATGGCCTTGTCTTTCTCGTGAAGAGTAATTTCTAGTTTTCCATCTACGGTATTAATCGCTTCCTTTGTCCACATACAATGGAAAGGATAGGGATTGGAATAACCATCCGCTTTGGTGAATTTTTTGCTATCACCTTTTGCAAAATCAACAATTCTATCCTCGATGGACAAGAGTCTCTCATCTTCTGTTTCTGTACTTGTGCTGCAAGAGGGCAAAGTCAAGAAAAGAATCATGGCGAGTGTGGAAAGGGCTTTTCTCATGCCATTAACTTATAACCTTATTAAAAAAAAGGCAATGAAATTACCTAAGTTGTCATTTCATTACCTATTTTGTCATTTCAGGGGGAGAAGGAT
>JAFUFH010000016.1 GCA_017470005.1 Bacilli bacterium | reverse complement strand
GGGCAGAGGGAATCGAAAAGAGGATAGAGGAACACATGAGGAAGAGGCTTCCCAATCCATGAAGAATAAAAGGAGACAACCTGACATTATTATGCCGGTTTGCCTCCTTTTTTGCTATACGCATATTTAGTAACGCTTACTAATAATATAACCACAATATTACATTTTTGCAATACTTTGGTAGTTTTTTTATAATTTTGTTATTTTAATATAAAAATGGTAGAATTTAACCACTTTTTTGTTATTTTGGTCGTTTTCTACCATAATTCCATTCCCTGACCCGGGTTGCCCCGTGTTAGGGAATAGGTTTCTTTGTAACAATAGATATCTTTAGATATCATTGAGTATACTCTATATAACTCTAGATATCGCCAGACAACTCATATTGTTTTATCTTTCAAGACTGTTCGGATCAGACAAGAAATCTAATAGCCCGATGTACAAGATTCCATTTTGATCTTGCCTTGGAACAATATTATTAAATACAACAACTATTTTCTTAAATGAGTCGCCAGTGTTATTTAAAGATTTAATTTCCTTTTTATTTTTTTCATCATTAGCAATTTCATAAGCGGACTGGATGTAATATCTTTTACTGCCTTTATTGGCCACGAAATCAATTTCAAGGAAGGTTTTAGTTTGCTTATCATTACCATTTTCATCTTTAATGGTTTCACGATATTCCACCGCTCCAACATCAACTAAATACCCGCGATATCTTAATTCGTTATAAATAACATTTTCCATTATATGGGTGTATTCAACTTGCCTAAAACCAATACGTGCATTCCTAATGCCTAAATCTTCAAAATAAATTTTATAAGGAGTCGAGATATAACTCTTTCCTTTAACGTTATATCTATGAGCGATATCAATTAAGAAAGAGTCTTTGAAATATTTAATATAATTCGCAATGGTATCTTCTGTTAATCCATCGATATGTTTGCTTTTAAAAGTGGCCGCTAATTTCTTTGGATTGACCAACCCAGAAATGTCGGATGCCAAAATATTAAACAATTCATCTAATTGATTAGTGTTACGAATACCGTATCGATTAATGATATCACTAAGATATGTTTGACCGATCTGAGTGTTGAGATAGTTTACTCTATCTTCGTCGTTTTGAGAAAGAACAACTAAGGGAAGGCCACCATAATTCAAATACATGTCTAAAGATTTGCTTTTGTCATTATCGTAGTAGTTCCAACATTCAGAAAACGATAATGGCAAAATATGGATTTCATCACCACGACCTCTAAATTCGGTGATTATGTCTTCAACTAAAAACTTAGCGTTACTTCCGGTAACATAAATATCCAAGTTATTTTGGTAAAGAAGTCCATTAAGAACAAATTCAAATGCTTCTAATTCTTGAACCTCATCTAAAAGGATAAAATAATGACCGCCTTTTGATATTTTCTTCGACAAATAATTACTGAATTTTTGAGGATCAACTTTCTTTTTTGCCATTTTAAGTTCAAGAAGATTTTCGCCAATTAATGACAAATCTTTTTCTGAATCGAAAGCAAATTTAATAATCCTATTCAAAGGAATCTTTTTTTCTTGGACTAAATAATTATAAAAAATAGTATTCAAGAGGAAGGATTTACCACTTCTTCTTAAGCCAGTTATTACTTTAATCATTCCATTATCGATTTTACGAATTAATTGTTCTAAATATTTATCTCTTTTAATATTCGCCATATGGAACCCTCCTAGCGATTAAATTATAAAATTTAGGCTCGACAAACGCAATATTTCTATTCGATTTTTTTTACATTTTGGTAAATTATATCGACTCTATTGCCTTGGCTTTATTAATAATTCAAAGACTAAAGTCGCTACTTTTAAAATTGCGTTTGCGTTCTATTAACATATTCCCTGATGCGCTTTTTGCAATTTCGTAACATCATTTAACGATTAAATGCTAATAGAATCTATCTTTTCGTATGAAAACAAGGATTTTTAGAAAAGGAGAGGTGATCTAAATATACAGAACAGATACTGTATATATCATTTCAGGCCGATATGATTTGTCTCATTTTTTGTCCTCAAACGGGCAATAGACGAGGGAATCCCGGTTTAGGGCTATCAGTACTGGTCCGTCATGGACAACTTCGAGTAGGCGGCGTGCCATGAAAAAAAGAGATAACTTTGTTACGAGTTATCTCTATTTTGGAGAGGAATTTATCTTTTATCGTTGTTGGCCAAAGAAGAAGAAACCTTTTAGGCCAGGACCGCTATGGCAACCGATGATAGGACCTTCAAAGAACATCTCATATCCTCTAAAGCCAATCTCTTTGACGAGAGTTTCTGCGCACTCTTTTGTTTTCTCATAACAATCTCCGTGCATGACATATAACATTTGATCTTGAGGTTGAAGAGCTTGTTCCTTCATCATTTTCAGAATGGAAGCAAAAGCTTTCTTTTCTCCGATGGCTTTTGTTTTCACTTTTAGATGACCTTCTTTGTTGACGTTGAGAATAGGGTTGATCTTCATCAAACTACCGACAAAACCGCTGAATTTAGAGAGACGTCCACCTCTAACAAAATAGGAGAGAGTATCGGTGGTATAGAAGGTATCTAAATGCTCGACATAATAATTGACAATGCCGATGGTTTCCCCAAAGGTTTTTCCATCATCTCTAGCTTCTCTAGCTTTATCTACTAACATCAATTCGGCAAGAGAGGCAAAACGAGAATCGATGATCTCAATGTGAATATCGCTATTCTCATTCTCAAGCATCGTCTTTGCGGCGATAGCGTTGTGGATGGTGTTACTTAAACCAGATCCTAAAGAGATATGAAGGATATTTCTGCTCTCCTTTAAGAGAGAAGAGAAATAATCATAATATCTTTGGATATTGATTTGGCTTGTTTTAAAGACAACACCTTTTCTCATCTTATCGTAGAAATTCTTTAAATCTCTTTCTTTGAACGAAACAGGATAGGCGACATTCCCGTGTAAATATTCCATAACGATACACGAGACACCTCTTTCTTCTAGTTTTTCACTGCTGCAATCACAAGCAGAATCGGTGGAAATAATGAAATCTTTAGACATGGTTGTTCTCCTTATAGTAGTGTGATAATACCTAAAGCATGTAACAGCGTTCCTAATAGACAGAAGATATGGAAGATAGAGTGGAACCATCTCTTCTTCGCTCCAATCCCATAAAGGATCGATCCTAATGTATAAGCAACTCCTCCAAAGAGAATGTAGAAGAAAGTATTGGTAGGAAGAGAATATAATTCTGGGAAGAAGATGATGATCCATCCGATCATGATATAAAGAATCATTGAGACGACTTTGATCCACATCTTAGTCATATCAATGATATTTAAGATGATTCCTAAGATACATCCTGTCCAGACAAGAGATAGCATCAAGATCGACTGGAAGGTGAAACCTAATCCTAAGATACAAACGGGAGTATAAGTACCCGCCACAAGAAGATAGACCGTACAGTGATCAACGATTCTCATGACTTTCTTGAATTCTATCTTTGGGGATAAACCGTGATACAGAGCAGAATTTAAATATAAGGCAATTAATGATATTCCATAAATGATTAAGGCGATGATATGAGAGAGACTAGATTGATTCAAAAAAGAAGCAGTTAAGGCAATAGAAGTGATAGCAACACCAAGGACGACACCTACGATGTGAGAGATGGAATTGAAGAGTTCTTCACTTTTCGAATAATCGGGTATAGGGAGTTGTTTTATCTTTTCTTTACTCATAGGAAACCTCCTTTCCTTACCTATTCTATATAAGAGGTGTTTCCTTGTCATCCTCTTCTCTTTTCTCTCACTCTCTTATCAAAGAAAGGCACTCTCTGGATAAGAGAATGAAGGATATTTATCCACTTTTTTGTAAAAACTAGCGGAAAAGCACTTTAGAATCATACATCTATGTCTAACAATCTAAATTATGGCAATAAAAGTTGGCACCGCATAAAAATTGAAAAAGTCTGAATTTTTCTTTGGTTGACAGAAACAAAATAGAGTTATAAAATACATGGCTATGATGACAGAAAAAGAAATAAGAACTAACTTTGCTTCAAACCTCGTTCAACTTCGCAAAGCCAATCATATGAAACAATCGGATTTGGCTGCTCTTCTTTCCTATTCGGATAAAGCGATATCCAAATGGGAGACCGGAGAAACCATGCCGGATATTGTGATGGTCTATCAGATTGCACAAGTCTTTCATGTCTCTATCGATGAATTACTTACTTCAGAAAAAGTAGTACATGCTTCTAATAAAGAAAAGAGACATCTCTTCATCACTATCGCTTCCATGGTAGGAACACTGATGATTGCTAGTATCACCTTTGTGGTTTTATTTGCTGTAGGTATCTCTTGGGCTTACTATTCTTTTGTGGTAGGTTTACCGCTTGCCATGATTTCTTTTGTGGTCTTATCCGCTATCTGGTATGACCGTAAGATCTTATTTATCGCGGTTTCTTTATTAGATTTCAGCACCGTATTTGCGGTGATGATTCTGCTCTCCTTATATCCCTTCTGGTGGGCATTCCTATTGTCCTCTATATTGATAGATGTCTTTCTTTTCTTCCTATTATTTATCTTTAAAAAAGACTGGAACAAAAAGAAAAACAACGAATAACACAGATGAAAATCTGTGTTTTTTCGTTGTCGATTCTTGTTTTTCCTTTCTCAAATTCTTAAACTAGATTGTCAATGAATGATATGAAATATAAACACACCAAACGTCCCGGATTTCTTTTAGGAGCAATCGATTTTTGTACCGCAGGTACCTTTTTCTTATTTTATATGTCCTTTCATGTACAAAAAGAAATCGATGAAATTTTAGGAAAGAAAACTCTCTCCTATGTCAAAGCTTATTTATTAGGAATACCTACTCTCTTTGTTTATACCTTAGTTTGGATGGCAAGAGTCTGCGAAGATGTCAAAAATAAAGCGATAGAATTAAATATCAAACCTCACACTTCTTTTAAACACATGTTCTTATGGAATGTATTAGGTATATTCGTTCTCGTAGGACCTGCTGTTGCTACAGAAGGATTCTTCTCTACCCTCAATGAGATAGAGAAGAAACTCAACGAAGAGCCAAAATAAAATTCCTTGCCCTCGAGCAAGGAACTTATTGTTTATAGATAGTCTTTCCACATCTTTCTTAAAATCTCTTTGATCTTATCGATGATGGAAGAAGGAGATAATACTTTATATTTATCCCCATTTTGTAAGATGAAGTGAAGGAAAGATTCTTCATCTGCAGTGATCTCTATATTTAAATCTAAATCATCATAGCAAATCTCTGCACGATAACTAAAATAATCAAATACATCTTTGATATCTGCGGTAGAAGCAAGATGAATCTTTGCTTTGATCACATTGGATTGATTGATTTGAATATGTTGAGATAAATAATGGAAAGGATTTGGTGAGAATCGAGCATCATTGATATGAGGATTGAAGATATGATTCTCATCCTCTTCTATGATGTTAACATCATCCATCATATCCATACGCATGAGGGATATTCCCTCTTGTTTATTGATATTACATACCAAGTAATAGAAACCATCAGAATGAAGAATTTGATAAGGAGAAACCGTATAGTGATGATCGGGGTATTTGTTTTGAAGTTCCCCATTACGATCATAATCATAATAAGAGAATTGAATCATCTTTCTATTTCTAATTGCTTCTAAGAAAACACCAAGTTGTTCAAAAAGCCAATTATAGTTAGAGCCTCTTATTTGAAGAGTCTTATAAATATGATGATAATCCCGTCTCTCAAATTTAGAGAGATGATGCTCTAATCTTTTTACTAAATCAATAGCAGTTCCCCCATCTATGTGATGAGAAGATAAGACAGCATCAATCAATAATTTGATTTCATCTCTTCTTAAATCATAGCAATAAGAGAGTCGATATCCACCTTTGTTTCTATCTTTATCAATATGAACCCCTAATCGATTTAATAATTCCACATTAGCTCCTACTGCTTTACGATCCACTTGTAAACCATAGCGTTCCTTTAAGAGTCTAACTAAATCCTTCTGGGAACAATAATGTTCCATGTCTGTTTCATTATGAAGGATCTCTAGAATTAAGAATGGTATTGCTTTCTTTTGATACATAACAATTCTCCTTTAGAAACGATTTCTATTAGATGAAACAATTGCTACCACTATGTTAGGAAATCACATGTTCTAAAAAATTCGTCTATTGGTGCAAATGTAGGATGAAATAATTCACCATTTCGCTGTTTTTTTGAAGGATTCTCGATAATTATGGCTTTTTCTTGTTCCAGATATCCTTTTGAATAAATGTTCCATTGTCATTTCAAGCCCGTTTTTCC
>JAFUFH010000015.1 GCA_017470005.1 Bacilli bacterium | reverse complement strand
TAGGGTCTTGGTTTCGCCTCGCCCTTCTTTCCCCGCCTCGGTCGCCCGAGTAAGGTTGGGTTTGGCTATGTTGGGTTTCTTCACAAGGCCACCCATCGAGGACTTTCACCTCAGGCCTGTGACGTGCCCGTCACACAAAAATGTGTCTCATTCTCGAGACACATTTTCTATTTTATTTCTCTTTTAATTCCTCTTCTACTTGCTCGTAATGGAGTTTGTATAAGGTGTCCATAGGAGCAATCTTATCGATGAGAAGCTTGGCGATATAATCAATCTTGCTTCCTTCGCTATAATCCGCTTCGCAAAGATAATCGACTCTGCCATCCTCAAATAATTTTACGGCAGGTTTCTTGTTCTTATCAAAGACAGCAATCGCGGTTCCTCCACCAGATTTGACTAACTTCATACAAGGAACATCAGTAAGT
The DNA here is from genome assembly GCA_017470005.1 of Bacilli bacterium. Taxonomy (GTDB): domain Bacteria; phylum Bacillota_I; class Bacilli_A; order RFN20; family CAG-288; genus Enterosoma. Next base: position 8,044 of record JAFUFH010000015.1, on the reverse strand, counting down.
CCGTCTGCAATATAAACCATATTAGTGATCGGAACAGGTTTATCTTCATCTTTCATAGAAGCATTGACCTTGTCATTTTCAGCGACATTGAGAACGCCCTTATTGATACGATAGATGTATTGAGTCTTGGTGGTGTAATTGACAACACTCTTAGGCCAGATGGCATTCCCGTTCTCGTCATAGAAATATTCACAAGCATAAACTTTCTTGAAATATTTATAGATAGCCGTTCCTTCAATGATTTCTTTGTTTCCAGAAGAGATGACATAGTGATGAATCTCCACACCTTTACTCTTTCCGTATTCATTGATTCTCTTGAACCAGTCCATGACACCCGGGAAGAACTGAACTGCTTGTCCTAATTTATTAAAGTGTTCTTGTGAGATTGGTAAATTCCTTGCTTTGCTCTCTTCTAACATCAAATACATATAAGCAAGTAGGGGATCCATATGATAAGTTTTTGTTAATTTATTGGCTTTGTCCCAAAACTCTCCGGGCTCAATATTTAAAGAAGGAATGAAAGAATAGTTTTGCATATCGGTGGTGCAGAGTGTGTGGTCAAAATCATAGATAAATGCAATAATTGTCTTTTTTGTCATCGTATTACCATTTCCTCATCTTGATTATAAAACAACTTTCTAAAAAATGCAAAAAACATACAAAACAAGAGTCCATGAATCCTTTCTCCAGTCAAAAAGAAAAGTGATATACTAAGGTCATGAAAACTTGTCCGCACTGTTTAAAAGAAATCGAAGAATTAAACTTCACTTGTCCTTATTGTCATCAAAGAGTTCCTATGAATATCCAGGGGAAAGGGTATGCAAAATTAGGGGATTATGACGCCTATAAAGAAAGAGCTCTCATCTCTATAGAAGATAAAGCGATGATCAGAGATAAAAACCACGCAAAAGATGGGGATGATGATTTAGATTGCGCTCAACCTTATTCTTATGTAACAAGAGAGAATGGGGATCGAAATTAATCGTTCCTTCTGCTGATAGAATGAAATGTTCCGAAGATGAAAAACTATGAATTTAAAGAAAAAATATTCATTTCTACAATTCGTTGAGCAACCAATCCAGTTAAGACACCTGTCGCTAGAGCAAATAAAGAAAGAAGAGGAAAATAAAAGAACATTTCTATACTAGCCATGTAGATGCTTAAAGCCATCACTTGACCAAGAGTATGGAAATAAGCGCCCAGCAAAGACACACCAACTGGCGTTAATTTCTTGAGGAAAACCTTGGATAATACCATCACGATATAAGAGAGAAACGAACCGGTTAAAGACATGAAAAATATCACATCAAACATGTTTCCTCTCAACAGAGATACAATGAACACTTTTCCTAAAACCACAAAGAGTGCTTCTTTCCATGTGGCTATATATAACACCAATAAAATAATGATATTACTCAGTCCTGGTTTTGCACCAGGAACAAACATAGGAATATAGCTTTCAAAATAAGAGATAGCGATAGCTAAAGCCAAAGAAACGGCGCTGAAAGCAATTCTTTTCACCCCGTTTCTCATAACACCTCCACATCAGAAAAGCTCTCTCCCACAGAGATTCGAATCATTTGATAAGCACAAACAATCACTCCGCTCTTTGCCAAAGGAGACATGTGAATACAAGTCTTAGAAGGACAATCATTCTCTTCTATTCCAATATAATTTCTTTTGATGGCGATGATGACTTCCGAGTGTGCCCCTTTCACTTCTAGATGTCGTTCTTCTTCGCTCTCTTTAGATAAATCTACGGTCTCTACGACTTCGTTTTTAAAATAAATCGTCGCGATCAGATGATTAGAAGACGTGCGAGAAAAGAGGAGTCCCAATAAAATCGCAACGGAAGTTAGAGCCAAAGCGATGAGAGCAATCCCATCAAAAAGATGAGAGCGCAAAAACTTCTTCATCTTTGATATACCTCTAAGCTTTCGGAGCGATAGGTAATCTCTTTACCATCATAGAATAAAGCATCACATCTCTCTTCCATAGTAGCCATCACTTCTTGGCCACAGAGAGCAAAATAAGTGGAATAACAATCCATAGTGAAAGGATCTAAACCACTGACAACCACTAGTGGAGATTTCACTTCCGCTTTTCCATTCATCGGATTGATGATATGAGAATAAATCTTTCCATCGATCTCATATTTTTGTTGATAGATAGAAGAAGTACCTAAAGAAGTAGAATGCAATTGAAAATAAAGTTGATCTCCAAGTTCTCGAATAGAGACTTTAAAATCTTTATTTTGGCTCGTCTTTTCTCCTAACAAAATGGAAGAACCACCCAAAGAGAAAAGATATCGGTTGATTTTTTGTTCTTCTAAATATTCTTTCACTTTCTTTAAGGCATAGCCTTTGGCAAGAGCGCCGCTATCCAGGGTAGCACTACCACTTCTTTGAACATAGTTCCCTTCTATTGATAAAGAGGAATTCTCTTTCTCTTGAAGAAGATAATCGATCTCTTCTTGAGAGGGAATCACTCCCTTTTCTAAATCACTTTTCCAAAGAGAAGAAAGAGAACCAATCAAAGGATCAATATACCCTTTTGTCTCTTCTTTGGCTTGTAATGATAGAGTTAAAAACTCACTTAAATAGGGAGATACTTCCATTCTTTCTTGGCTTTCATTGATCGCGTGAAGATTGTTCACCCCTTGATAAGATTGATAAGGATCTAACAAAGTATCTAATTCTTTTAACAAAGAGACCAGGTGATCTTTTTGTTCTTTGTTTCCTTCATATAATCTCATATCCACAAAAGTGTCAAAAAGATAAAGATACTCCTGAAAAACAGGAGTATCATTTTCACACGATGACAGAGAGAGTAAAAGAGGGAATAAAAGAAGAATGTGTTTGTGTTTCATTTAAATGGTTGGGACGTGTTTTGTTCCATCCTCATCCGGATGAGAAGACATATATTCGATGATAGGATCATAATTCTTATCTTTTTTGCCAGGCTTACATTGACTCAGCTTACTCACTTCCCCTTTGACAATGGCCACAGCCATATCATGACATCCCGCTTTACCACAGGCGCCACAGTTAAAGTTAGGAAGCATCTTCTCGACTTCTTTGATTCTCTCATCCTCTTTGACTTCCCAAATCTTAGAGAACAAGACCAACAAAACACCTAAGATGATACCGATTCCTAAAAGGATCAAGAAGGCATATACTGCGATTAAAAAATATTCCATATCATTCATTCTCCTTTCTATCGGCATAGATATTTAAGTGACAAGACATCTCACAATTCTTGCATCTTTCCTTATTGGGACCCATATTCTCACACCCTTTCGGAGCAGGAGTTCTCTTATAGAGAATAAAGGTGACAATGAAGGTAGCAAGAAGGAAAAGGATCACTCCGATAGCAATCACCAAACGAAGAGTATCGCTCATACTACTTGGCTCCAATACCCATCAAGCCCATGAAAGCCATGGCTAAGATGGCAGCGGAGATCAAAGCGATAGGAACTCCTTTGAACGCTTTGTTTCCATTATATTCTTCAATTCTTTCTCTCATGGTAGAGAATAAGACAATGACAAGAAGGAAACCTAAGGAGGTACCGATGGCATTGGCCATAGATAGACCGAAAGATAGGGCAGTATCGGTATTGGTTTGAACGACACCTAAGACAGCACAGTTTGTGGTGATCAAAGGAAGATAGATACCAAAGGATTGATATAAGGGAGCAGAGAATTTCTTGATGAATAATCCTACAATTTGAACCAAGGAGGCGATGACTAAGATATAAGTGAGGATATCCATGAAAGGAATCTGTAAAGGTAATAAGACAAAGTGATACAAAGGCCAACAGATCAAGGCGGCAAGGATGATGACAAAGGTGACAGCGACACCCATAGAGAAGGCGCTTTTCACTTTCTTAGAGACACCGATGAAAGGACAGATGCCATAGAAACGGGATAAGACGACATTATCGATGAGACAAGAAGAGATGATCGCCAATAAGAACGTGTAAATATAAGGAGTGGTATTCATATTACTTTTCTCCTTTCACCGCCGCTTTCATCTCGGCTTGTAATTTGATCTTTTCTTTGGCTTTCTTTCTTCCTTCAATCGCGGCGATCACGGCTAAGATCAAACCGAAGACAATGAAACCACCGGTAGGAAGAGAGAAGACAGACATCGAATAATTAAAGCTTCCATCTAACGCTTTTAAGATCGGAATTCTAAAGAGAGGGATGAAAGTGAAGATCTTACCGAAAGTGATCATACCGGTACCTAAGATTTCACGGATGACACCGATAAGACAGATGGCCCAAGTGTAACCAACACCATTTCCTAAGCCATCAAGAAGAGAATCAAAGACAGAATTCTTGCTAGCGAAAGCTTCCGCTCTACCTAAGACGATACAGTTGACAACCAATAAGGCTAAGAAGACACCTAATGAAGAATAAAGTTCGGGAAGGAAAGCTTCCGTGAGCATTCTAGTGATGGTGACAAAAGCAGCGATGATGACAATATAGCAAGGAGTTCTGACTTCTTCGGGAATCAATTTTCTCAAAGCGGAAATCAAAACGTTGGAACAGCAGACAACGAAGGTGAAAAGAAGTCCCATACCAAAGCTAGCTTCTAAAGACTTGGTGACCGCTAAAGCAGGACAGGTACCTAAGATAGAAACAAAGAGAGGATTTTGTTTTAAGATCGGAGTGATGAAAGACTCTTTGTGTTGTAAACTTCTCTCGCTCATAACACCCTCCCTTCATAATCTTCTAACGCTTCACTAGCCATATCGCGGATGAGTTTGGCGCCATAGGTGGCACCGCAGCTGACATCGCTATATTCTCTTTCTCCTGCGTTATAAACAGAGACATAATTATCTTCTAAGGTAGAAGCAAAAGTCTGGGTATCTTCTAAGAGAATGAATTGACCAAGATTTCCATCCTCCACACCGACTAACATAGAGATGGCACCATAGGCATTCTTACCCGAAGTCTTATAGACATAGCCAAGTTCTTCTCCCTGGCTATCCTTGACATACCAAATCTTTTCGATGTATTGGTATTCCTTTTCTAATTTCATTTCTTCGGGATTACCATCTTCATAGATCTGTTTCAATCCGTTCTGTTCTTTTAAAATCTTATTCTTCGCGATTGTTTCTACGGTCAACCAGTTGACCATACCGATAAGAAGGGCACAGATACCCGCGATGAGACCTAAGGTGATAGACACCTTGATATATTTTTTCACCATGGGATTCATATTAGAGCACCTCCACAGCCAAAGCCCAGATCACAATGAGGGTCGGGACAAGAATTGTACTTCCTAAAGCGACAAGCTTCTTCCAAGTGAAACGGTTATCGCTCCACTTATAATAATCAATGAAACAAGTGAAGGCGTTACCTAAAAGGATAGAGAAGACTACGCCTTCCGGATAAGCAGCAAAGAGACGAATCAAGACGGTAAGAGAACCAAGTAAGGCTCCATAGATCCATCTTCCGGGTTTGCTAATAGGTGAAGTGACAGGATCTGTTGCCATAAAGGTAGCACCAAAGAGAAGACCGCCGGATAAGAACTGATATCCGACATATCTCCACATAGGAACATTATTGTTTTGAATGTGAGCAAAGATAGAAGCAAAGAACATGATGAAAAGGAATGTTCCACAATAAGCTAGAGGAATTCTCCAATCGATGGTTCTACGAATCAATAAATAAATGAGACCAGCTAAGATACAAATCTTAGATACTTCACCGATGACACCAGGCATGAGACCAAAGAACATCGCCTTTAATCCATAGGCGCCTACATCAATCGTAGAAGAACCTAAAGTGACCAGCATGGTGGAAGTAGAGGTAGCAGCATCCACACCAGATAGTGCGGTGCCAGAAGCAGCGACATCAAAGAAAGAAGTGCCTCCATTGACATAGAACGAACCAAAACACACTTTAGAAAACACCATGCCGACAGCGGCAGGATTGAAGATGTTCTTGCCTGTTCCGCCAAAAACCAACTTTCCTATGACCATACCGAAGATGGAACCGATGATAAGAGCGACATAAATCATCGGAGCAGGATTAGAAGAAGCGGGCATGACCATGGCAAAGATCATGGCGGAGACCAAAGGAGTCAAGAAGTTAGAGAGATGATAATTCTTCTTTTGATTCTCCCAATGTTCTTTTAAGGTGTGTTTCTTTCCATCGTAGGGAAGACGATTCTTGATGAGAACAAACACGAATTCGCAAAGCTCCATCACCGCGACAGAGATCAAGACATTGCGAAGGGCTTTCCACTGAAAAACGACATAAGAGAAAATGACAACCGGCATCAATGCGATGATGACATCCAACATCATCATATTGAGATTATCTTTTCGTTTCAGATGAGGTGAATTTTCTTTGATGATATTCATTATTTTAACCTCGCAACTACTTTGGCTTTACGGATGTAATCCGTGACAGGAATATTGGATGTACAGCTATAAGAACAAAGACCGCATTCAATACATTTAAGAGGATTTAAGAATTTGATCTTTTCTTTATCGACAGGCATGCTCTTCATGGTGTTCATGATTTGATAAGGTTGAAGTCCCACAGGGCAGGAGAGAGAACAAGATCCACAACGGATGCAAGGTTCTTCTCTATATTCTTTCTTATCCATGACGATGATAGAAGTCACTGTCTTTGTACAGATGGTGTCATCGCTAGGAAGAGAAGCACCCATCATCGGTCCACCGAGGATGAAGACTTTATCTTTGTCAGGATTTTTATATCCTCCGCATTGTTCAATCAAATATTTCACAGGAGTGCCGACACGGACAAAGAAGTTAGAAGGATAATTGATACCATCTCCGGTGACGGTGACTCTTCTTTCCGAGACGGCCATATTGTATTTGACGGCATCATAGATACCTAAGACGGTGGAAACATTGAAGTTGATGACGCCATAACTTGAGGGAAGTTTTCCACTCTCTACTTGGATTCCTAAGCTTTCTTTGATCATAGCGATTTCCCATCCTTGAGGATAGTAATTCTTGACGCAAGAAAGGGTAATTCCACTATCTTTGTAACGCTTTAAGAATTCATGATAGACTTCCGCGATATCTTTATATTTGGATTTGATACAGATTCTCGCATCTTTGCAATCGAAAGCTTGTTGGATGATCTGAATGCCTTTGACAACTTTCTCAGGCTCTTCTAGCATCAAACGGTGATCGGCGTTGATATAAGGTTCACACTCAATACCATTGATGAGAATGGTGTTGATTTTCTCTTTGGTTTGGAATTTGATGTAAGTGGGGAAGGAGGAACCACCTAAACCAACGGAAGCACAGTTTTTCACAATCTCTGTGATTTCTTCTTTGGTAAGTTTCTTGATTTCTTCTTCGCTTCTTTCGTGGATGGATTCATCTTTGGTATCTAAGAAGTCATTGTGGAACTTCATGAAATTGACCATCTTACCACTTCTGTGATAATGCTTTTCAAAGCCTTCAAAAGTACCAGAGCAAGTGGCGTGAATCGGTTGGTCAAAAAAGGCGGCATGTCTCATACCGATCACTTGACCGTATTTGACATAATCCCCTTCTTTGATAAAGAGTTCCGCTTTAGGACATCTCGCATTCTCTGAAGCAATAAAAAGATATTCTGGGACGGGTGCATGAATGGTGGGAATATGCCCTAATAAGCCTAGAGAATCCTGAATATGGGTTGTTTTTTTAATCATAATAATTCTTCTCTCTTATCTACCCTAATTATATTATCATTTTCAATGAAAAGAATTGTCATTTAAATTGTTATTTATTGCATTTTCGTTTTTTATTCTCTAGGAATTTACTTTTTTAAATCTTAGTTCTTTCTTTTTTGCAGGACTACCTAGGGGACTTATTTTCTTTACAAATGCGGTTCTAAATAATCTGTTTTATTAGCGATTGAATGGTCTTCGCTTCCCTCATTTTGTGGCACTTTTATAAGAATGTTTGAAACACATTGACAGAATGTTAACATTCAATAAGAAGCTATGGATTTTCCTTACCTAAACGACTAAAATACAGTTAAGCAAGAACATATTTCAGCAAATATAG
>JAFUFH010000014.1 GCA_017470005.1 Bacilli bacterium | reverse complement strand
TTTACGCGCTCCCTCTATAGAACAAAGGATAAAAGAATAGTGAATGCGGACATAAACGCCGCACTTAACATCTATAGAAAATGTAGCCCCGAAGCCGAAAGGCTGAGGTGTATGGGAATAACATGTCCCAGGCGTCTTCAGTTGATGAACCCATGAAACTCATCTATAACCACTTGAAGCAAACCAAAATGGTGCCTTTTAAAGACGCCTTATGTTCATGAAATATTATCCTAGTAAGGAAGAAGTAGAACACGAAATCGAGAAAGATTACCCTAGAATGAACCTATTTGAGATTGAAATCGAGCATATGACAGGGAAAATTGTGCACGAGAAATAGTTTTTATTGCCATTGAAACGTTATGAATCATATTCTTAAATCCGATATTTAACCAAAACCAACTTGTTAAATAAAAAAAGATATTGTTAACTAAGATTACAAATTTTTATCAAACTGTTTTCACCTGTGATATCATACTTACAGGCCCGAAAATTGTAAACGCAACCAATAGTTGCGGAATTGAAAACTAGAATTGGTGGTGCTGCAACCGAGTAAAACGTTACACTTATGCCAGATTTAGGAGGCACAAAATATGAATATCGAGATTGCGAATCGTTTAGTAGAATTGAGAAAGAAATCTGGTCTATCCCAAGAGGAACTTGCCGATAAACTTGGCTTATCCCGTCAGGCTGTCAGCAAATGGGAAAGAGCAGAAGCTTCTCCTGATACGGATAATTTGATTTGTTTAGCCAATCTATATCATGTATCTTTAGATGATTTATTAAGAACAGATGTTCCTATCGATGAGATTGTGAGAGAACAAAAAGAACGTTCTCAAGAGCAAGAAGAAAGAAGAAGAGATCATGTCTCTATCGGAAAAGACGGAATCCATGTATCGAGTGAAGATGGAGATGAAGTTCATATCTCTAAAGATGGTATCCACATCGATGACAACAAAGGAAATCATGTCCATATAGGAGAAAAAGAGACAGAAGAATTGATTCAAAAGAAAAAACATCAAGGTATTGTCTTAGGTATCATCTCTTCTATCGTTGGACTTCTTGCTTTAATCGCTTATTTATTGATTGGTTTCTTAATCAATACTCCATGGACTTATGGAAACAGTAATTCTGGTTGGGCTATCGGATGGATTGTCTTCCTTCTTGTTCCTGTGATTCCTTCTATCTTTGAAGCCATCTCTAAAAGAAGAGTCTCTCACTTTGCTTTGCCTCCCTTTGTGGCTGCTATCTACCTTTTTGTCGGCATGTACTTTGGAATCTGGCATCCTACTTGGGTAGTCTTCTTAAGTATTCCTGTCTTCTATATGATTGTGAAACCTATCGAAGAAGTCTTCGATAAGAAAGATAAAGAAACTGGTAAAAAAGTCGATGATGATGACGACGAAGACGATGATGATTAACAAATAGCATCCTTTATCTAGTATTTTATTAGAAAATATTAAAAACAGCAAAAAGGTGTCACAAACTAAAAATATTGTTGAATTTGTGACACCTTTTGTTATTATATCGTTCATATGTTGTGTGCTCATTCGGGGTGCTTTTTTTATGAAAAACGGCAGAGAAGAACTCTGCCGGGAAGAATCATTCGCTGATAACAACGATTTTGTCAATTGTAGTGTGAAACAACAGTGCCAAAATGACCAAATTATCGATGGTAGGAAGACAGGAGCCTTTGAGCCACTTATATATCGCTTGAGGATATTCGAAACCGAAAGCTTCTTGTAAGTCTTTGACTACAAGGTGATTCTTTAGCATCAAACGTTCGATGCGTTTTCCGGTAGCGACTAAGTCAACTCTAGGGAATTTCTTAAGCATTATAAGTCCTTTTTAAAAAGCTCATCGATAAATTGGTAACGGCGTAAGACTTTATTCATAAAGTCGAAAGGATTCAATGATTCGTTGTTCACTACTAAATCTACAACATTCTTGCTAGAACCAGAAACTAATTTGACACCGAACTCATTCTCTAACACGGGGACACGGCTAGCACGAGATTCGACATTCCAGAAGACAATCTCAGGCATCTTGTAGCCGAGCTTGTCAAATGCTTTTTTGAAATTTTCAAAGGTAGAACGCAATTCTTTACGAGGAGAGAAATAGGTTCCTTGTGTTGCCATGTCAAATTCCATATCAGAGACTATCAACACCTTATCCAAGGCATCTTCGCTCTTGAAATTAGGGGATTGATAAACATCCAATATCAATTGGTACACTTTCTCGATATCGGTGTTAGTGCAATCATCATAGTTTTTGAGTTGGATATATTTGTCTTTGATGGTCTTTAAAGAAGAGAGGTCCACAAGTTCAGGGGATTCGGAGAAGGTGATAAATTTGTTGTGGAATTCTCCGGTGAGACGCTCAGAGGTGTACAAAGCCATCGCATCGGCGATATCTAAGGGGCAGATATTATTATTTCGAGACCATGTCATAGAAGCAGAGCCATCGCGGACCACTAAGACTCTTTGGTCGATTTCTCCACCCTGACGAACGACTTCATTCCAAGTGGTTTCGAAATAATCTTCTCTTTCGTCATAGTTTCTATCGACGTTTAAGGCTTTGCGGAGTGCACGTAAGTAAGAGACGAGGTCTAAGACAGCGACATTCATTTTTTTCTCGCCCTTCTGAACTTGAGAAAGATATTCGGTGTAACGTTCTCTGTCATTGCGAGAGAAAGCGACACCATACTTCTTCATGGCCATAGAAGGAACTTTTGCGTAGTCAAAATCATAATTTTTGACTCGCATATCGTTCTCAACTAACATGCCTTTACGAAGATAGGAGAGCGTCTTACGATAATCGGCTTTAGAAAGATTTAACTTCTCACAGAGATAGCGTGCATAAAAGCGTGCTTCTTGGTTAGAAGTATTGATAGAGGGAAGCCATTTGGCAAGCAAAGAGATAGACTTTCCTTGCGCTTTGTTTTCCATATCTTCTTTCAATTGTTTAGAGATAAGTTTTATGGTGACATCCTCCACCGGAGTGAAGAGGGTTGCAAGAAGATCATCATATCTTCCGTATTCGGGAACATAGGGGATGACTTTCTTTGCGATTTTGGGGTAAGAGAGACAGAGGCTAGAGAATAAGAAACGGAACATTCTACGTTCTCCTAAGCCGTTCTTGATATCACGAGTGTAGAACAAAAGCTTTAAAGCAGTCTTTTTGTCCTCCATAAATGCTTTGACAAATAAGGAGGCGCAATCTTTGAGGTAAAAACGTTTTCCACCGCACAAAGCAAAATAGTCTAAGCACGGAGAAAGAGTGGAAACAAAAGCTTTGTCGCCATTCTCGGTGATAGTTTGATTCAATAATTCTTTGGTGATTTGAACGAAACTCATTTTGTTGCACCTCCTTTCTATTGTCAAAAAAAACAAGATGCCTTTCATTTTATGAGCTCTACCAACTGAGCTACCGGTCTTGTGACCAGGTTGGAATTGAACCAACGACCTCATCCTTATCATGGAATTAATGATCTTTTATCGAGATTAAGGTGGCTGTAGGCATCTTTACGTGGTAAGGAAGATAACACGGTATCTATGTACCAATTTCCTTATCCACGATTATTATACCTTGTTTGAGAACAATTTCATTAAACTTGTAGTTTATTTTTTCAAAATTCAAAAGAGTGAAAAAGAATCCCAGAATTGACTAATTTAACAAATGTGTTAAAATTGTTAGACCTTATAAGGTCTATGGAGGCGAA
>JAFUFH010000001.1 GCA_017470005.1 Bacilli bacterium | reverse complement strand
GAAAATCGTTATGAAAAGGTAGATAAGTTCATGAACATGGCAGCAAAATGCAGTCAAAATGTGAAATATAGGCAGGTGTTCAAGCGAAAACTAAAGTAAATAAGGGAAGTTTTATATCCACTGTGCAAATCAGGATTTTTTGTTTAAATGGATCTTTAGAAAATTTAGATGATCCTAATAACAAAATTGAAGTTAGTTCCACTGATTCATTTATCGAGTCTGACACTGATATTGATGCTGCTACTTTTACCATAAGTGAAATTACTGATGGTTTCTCTATTCAAGCAAATAGTGGAAAATATATTGGCCAAACTACTGACGCTAATGGTTTAAAGTCAAGGGATACTTCTATTGTTAACAGTATTGATTTTGAAGATGGAAATATTAACATTGTTTCTGCTAAGGCACATTTACGATATAACTCTTCAGATGGTAGGTTTAGATATTATAAATCTTCGACATATACACAGCAAGAAGCAATCCAACTTTACAAAAAAATTGCAACTCCAAGAGCAGTTACAACATATACTCCACAAAACACAAAAGTCAATTTAGGTGCAATATTAAACCGAGACAATATACTTGACATTCAAAATAAGATCGTCTCTTATGGCGTCGCTGTCGCAATGCAAGAAGAATTAGGCACTAAAAAATTAAGTGATGTTTTGAATGAACCCAATGTCAATGTTGGAAAATCTGAAGCTACACTAACAAATACTCCTTTTGTTTATTGTGATTCAAAAGGAAAAATAAGTTCTGATGATAATTATGAAGGAACTTCAGATTACGTCATCTTCAGTGCAAACCTTGCTATACCGGAAGCAAACTATACAACAGAACTCACCTGGGCTGCTTACTTCATCTTAAATGATGATTCAGTTGTCATGACAAGAGAAAGAACAGAATCTGTGAAATCTTTAGCCATTGAATACCAAGACATTTATGGTAACTATGATGAAGATGTTAAAGCTTGTATTGACTATCTTGCCGAGGCAAATTAAGGAGAGATAACCATGAATAACACATACACAAAACCTGAATTAGATATCATTCAATTTGATAATGATATCATTACTGATTCTACTGGACTGGAAGCCAATCAAAATGGTTTGCTTCCTGATATCAATGATATCTTTGGAAATCCCTAAGCTTTAAATTAAAAAAGAGTTATCGCAATCCTAGAGTAATAGGAGAGACGATAACTCTTTTATTTTATCTTGGCAAATCCTGCGGTATCTCTACTTCTGTAGATCCGATATTGGTGATAATAAACTCTACATGTAAATCATAATCGGTGAAGTTGAAATCAACTTTTCCAGAGTTACCAAATTCCGGATACATTTCTTTGGCATCATAACTGATCTTGATAGATGTGATTTCATTTTCTTCTAATGTAGGTTCAATTTTAAAGTTTGTAGCTTTCCAATCGGGATAACTATCTTTAACAAAATAAGAGAAAGAACAGTTATCGCTTCTTTGCGCATAGACTTTACAGTACTCTAAATCTAAAGGGAAAGTAACTTCTTCTATCTCAAAATAAGGATGGTCATTATCTTCATTTAAAACAATATTCTCTTTGTTATCATTTAAGATATCACTAAGAGAAGTAGTGATAACAGAATTCTTAAATTTTGAAAGGAAATGTCCTGAATCAAAATAAGTGTGGCACCAATAAGAAGTAGACTTTGTATATTTCCCTGGTGTGATTTGATAATAGGAATAGACATTTTGATATTCATCTACTTTCTTATAAGAAGCATAATCTTCCGTCACATAGCTTTTCACTTCTGCATTATTGACAAAGATATATTCGTGTTCTTCTTCTTTGTTGTATTCGTTATAAATAACCGTAGATGAAAACTCCATCGTGTAATTGGGTGTTTCATCTAAGGAAGGAAGTAAAGCTTCAATATCCTCAATGGATAAGGTTTCTTCTTCCTCCGTAGATTCTTCTACAGTAGTCTCTTCTACCGTAGTTTCTTCTACTGTTGTTTCTTCTACTGTTGTTTCTTCCTCAACACTCTCTTCTGTTGTAGTTTCAATTGTTGTTTCTTCTATGGTTGTGTTTTCAATAGAAGTAGTATTCACAGAAGGAGTGGTATCTTGATTAGTGGTAGTAGAAGTATTCGTTGTACAAGAAAACAATAATAATGTTGGTAATAAAACTAAAACAAATCCTTTTTTCATCTTATACCTCCTTCTATCTCTTTTCTTTATTAAATCATTTTTAAATCCATAATTCTATAAAGAAGATAGACATTAGTTTTATCATGTCATTCTCGATTTCTAAGTTTAATTCATATTATTTCGTCTTTTTCAATTTCCCTAAGAACTACTTTTCTATGGAATGTCAATATATCAAGTAACTTATTTGGTGCAAAACTGTTTCCTTTATACTTTGAATATGCTTCAAATAATTCACGAACTGCCTTTAATTGTTTCAGTCTAATTTGGCTTTCCTTTTCTTTATCATATATGTAATAAGAGAAAATGACTTTATTATTATTGGCCATATTAGTCATTTGAAGAGAGTCAAATGAAGCAAAGAAATAATTATAATCAGCCGAATTTAAAGAATGACCAAACACTATCAAGTTTTCAAATTGTCTAGCATTATAATATTCATTAGACTTTATATCTAATTCCATTCGTCGATTTGTCTTTGTAAATATGCTTTGAGGGGCACAAGCTTCAAATTCATCTGAGTCAATTCCAAAAATAGGATTATCTTCATCACCATTGATATGGTTAATCTTCTCATACAAATCTTTAATCTCTAATGTGTCATAATTAAAGGTGTCAATAGACCTAATCTCTTCCTTATTACACAATTTATTTATAAGGCTATTTGCTTTCCTTGAAAATAGTGTATGCGTTGAAAAACTTCGGTCTTCATACCCTTCACCTCCATGAAGATTTTTTATATAGATCCCAAAAGATTTCTCAAATGCTTTTAGTTCATCCAAAAGATAATAATTAAAATCGAATTCAGTATTAAATAATGAGCGATTTCGTTTGGCATAAATAAACGAAGCCAAAATGCTTGTGGAAAATGCTGAAAAATAACAACTAGCTTTTAGCAAACTTTGCAATGCCGCCCCAACATTTTTCCAACAGACCTCACCATCTTTTTCTGTTTTTCGCAAAAGTGAATCTTTGATTTCTTTTTCAATGTCACACCAGTTCCATTTTTTATTATCATGACTCTTTTTAAGAAGAGCAAAAAATAAATGCCATACACTGATATCCTTAAATGAACAATTAGCTTTCCAAAATTCAATCTTATCATCTAGTTTAACGGTTCTATTTACTGTCGAATCATAATTATCAATAATTTTCATTAATAATTGAAATTTTTGCATTTCCGAGCCCAAAAAATCCGCATAAGTTGTTTTTAATCCACAATACAAATCAAACCCTTTCCCAATTACTAATTTCACATTCGAAAGCTTTGCAACCATTTCTTTCTTATTCTCAGACATAATAAGCTTCTCCTTTGCATAAATTATACTTTTTTTTAGTTTCCTTTAAAATGGAGTTGCCTAATTTTTTTACCTAGATTTCTACAATTATCTATTCCTGCTTTTCCAGTTTCCCATAAATTTCATCCATTACCTTCTTGATGTTGGAAATACCAAATGGAGGGTTCGTAAAATCTATTTTTACCCTTTTTTTCAAATCTTTTTCATTAAAGCTAGGCTTTCTTAAAAAAGCCTTGCTACATTTTACTTTTTCTTCAGAGGACACTTGTCTCTGCAAGAAAACTTCCTCTACATCTCTATGGAACCATACTAAGTAATATTGTTTTTCTTTGCAAAACTTTTCTATTATAGAATTAAGTCTATCACCATCTTTTCCAAAATCAGTATCCAAGAAGAAGCACACATTGGTTTTTTCTTTCTGATTATGACCTGCATGATACTTTTTCTTTTGCTCTTCTATCTTTTTTTCTACTTTGTCATATTTAGCTTTTCCGCCTAAAAAGATAGGGGATAATTTAACAGTTCGGTCAGGATAAAAGTGGTCTAGAAATGCTTTGATATACATATAATCCGTCTTAGCTATAGAGTTACACTCCATGACAAGAATCAATTGCATATCAATCCTCCCTAGAAGAGAAGCACTTCAAGAAATCAAAAGACTCGATATTAAAAGGTGCACCCTCTATCATTCCTTCCGGATAGAGATTGTAGGGTTTGTAATGGCCATTTTTTGTCCAGGTAGTTACTTTATTATCTACTCCTAAAAAGAAAAGAGCTTTTCTTTTATCGGAAAGAGATACCATAGGATCAAGGCTATGGGCAGTAAAGAATAATTGTCCTTTTCCATAACTGTTCATATATTCGACTAATTTTCTTAGATATACACCGGATATATTCGCATCAAATTCATCGATGAAGACAACCCCTCCTTTTGCAGCAAAGTCAAGTAGTGAAAACATTTTAGAGAGATTTTTTATTCCAGTGCTTTCAAATTCATAATCTACTTCGTAATTAGGATAAACAAAGATCTTCCTGCAACGAATCTTATCTCTTTGGATAGTTTCATCAATTCGAATGTCTTTGATATTACTCTTGAATATTTGTAGGAATGTTTTCATCCTCTTAATCATTTCCAAATAATCACTTTTTTCTTTTAAAGAAATAAAATCATAATCTTCATCTACTAGAGAAACATCTCGTGCAGCAGAAAGGAACTCCTCTCTTGTGATAGATTTTAAAAATGAATCGATGTCTTTTTCATCAGGTCTAATTTTAGGTAAATCAGAAGGATTAACATAGACATTTAAATTTCGGAAAAATCGAATGGCAGAGACTATAGCAAAGGCATCTTTACTTCTCTCTTCTTCCACGAAATAGTCTACATATCTTTTATTGTTCTTCACAAAGAAAGAAGGAAATAGAGTTAGTATCGATTTCTCACGAGATACATTCTTACTGTATTCTTTAAAATCGGAAAACATATCTTTTCCTTTTTCAGCAAGGAAAGAGAGAAGATATCCGTTCTCATTTTCAAGCACGGTTTGATAATTATCCATCCATCTTACACCGACAAGACGTTCTAGTTTTTCTTTTTGAATGTAAGGGGATGATTCATCCATATTTAAAGTTAACGAATAGCGAAAACCTAACCATTTATTTGCTTTTTCATCATTAGAAGCAAAATAGAAAACAACATCAAAACGTCCTCTTTCTTTATTGATTAGTTTTGTATAAGAATCTCTTGTCAAAGAAGCAATAAATGAAGGATTTCCAACTATTTGTTTGATAAAATAAGCAGATAGCATTATAGAGCTTTTCCCAACACCATTTGGGCCATATAAAACTCTTACATTGTCATCATCTAATTTAAAATTAGATAATGTCTTCTTAGAATAGAAATCAAGAGAAACCCAATCCTTGATTCCTTTCATTCCCGCAGTTTCCATCCTAAGTAATGCTGTTTTCATCTTTGATATCCACCTTTTATCCAAAGTGATTATATCACAAAACATTCCTTTTGAATATTTTTTGTTTAAACGAACACGAATAACGGAAAAGATTATTTAAAAAACACAACTCTTCTATAAACTCATTATTTAGGATATCTCATCCTGATTAAGGCATAATTCATCAATCCATTCTAATAAACAAGAAAGATTAGATAGACGAGAGAATGCGTTTCTTTCTAACTCTCCTTTTTCATATGTTTTATAGTAATCTTGTGATAATGAAGGTAGGGCATTAATAAAAGCAACAAACTTTTTAAAATCCACCCCATAAGTATCGTCAAAGGCTTCAGATAATTCCATTTTTTCCTCTGTACTTTGATTGATTTTATTATAAAAGCAATGCTCTAAATCAATGGAGTTGTAAAAGAGACGGAAAGGAATCTCTTTCTTATTGATCTTAGTGTTTCCCATAGCAAATATTCTTAAAATATTGACTCGTTTCTCACTTCTAAATTGATAGAGTCTGTCAATATTTGGATAGAAAATTTTATTTTGATTCAGGTCATAAATAACTTCATCAACCTTATCATTCTGAATGAAATTGGATTTATCTGAAAAACAGGCATCTAAATCAGTTATCAATGCTGCTCCGATGATATCTGTTTCTTTCAAAAACTTTTCTTTTATCGCTTCACGTATGCTTTTATTGATTTCTATGATTGGATTTTTGACATTTTTAGGATTGTTAAAATCATGTGATAAGGTTAAATCACCTCTTATTGTTTTAATCTTTATATTGCTTTTCTTTGATTGCTCTTGAATATACGATCTTAGCGCATTTTCATAAGTGATGGTATCACTTTTACCCTCGGTTAATAATAGGGAGACTTTGTTGGTTTGCTTTTTCATTAGGACTCCTTTTCGATGAGCTTTCCTCCTCTTTTCAATGCCAAGCGTATCCTACTAGCTTCCGTCTCTTTATACAGTTCTTCTTTTTGTCCACCAACAAGTAAAGCTCTTAAATAATAATCTCTCTTATTATTTGATGGTTTGATATTGATAAGCTGAACATAACGATTCTCTTCATTGGTTGTGGTAACGAAGATATCTTTCTTATCCAACACTTCTAATGGGTGTAAATTGTGGGCAGTGAATATCATTTGACCTTTCATATATCCAGATAGGATTTCTAAGATTTGACCTAAAAGATATTCAAATACACCACTATCAAGTTCATCGACAACAAGCCAAGTATCTTCTTTGTTAAAAACGGACAATAAAGCAGAACAAATGGAAAGGATCTTTTTAATACCATTGCTTTCCGCAGCAATTGGAATTTGTTTTCCATTTACATCGGATACAAGTTGTACGGTCATTCCTTTTTGACCATCAAAGAGAAGTCTTTCATCTAATTTTAATAGAGAGACATGGAAATCAGGAACAAAAGCAGGTAAAACAATATTGATTTGGTCTACTAGAGAAGTATAGATTTGATATTGTTTTTTACTGATGACTTGAGGACCCATAAAAGAAATAGGAAAACTTCCAGAAAAGAATTGTTCATCTTCTGTTTTTACATGTCCTAAAGCTTCTCCGATGACTAAATTAGATATCGCTTCATCATTAGGGGTATATAAAAACAAATTATTACGGAATTGAATCAATAATCTCTCAATGATAGTGGCATAGATTGAGGAAAGATTATCTTCTTTCTTTTTTAAATAATTCAAAAAGAAATCAGAGATTAAAAAAGAACGCAAAGTATTATGAGCCTTATTGATTTCATTAGAGAGTAGAAGCACTTCAGTGAACACTTTTTCACTATTCTTCCCTTTGATATCACCAATATAATTTCCAACAGAGAATTCAGAATCTTTAGACAAAAGAGAATTCATATCTACTTTGTCAAGGTTGACATCAAATGAAGGAAGAGATTTTGTAGGGGAGAGTCTCTTTATTAATAATTGTTCTTTATCTAAAGAAATGGGCAAAGTATTTTTATCATTTGTTCTAGAAAAGGTAACAGAATAATGAATCTCGGCTCTAATATCGTTTTTTTCATAATAGAAAATAATAGAGATTTTCGAATGTGTCGTGTGAACAGAAGGAAGAGCAATCAATGGATTGGGTATTACATTTTTGTTCTTTAATGGAGAAAAGAGAAAATATAAAAAATGAAAAGAATCAATCAAAGCAGTTTTACCTGATCCATTTTGACCATATACACCAATGATATGACCACCTTCTTCCTCTTCCCATTTGTTTTTTAAATATTTTGAATCGTTAAAAAAATGAACACTACCTTGTTTTACATTCTTAATTCCATTTAATGTTACATTGACAATTTTTATCATAATAGACCTTTCAAAGTAATATTTTATTATCTATGTTGGTATTAATATACCACATTTTATCATATTTCAATATGAAAAAGTTATTTTTTATTACGATTGTTGCCTTTCATAATAAATGAGACAAATAACATAGATTCCATCGACAGGGATAAGAAACACCATTTTTTCAAAGCTTTCATGGTTCTAATAGGTAGTTTTCTGTCTTGGAATATTGGCGTTTCTTAGTCTTATCGTTTTAGTGTAAAGTTTTTTCGCATTTAATATGAAAGGTAACATTTAAGAAAAGATTTCTTATCTATAATTTTACATTTATATTTGCTACAATATTTTCTAGTAGTATTAGTTAGAAAGGAATATAAACCTATGGGATTAATTAAAGCATTAGGCGGCTCTGTAAGTGGAACATTTGGCGATCAATGGAAGGAGTTTTTCTATTGTGATACTCTTCCCGCAGATGTCATGATCAAGAAAGGACAGAAGAGAGTCAATCCAAAACGCTCTTCTAACACCAAAGGAAGTGATAACATCATTTCTAATGGCTCCACAATCGCTGTCAATAACGGACAGTGTATGGTCATTGTCGAACAAGGTAAGGTTGTGGAATTATGCGCAGAACCTGGTGAATTTGTCTGGGATGCCTCCACTGAACCTTCAATCTTCACTGGCTCTTTAGGAGAAAGAATCGGTGGTATCTTCAAGACCATCGGTAGAAGATTTACCTATGGTGGTGATACCGGTAAAGATCAAAGAATCTACTTCATCAACTTAAAGGAACTTTTGGATAACAAATTCGGAACCATGAATCCTGTTCCTTTCCGTGTTGTCGATTCTAAGATCAATTTGGATATCGATGTATCTTTAAGATGCTGTGGTGTCTACTCTTATCGTATCGCAGATCCTATCACCTTCTATACCAATATCTGTGGCAATGTCACCGATGAATATAGAAGACAGAATTTAGATGGACAATTAAAGAGTGAATTTATTTCGAAATTACAAGAAGGTTTTGGTCAGCTCTCCGCGTTAGAGATCCGTCCTAACCAAATCGTCGCTCACATTTCAGAATTAGAGAACGCCATGCGTAAGGCTTTGGAAAATCTCTGGTTAGAAAGAAGAGGCTTAGAAGTAGTCTCTATTGCGATCTCTTCTGTCACTATCCCCGAGGAAGAACAAGAAATCATCAAGAAGGCACAACAGACCGCGATCTTAAGAGATCCTTCTATGGCTGGCGCTACCTTAGTTCAAGCTCAAGCCAATGCCATGGAAGCTGCCGCTTCTAATAGCGCTGGTGCCATGACTGGTTTCATGGGCTTTGGCTTTGCTCAAAACGCCATGGGTGGACAAAATGGAATGAACGCCCAAGCCTATTATGGAATGGCTCAACAACAACAGCAACAACAGCAACAACAAGCTCCCGCTCAAGCTGCTCCTAAAGCGGACACTTGGAAATGTCCGAGTTGTGGCTTTGAAGCTTCTGGTAAGTTCTGCCCTGAATGTGGAACCAAGAGACCCGAAGATGGCTGGACTTGTGCAAAGTGTGGTCATGTCAACAAAGGTAAATTCTGCCAAGAGTGCGGTGCTAAGAAACCTGAAGGTGCCCCTCTCTACCGTTGCGATAAATGCGGATGGGAACCGGAAGATCCTAAGAATCCTCCCAAATTCTGTCCTGAATGTGGAGATCCTTTCGACGATAAGGATGTCAAATAATGTCTTCTCTCAATCAATATAAGTGCCCCTGTTGTGGTGGTACTCTAGAATTTGATATCCATTCTCAAAGTGTCACATGCCCTTATTGTGATGCGCAGTTTCAAGTCTCCGATTTAAAAGATTTAGATAACGAATTACAAGAGAAGTTTGAAGAGAAGATGGAATGGGGAAGCGAAGAAGCTACCTATTCCGAAGAAGAAACCCAAGGGATGCATGTCTATCGCTGCGACTCTTGCGGTGGTGAAATCATCTGTGATGAAAAGACGGCTTCTACCTCTTGTCCCTATTGTGGAAATGCGGTGGTCATGAAAGGTAATCTCTCGGGAGATTTAAAACCTTCTTACATCATTCCTTTCCAACTCGATTTAGACAAATCCAAAGATTGTTTCCGTCAGTACTTCAAAAAGAAATTCTTTATTCCTTCCGCCTTTAAGAAGGAAAACTCCATCGAAGAAACAAAGACGATGTATGTTCCTTACTTCATCTTCTTTGCCGATTCTTATGGTAAAGTCACCTTTGATGCCAAGAAAACACATCGTTGGTCTGATTCCGAATACGATTACAAAGAGACCGAATATTACCGTATCTATCGTTACGGTGATATCGCCTTTGATAATATCCCTGTCGATGCCTCCTCTCAACTTGCGGATGACTTATTAGAATCCATTGAGCCTTTCAACTATAGAGAGCACAAAGAATTCGTCTCCGCTTACCTTGCTGGCTACACCGCCGAAAGATATGATGTCGAAAGAGAGGTCACCGAAAAGAGAGCCAACCAGAGAATCAAAGAAGGTACCATCTCCGCCCTAAGAAATACCGTTCACGGTTATGAAGATGTCACCCTTCATGATTCTGCCATCACTCTCTCTAACCAATCCAACAAATATGTTCTCTATCCTCTTTACTTCTTGAATGTAAAATGGAGAGAGGAAACCTATACCTTCGCGGTCAATGGACAGACGGGTAAAGTCGCAGGTCGTTACCCGATCTCTAAAGCCAAATTTGCTTTGGTCTTAGCTATCATCCTTGTCGCTTCCTTTGCACTCTTCTTTGGACTGGGATTCCTTGTTGCTAATTCGGATGAGAAAGATGCTGCCGTTCCGATCGGTATCTTAATTGGAGCCATCGGTGGTATCATCACCACTCTCATCTCTGGTATTGTCATCGGAAAGAAACTGAAAAAGAGAGTTGCCTTCCAGACTGGCGCTGCCGATTATGTCAGAGACAATTCCTTCCACCTCGAATATTCAAGAGATCAATTCCTGTACCGCAAAGTCACAAGAACAAGACGCTCTTCTTCCTCCTCTTCCTCCTCTTCGAGAAAACGCTAAAAGCAAAAGGGCCGTTTGGCCCTTTTTCATTTACTTTTCTTCGTTCATCTCTTCGTATAAGTCGAATGCTTCATCTCCGTGTTTCTTTAAGAAGTATGTGATATTTTCTTCTAACGCTTTTAGATTATCTTTAGAGATGGTATTAGGATTGCTTTCGATGAAAGAATCTAATTCATTGAGAGAATATACATAACGGGAAGAGAGTTGAGTAAGATCTTTATCCTTACCTAATAGCAAGACGATATTGAAGTAAGGAGATTCATTAAACATCTTTGCCATGCGGATCAGAGAGAGCTCATTTTCTTTCACGGGAGAGAGGAAACGAGTTTCATTTTCATCCACTTTGGAGATCCAATTATCCTCATTATCATCTCCGAGAATTTTTCCTTTGACATATTTTGTTTTGATGACATAGATACCTTTTTCACAGAGGAAGAGTTCGTCAATATGAGATACTCTCTTATGATTATCTCTATCATAGATATAGAAGTCAGAGAAATGATATCCATTATATTTTTGTGAGAGTTGTTCTAGTGTATCAGAGACTAAAATAGCTGCATATTCTTCTAGTTTTTCTTCGTCTTGCTTTTTCTTAGGAAAGAGATTTTTATAGACAATATAAAAGAGAGTTCCAAAGAAGACTAGGAGCAATAAAACACCGAATACTAAGAATACATACCAGAATGTTTGCATATATTAATCCATCAATCCCTCAAATAGTGAAAGCTGTAAATCCTGCTTTCCTTTTTTCTTTTGGGAAGCAAAGATCACCTTTGCAATATTATCATACTCTTTCACAAAGGAATTCGGAATGACAACCAATTGAATTCCTTTCTTTTTACACACTTCTCTCTTGTAAGAGTCATACTTTTCTTGTGACGCTCTTCCAAAGTGCTCCCCTCCATCGATTTCAAAAGCCAGGAGAGGTTTTGTGCCGAAGAAGTTCTTTTGATATAAGACCAAATCAAATTCAAATTTTCGATTTCTCAATGTTTCATCATCTTTAAAAATCTCAGAGAAAGGCACATTTCTCTTGGCAACATATTCTTTATTGACAGAGCAGAAATGACCCACAGTGGTAAAGAATTTTGCTTCATTTTGAGAACCATTACTCTTTCCTATCTCTACCATAGGATTGACGGTAGATACCACTTCAAAAGCTCCATTATTCTTTACATATTGAATGAGGGTATATAAATCATCTTTCTTATCTTCAGAGAGAGCATCAATAGCTTCCATATCCGCTGCGATAATAAGCTTTTTCTTTGCTCTTGTCACACCGACATTGATAATTTCCGCATTATCTTTTAACCATTGATAAGTCTTTCTACTCGTCTTAGGAGAGATGGAAGGAGAGAAGATGATGGTATCTTTTTCAGCACCTTGAAGAGAGTGAATCGTACCCACATCAATTTCTTCTACTCCCTCTCTTTCTAAGAGCTGTCGAATCAAATTGGCTTGATTGACAAAAGGAGTGAGGATCGTGCAATTGTTGACTTGGTTATTCTTACAATATTGAACTATTGCTTGTGCCTCTTCAAAGTTCGCATTATGAATGAGTGAATTATTGTTCTTCACTTGAAGAAAAGAGAGATTCCCTAAATCTTTGATGTGGTCAATTAACAATTGTGAATGATAATATCTGCGATTCGAGAAATTGATGATATTCTTCCCGCATCGATAGTGATAACGAAGCAAAACAAACTTTGAGATCTTATCATTCTTGATCATGACATCCATGATAGAATTTCCACAATAATCATAAGAAGAGGAGATTTGATATTTCTCTTTCAGTTTCTCGTTGACATTGCCATCTAATAAGACGATCGGTTTTAATTGCTCTGGATCTCCAACTAACAGCAACTTCTTTCCTCTTAAAATAGGAAGCAAAGCAAGGGCAGGTTGACACTGTCCTGCTTCATCCATGACGACCAAATCAAATTTATACTGCCCACTACCTAAAGAAGCAGCAGAGATATTGGTGGTTAAAATAATAGGGAAGACATCGTTTAAAAGATTGATATTTTCATCCTCTTTCATCCATTTATAAAACGCTTTTACTCTAACTTCTTCATCATAGATATTACAGATTTCTAATAGTTCTTTATATTTAGGTTCTTTGAGTTTTCTAAGTCTTCTCACCGTCTCAAAATATAAGAATTGAACCGTGTGGAAATCACTGTTAGCAGGAGAGAATAAGTCAAGTACCATTTTATTGGTGACATCAGGAAGTTCTTTCAATTTGTTCTTGAGTTCTAGTACAGACTTCACCATAGAATCATAGACAGGAGAAGAGCCATCGATATGGGATAATAGTTCATTTTCATCCTGAATCATATCCTCGATTTGTCTTCTTTGTTCATAGATTTTTAAGTACTCGACTAATTGTTTATTCTTGCTATCATTTTTGCTTTTGATGCCATCTAAAAGATTCTCTTTAGGATCCCCTTTATATTCTTCTAGATGCTGATAAATATATTTGATTTGTCTTGTGGCTTTGGCTAAGTTTTCTTTATTTCCTAATCTGAGATAAGGAAGTTTAAATTCTGTATCTTTGTATTTAAACGAATCTAATTTCTCTGCAATTCCATCGACGGGTTTGTTGTTAGAAGAACAAACAAGGACAGTATTTTTATTGAAGAAAACAGATAAGACGACATTGAGTAATGTTTGTGTTTTTCCCGTTCCAGGGGGGCCTTGAACATAGGTCACCGGGAACTTCATGGTGTTATATAACACTCTCATCTGATCGATATTGATTCTTTCATCAAAGATGACAATAGAGGGTTCTGTGATTTTGCTCTTATAATTGACTTTGCTTAAATCTCCAAAGAAAGCTTTTAAAGGAGTCACTAATTTCTTTTGGAAATATTCTTCCGAAATCTTGGCATAAGCTTTCGTAAGATTGATATGAAAATCTCTTTCTAAGACCATGATCTCAGGTCTTGTATTTAAGGCTTCATTGTGCTGGAAGCTTTCTCTTAAAAGAGCTAGTGCTTCTTCTTCATTACTTTCAAATAGAGCCAAGAATTCATTGAGGTCAGTGGAAATATAGTTATATAAAGAATTGAGTTTTCCATCTACTAAGAAAGATTGATTGAAATGTAATTCTTTTCCCATAGAAAGAGTTCTCTTTGCAGGATTGAAGGATAAATCATAATAAGCGAGAACATATTTCTTCCCAAAACTTTCTATCGAAACATGTTGAATGACCAGCTCTGAATATCGATGGAACTTCTCATTCTCTTTCAATTTGTAAATGTTTTGAATCAAGATTCGAATCTGTTCATCGTTTAGGGTAATGTATCTTTTCTCTTTTAACGAATTCACATCGATACCGGGAATCAATTGATATTCTTTTTGATAAGGATCCGAATCATACTTAAAGCATTCTTCATAATATCCTAAGATATTTTGATTAAAGAATTCATAATTCAAAAATTCAAATTGAGAAGGGTTCTCTTCAATCTTTTTGACTAATTTTTCCTGATAATCAAAGGTGGATAAAGGAACTAATTCGGCATCCTGAATCTTATCAAAAGAAATATGAGCATCAAGAGTATCTAAGCCTTTAGAAGAATTGAACATTTTGATAAATAACGTTCTAGAGATAGGTTCTATATCCTTGATTGCACACCAAAAGCATGTCTCTTCTTTGCCTTGGTTGAGATATTTAATTTCTACCCACTTACCCTCTTTGATCGATTTTGAAAGTATGGCTCCTATGCTTTTCATGACAATATTCTAGCACAGCAGGACAGGGAGATAATTTTCTTTTCTTTCCAATTAATTGGACAACTGGCAACGTTTTGTTACATTTAGATATTTAAATATCTAATAAAGTCTAGTCATTACTCATAAACCTTAAAAATCCCCCATTTTCGCTTTTAGTTCGCATCGAAAAAAGACAGAACTCAGATTGTCCTGTCTTTTTCTGTTGTGAAAGGTTCTGTCATCGACAGTTTCCTATTTTTTGCTTTCCTT
>JAFUFH010000042.1 GCA_017470005.1 Bacilli bacterium | reverse complement strand
TTTTATATTGGACGTTTTCGTTGATATAAAAGCCGTTGACGACGATTAAACATTTTTGCATAAAATGATTATATCAACCTAGTTTAAAATTTCAACATTTCTAAATAAGACTTGCATTTATTACTTCATTTCCTTATAATATTTTACGCTACAAAGAACTCCACCAATATTTATTACATCGCGGGGTAGAGCAGAGGTAGCTCGTCAGGCTCATAACCTGGAGGTCATTGGTTCGAATCCTTTCCCCGCTACCATTCGCTAACAACAGTATTGATACAATGTCAGAACTGTTTTAATTATTTGTGATATATAATCATCACAGGGAATGATGTCTCCCTTCTAGAAATAGAAAACCGCAAGAATAAAGCTGATGACGTCTATGACTTTTTTTGTCGTAGGGATCAGCTTTTTTTAATTTCTATGGCAGATTGGAGATTATATGAATATATTTCTATCCTTATTTATTATCTTTGGTGGTGGTATACTTGGCGGTTTTATTTTTGAAAAAATCAAACTCCCAAAACTAGTTTGGTATATCATACTTGGAATATTAATTGGTCCATCGCTATTAAACATTGTTGATGATACATTATTGTCAATCTCTTCATATCTAAGACAAATCGCTTTAGTAATTATTCTTACGAGATCTGGTTTGTCTTTAGATATTAGCAATCTCAAGAAGATTGGAAGACCAGCTATTTTAATGTGCTTCGTGCCTGCTTGTTTTGAGATTATTGGCATTACTATATTTGCCCCTTTATTCTTAGGGATATCCTATTTAGAAGCTTTGCTTCTTGGCTCTGTTCTTGCTGCGGTTTCTCCAGCAATTGTTGTTCCAAGAATGATTAAATTAATGGAAGAAGGATACGGCAAAGAACATAGCGTCCCTGAACTAGTCATGGCAGGAGCATCTTGTGATGATATCTTTGTCATTGTTCTTTTCTATTCATTCAAGAATCTAGTAGCTACCTCGACATTTGATGCTTGGGGTATATCACAAATTCCAATATCGATAATAACCGGTATTGCCTTAGGCATTGGCGCTGGATTCTTAATGGTTTTAATCATTTGCTATCTAAAATTAAATGAAAGTATCAATGTTATTCTTATGCTTGGTATATCGTTTGGCATGTTGGCATTAGAAAGCGTCTTAAAACCATATTTTAGCGTTTCTTCTTTGCTAGCGATTATTGTCATGGCTTTAGTGGTCAATATCTTTAAGAAAGAAGAAGCCAAGGACATCCAAAAATCATATAACGGATTATGGCAAGGTTTCGAAATACTCCTCTTTGCTTTAGTAGGGATTGCTACTGATGTACATTATGCTTTCTCTAAAGAAGGCGCAATCATCGTAGGATTAATCTTTATCGCGTTAATATTCAGAAGTTTAGGTGTGATATGTTGCGTGATAGCCACCAAGTTTTCCTCAAAAGAAAAGATATTTATTATCATTTCATATTTGCCTAAGGCAACAGTGCAAGCTTCTATTGGTGCGATTGCGTTGAGTGAAGGTTTGAGTTGCGGAACACTAGTTCTCACTGCCGCGGTGGTGTCAATATTAATTACCGCTCCACTAGGGGCTATATTGATGGATTCACTTTATAAGAAATTATTAAATAAAAATGAGCCAATCATCTGATGGGTTTATTTAGCTTTTATTTTATAAAAGTTTTCAATAAATAATAAACTTATCGACTATTTAAGGTTGTCCGGATTTTCATAAAAATGTCCGGATGTATCAAAATAGTCAAAAAAGGCCATCGTTATTCACTGTTCTGATATCACATCAGGACTTTTTTTGTGTTCCTCTTTTCCCATTTAAACCCATGACGGAACGGACAAAAGAGACGACCAATGCAACGGTAATAATGGTTAAAACACCTAACCACAATAAAACCCAAACAAAACGAGCGATATCCTCGTTAGGAATAAATTTAAAGAAATAGGAGATACCCTCTAAAAAAGAGAATAAAGAAGTAATTAAAGATTGATCCACTGTGGTATCTAGATAAGCGTTATCGATCCTTTTTGCAGATTTTCTATGAATCATACTTAAAACAAAATTCAGTACCGAAAAAGAGAACATAAAACCGACAAAAAACCGGGTTGGTATATTGGAGGAAGCTTTGAGAACGGATAGTAACATAACTTGTTGGATAAATAATAAACAAGGTTCAAACGGAATATTCTATTGCTACTGATACGATATATGATGTCGTATCAGTTTTTGTTTCACGAAGTTTTCTCTTTATAACAATTTCAAATACAGTTATAACATTGTTATATATTTGTTGTAACATTTTTGGTCATCCTGTTCATGGATAAACATCTATCAAAACTGTGATGCTTTTGTAAAACAGCTTTTCAGCGCGGGAAAAGTTCCCCTTTACTTGTTTCATCCATAAAGAAGGGGAAACCTTGTTTTTATTCTAAAAAAACAAGTTTAATTGTTGTACAATTAAAGATATGAAGAAATTTTTTGTTTCATTGCTTGCTACCGCTCTCGTTTTCTTTACTCTCGTATTTACTATTGGAACTTTGACTAGAAATAAAGCGGACGAATTTCGAGTGGCAATGGTCACCGATTTTACCGATGTCAACGATGGTTCTTTCAATCAAGCTTGTTATGAAGGTGGAAAAGAGTGGTGCAAAAATAACCATATTCCATTCAACTACTATAAGCCCTCTAGCATCTCCGTAGCAGAGCGGATCAAATCCATCACTTTAGCAATCGATAGAGGATATGATGTCATTCTTTGTCCAGGTTATGCTTTAGGAGAAGCTATCGCTGAAGTCGCTCCTAAGCATCCGGATGTTTATTTTATTGGTTTAGATATCACGGCAGAAGATTTCCCTGAACATTTCATCATGACGGATAATATTTGTGTGTTCAACTATCACGAAGAAGTCGCTGGATATCTTGCTGGTTATGCGGCAGTAAAAGAAGGTTTTACAAGACTTGGTTATGTCGGTGGTATGCCTGCCGCTCAAGTGATTCGCTTTGGATATGGATATATCCAAGGTATTGATGATGCTGCGGAAGAATTAAAAAAGAATGTGGATGTCGAATATGTTTATGGCGGACAATTCTTTGGAGATAGTGAAATCCATAAATATGTAGATAACTTATACAAGGTAGATAAAACAGAAGTCATCTTTTCCTGTGGAGGAAGTATTTATACTTCTATTGCTTTAGCCGCCAAAGAAAATAATGGTTATATGATCGGTGTAGATAGTGATCAAGCTCCCATCATTGACCGCGATTATAAAGAAGGTATCTGTATCACTAGCGCGATGAAGGGAATCAAACAAACCGTCATCGATAAATTAGAGGAATTATATTTCCAACACATCTGGAAAAAAGGTATCAATGATCTTGGTTTAGTTTCTAGTGAAGAACCAGAAAAAAATTATGTCCAACTTCCTTTAGAGAATTGGAGATTAAAAAACTTCACGATTGAAGATTACAAGAAATTAATCGAAGAGATTATGAATGGATCTAAAATCGTCGTTGATGATATTGAAAATCACCCTGTCGTCAGTCAATATACGAAAGTGAATTATCGAGGTTCCATCAAGTAATATGAGTGAAACATATGCGATAGAGATGCTAGGTATCACCAAGAAATTTGGAAATATCTTAGCTAATGACCACATCGATATTCGTTTAAAGAAAGGACATATTTTGGCCTTGTGCGGTGAGAATGACGCAGGTAAGTCCACGATCATGTCTATCCTTTTTGGTTTGTTCCAACCCGATGAGGGAGTGATCAAAAAAGAAGGAGTAGAAGTTAAGATTCAAAATCCGAATGATGCCACAAAGTTGAATATTGGCATGGTTCATCAACACTTTAAATTGGTTGATTCTTTTAGTGTGTTACAAAATATCATCCTTGGAGATGAGACATTAAAAGAATATCCGGATAAACCTAACGTTTTTCAAAAAGCTTTTAACTTCTTAAATAAACATATCTTCAAAATCATCGATGTCAAAAAGGCGAGAGAAGAAGTCAATAAGATCATCGAGCAATATGATTTACAAGTAGACTTAGATAAGAAAGTTAAAGATATCTCTGTGGAGATGCAACAGAAAGTAGAAATCATCAAGATGCTGTATCGACACAATGAAATCTTAATTTTTGATGAGCCTACCGCGGTATTGACCGAGCAAGAAATCCAGGACTTTTTAACGGTTTTAACTCATCTTAAAGAGGAAGGAAAATCCATCATCTTTATCTCTCACAAACTGAATGAAGTATTCCAAGTCAGCGATGAAATCACCGTGATTCGAAAAGGGCTCTACATCGACACTTTGAAGACCAGTGAGACTACAAAAGAGGAAGTCTCATCTTTGATGGTAGGAAGAAAAGTAGAATTTATTTCCGAAAAAGAAAAGAAAACACCCCAAGAAGAAGTCTTGAGAGTGGAACATTTAAGCATCATGGATCCCTCAAGCAAAAAGAAAGTGGTCAACGATGTCTCCTTTAATGTGAGAAAAGGGGAGATAGTCACCCTTGCTGGTATCGATGGTAACGGGCAACAAGAAGTGATATATGGAATCACTGGCCTTATGAAGATGCAAAGTGGGTCCATCATGTTAGATAGAAAAGATATCTCCACTCTTTCTATTCGAGAAAGAATCAAAGCAGGTATCTCTCACATCCCAGAAGACAGGCATAAACACGGACTAGTTTTAGATTATTCTATCTATGAAAATTCTATCTTGGACCGCTATTTTGAGAAAGATTATTCTCAACACTTGTTATTGAAGGATAAAAACATCACCAAATATGGTGATGAGTTGATTGAAAAATATGATATCCGTTCTAGTGGCGATGGAAACACTCTTGTCAGAGGTATGTCTGGTGGAAACCAACAGAAAATCATCATCGGTAGAGAAATCGAACGCAATCAAGATTTATTGATTGCGGTTCAACCCACCCGTGGTTTAGATATTGGAGCCATTGAAGGAATTCATGAATTATTACTCAAACAAAGAGAGAATGACAAGGCGATATTGCTTGTCTCTTTAGAATTAGACCAAGTTTTTTCTTTATCGGATCGTATCTTAGTCATGTATGAAGGAGAAATTGTCGGAGAATTTGATCCACATGAAGTGGATAGAGAGACTTTAGGTTTATATATGTCTGGTGCTAGAAAAGACCAAGTAAATGCCATAAAGGAGAATAAACATGACTAAGATCAAAACGTTTTTCTCCACCTTGTTAAAGAAAGAAGGCACAAAGACGGTCATCACTTCTTTGTGGTGCGCTCTTTTAGGATTGATCTTAGGATTCCTCCTCTTGCTATTTATCAACGCCAAAGAAGCCGCTTATGGTATGACTTCTGTCTTAGGAAACTATTTAATTTTCAGCAACCCTCAAGATCGCTTGAATTATTTTGGTCAAACCTTAGCAAAGACCGCTCCGTTGATTGCCATGAGTTTATCTATCCTTGTCTGTTATAAGGCAGGATTATTCAATATCGGTGGCTCTGGACAATATTCTATTGCTGTCATCGTGATTACCTTCTTAGGAATCGGAGCCAATATGCCGTGGTATCTCACCATGATTGTCGCCATGATTGCCTCCATGCTTTGGGCAATGATTACCGGAGCCTTAAAGGCTTTCTTCAACGTGAACGAAGTCATCTCTGGAATCATGCTAAACTGGATTGCCTTATATATCACTAACGGAATCCTTTCTACCAATTCTATTGTTTGGGACTCCCCTCACTCAGAAGCCTTCACCATCTCTACCACATCTAACTCTTATATACCTTCTATTGGATTAGATAAGTTGTTTGCAAATAATTCTATCGTTGGATTAGGAATGATTTTGATATTAGTTGTCGTGGTTATCATCTTTATTTTATTCAAAAAGACCACCCTAGGATACGAATTGAAAACAACAGGTCTAAACAGTGACGCCGCTTCTTATGCGGGTATGAACAAAGTGAAGAATGTCCTGATTGCCACGGCAATCTCAGGCGCTTTAGCAGGACTTGCCGCTTCTTTGAATCTTCAAAATGGATTCACTTCTTGGAGACTATCCTCTACCCCTGTAGATATCGGATTCCAGGGAATCTCTTCCGCTTTCTTAGGAGGACTTCATCCTATCGGTGTAATCTTCTCTTCCTATTTCATTGTTCACATCTCCGAAGGTGGTTCTATGATCACGGATTTAGGCTTCTCTCCGGAAGTCGCTTCTATTATGACTTCCCTCATCATTTACTTATCTGGTTTTGTGTTCTTTATCAAAGAATTATTGCGTAGACATGAAATCAAATTAGAGTTTGCTAAAGCAACACGAGGAAAGGAGGGGCAAGCATGATTGTTCTTTTATCCACATTGTCCTTCCTTTTAGCTTTTGTCGCCGTGTTAACCATCACCGCTTTTGGTGGCATGTTCTCCGAAAAGAGCGGAACTATCGCCCTATCTTTAGAAGGATGCATGACTTTTGGTGCTTTTTCTGCCAGTGTTGTCATGTTCTTGTTGCCTTCCTCTATTCCTAGTGGCATCAGTGCTCTACTAGTCATACTCACTGCGATAATCGGCGCAGGGTTATATTCGCTTCTTTTGGCTGTCGCTTGTATCACTTTTAAAGCAAATCAAACCTTGGTGGGTACTGCTTTGAATATTTTAAGCACCGCTGTCTCCGTTGTTTTGATCAAACAAATGACTAGAACAGAGGCGTTGCCCGTTGGAAATTCCCGTCTGAACTTCACAAGGTTCTATGAGATCTTCAATGTAGATCTCTTTGGAATTCAAGGAGTGAAATTCAATTGGTTGCTTCTCATCGTATTTGCTTTAGTTCCTATCGTATATCTTGTCATTTATAAGACGAGATATGGTTGGAGATTATCTAGCTGTGGTGAGAATCCTTCTTGCGCAGATTCTTTAGGTATTCCTGTCAATAAGACAAGATATATCGGTGTTCTTCTTTCTGGTTTATTTGCCGGATTAGGTGGTTTACTTCTCATCACAATGAATGCGGAATGGGATTTTGCCAATGGAGCTAACGGGTTTGGTTATCTTGCTTTAGCGGTTCTCATCTTTGGTCAATGGAAACCTTTGTATGTTTTCTTAGGAGCATTTGTCTTCTCTCTATTTAAGACCTTATCTGTCATTTATCCTTCTATAGATTTCTTAGCAAATCTTGGTCTCTCTTCGTATTTCTATTTGGCTTTACCTTATATTGTTTGTCTGATTGTCTTAGTGTTTACTAGCAAAAAGAATGCAGGTCCTAAAGCGGCGGGACAACCTTACGACAAAGAAAGTTCACGATAAAATAATAACTATTTCATTGTTCTTTTAGACATGGTAATCATATTACCTATTGCTTTTTTAATGAAAAGAGAGTATCTTAAAAGTAAGAAAGGTAAGAAAAGTAAGAATATGGAAAACGCACCTAATGATAAATTCTTAACCAGTGTAAAGGTAGGACCTAAAGGTCAAATCACCATTCCCAAAGAAGCTAGAGATATGTTTGATATCAAGGAAGGAGAAACTTTGATTGTCCTTGGGGATAAGCAAAGAGGTATCGCTATCATGAAGGCGGATGCTTTTTATGCTGTAGCAGAGGAGAAGATAAAATGAACACCATTTTAAAAATTGATAAAATTAGAAAAACATATCCTTCATTTTCTTTGAAAGATGTTTCTTTTGAAGTCGAGCCTGGTCAAATCATGGGTTTCATTGGAAGAAACGGAGCGGGTAAGACCACAACTTTAAAATGCATCATGAATCTCGTTCATTACGAGAGTGGAAACATCTCCGCTTTTGATAAGGATATGACCGAGAATGAATTAGAAAACAAACAAAAAATCGGTTTTGCTTTGAGTGAATTGAACTATTATCCCAACAAGACCATTCGTCAATTGATGAAGGTCACTAAGAAATTCTACAAGCAATTCGATGAACAAAAGTTTCAAGAAGCCTGTCATTTATTTAATTTGAACATCGATAAAAAGTTAGAAGAGCTCAGCTCTGGTATGAAGGTCAAATATTCTGTGGCTATCGCTTTATCTCATCACGCAGAATTATTGATTCTAGATGAACCTACCTCTGGTCTTGATCCTGTTTCTAGAGATGAGATTTTGGATATCTTCCGTCAAATCGTCAAGAACAAAGATAGAGCGATTCTCTTCTCTACTCATATCACTAGCGATTTGGATAAATGCGCAAGTGATATCACTTATATTCATGATGGAGAGATCATTTATACCGGAACAAAACAAAACTTCATTCAATCTTATTTATTCGTCAAAGATAAATCGGTGAATAAAGAATTGTTAGAAGAATATATCGCCTATAAAGAATTTGATGACCATATAGAAGGATTGATTTATTCCGATAAAAAGGAAAAATTCCTTCAAGCAGGTATTGAGCCTCAAGAGCCCGATTTAGAACAGATTATGGTCTATATCGAAAGGAGCAAGAATAACCATGAAAGCTTTAATTTATAAAGAACTCAAATTGGCGATGCATCCAATCTGTTATGTTTTTATCGCCGCATTCCCTTTGATGATTTTGATTCCTTCTTATCCTTTAGGAATCGGATTCATTTATATCTTAGCTTGTTATCCCATTCTTTTCTTAGGTGCCAATAAAGGACAACAAAGCAATGACCTTCTCTATTCCACTCTCTTACCTGTTAGAAAGAAAGACATCGTATTAGCAAGAATTATCACCGTTCTCTTGATGCAAGCTTCTTTCATGGTCATCTTATCCGCGCTTTATCCTCTAGCGAGGTATTTAAATGACTTCCTAAGAGCAAACGCGAAGAATCCTAGTGAGTTTGTCACGCCTGGTTTAGGATTAGATAGCTATGTTCTTCTTCTCTCCTTTGCTATCATCGGTTATGCTTTAGCAGATTTGATTTTCTTCCCAATCTATTACAAAAAAGGAAAATCTATCGTGATGTCTACTCTCTTCACCATCATTGGCTTTGTCATCTATATCGGTATCACCACCATCGGTTTACCTTATATTCCTGGTTTAGAGATTCTCAATAATCTACATATCGGTATACAATTTGGTATCTTTGCTATCTCTCTTCTCATCACCTTTGCACTCCACTTTGCCGTTTACAAAATCTCTTCTAAACGCTTAGAAAAAGTCGATTTCTAAAACGATGACGCCGAAGCTCAAGTTTCGGCGTTTTTTCTTTTCGAAAAAAGGATAATGAAAACAAAAATCTTTTTTGCTATATTAAAGCAAGAAAGGAACGTGCATTATGAAAAGAAAGCAATGGATTCTTCCTATCGCCTTATTCATGGTAATGCCTTTAAATAGCTGCGGTTTATTCGAAGGACTTTTTGAGACGGATACCGATACCAATCATGTCACTTCCTATGACAAAATCACCGGTAAGTTTGTCTTATATGAAGCAGCGGATGAACGTTATACCTATAAAGATACTTATTTCCAATTTGATGGAAGTAAGAATCAGTTTAATATGAAGTATTATGAGAACGGAAAATTGAAACATCAAGGAGAGTTTCAAAAGATAGTAACCTACGAAGATAGAGTTGGATACTGGTGTAACAATCTCCACTTAAATGTAAAGGTCGGAAATGAGTGGCACCACATCTCCACCTACACAGAAGACTTTGAAAACCTCAATCAATTCCGTATCTTAGAAGAATACAACCACAAAAATGAACTATATTATCTCTCTGAACTTCCTTATGTGATGGGAACCTATGTCAGAGAAAACGAGGAATTTGTGGAAGAAAAGCCAAATAAAAACAAAGTCGATTATATGACTCCTACCTTGAGTAACTTCACTTCCGCACTAGATGGCAAATTCCAGTTGGACGAAGATCATTATTTCTATTTTGTGAATCCCATAGGTTATCCTATCCCGGATGGTTCTTGTTATGAATCCTATTTCCAATACCACTCGAAAGAATTGAGTCAACCCATAGAAGGATTTGCTCTCGGTTTTACTTCTAAAGATTCAGAAACCTCTAGAATCAATTTTAGAACAAGAAAGGAAACCGTAGATTGGGGAGAAGGAAGTGAAGGTAGAATTGATTTCGGTTATGATACTTTCGATGAGAAAGGAAACATGATTTCCCATCCTGGAAGCATTGATTTCTCGGATGGAGAATTACATTCCTTCACTTTCGAACATCTTTCTCGCCGTTGGACGGACAAAGAATGGAAAGATTATTTGGATAATGATATGCCGCTTCCTGACGCAATCCTTTACGATTTTGTGGGCGGAACATACGAGAAAGTTTAGTTTGTTTCTTTTAATTTAACTCAAAATTGTTTCTTGAACTTTTACGCATGGAAAAAGCCGCTTTTGACAGCGGCAATTTTTATTAATTAGATCTCTTCTTGCCCCAGAAGAACAAGGCGACAGTTCCAGGACCGGTGTGAGAACCGATGGTGGTACCGATGGAATTGACCACAACACTTCCCTTCTTGTTAGGGAACTTTTCGTTGATCATTTCCACGACAGGGTTGACAAAGTCCATACAGTTGGATTCAGAGATATAAACCTTGTCGGCGTATTGAAGGCCATCGTTACAATATTCAACCATCTTTTCAACTAAGGCTTTTTCGACCTTCTTGACGGTTCTGATCTTTTCTCTAGGAACCAAGTGTCCTAATTCATCCATGTTGAGCAAAGGACAGATGTGGAGTAAGTTTCCTAAGAAACCAGAAGTCTTAGAAATTCTTCCACCTCTGACATAGTACTTCAAATCCGTGGAGAAGAACCAGTGATGAACTTCTAATTTATGTTCTTCCGCCCAAGTTCTCAATTCATCTAAGTCCATGCCTTCATCTCTTAAATCGGCAAGCTTATCCATCAATAAGCCATAACCAGAAGAGGCACCTAAAGAATCGACAATATAAATCTTTCTTTCCGGGAACTTATCTTTGAGGATGCTGACAGCGGTGTTAGCGGAGTTGATGGTTCCAGAGAGACCAGAAGATAAAGTGACATGCAAGATATCCTTTCCTTCTTGTAAGATTGGAGTGAAGTAATCTAAGTATTCTCCGACAGAGAGTTGACTGGTTTTGGTCATGGAACCTTTTTCCATATCCTCATAGAATTTCTTGAAGGGATAAGAAACTCCTAAATCATCCGGGTAATCTTTTCCATCCACGTTGAAGTGGAAGAAAGCGACTTTAATATCTCTTGAAGCAAAATGTTCGGCACTTAAGTCGGCAGTCGAGCAACAAGAAACAACATAGTTAGCCATATGTGTGTTCTCCTTTTCTAGACAAATGGTATTTTATACGAACTGAAACTTTTTTTCCATAGTCATTTTCATTTGCGTTCATTTTTTCCTCGTAATCGCCCTTATTTTGGAAAATAATTCACTTTTGTGATTATGTTTTTGTATTTGTCCATGTTTTGCTATATAATATGCAACGCGAGAAAGTTTTTCCTGCTTTTTTATTGGAATCTATGATTCTAATAAGACAAGGAAACTCTTCCCTCAAAAAAGAATTAACGGAGGTGCTCTATGCCCGAAAATGATAACAATCAAGAAGTGCTTGACGCCATCGCCCAGATGAGCTTCTTGCCACCCAAAGCTGTCGATGTCAACGCTGGTCGTGAATTTCCTATCCTTACGAAGAAGGAATCATTGATCCGTCTCATCTTCGCTTGCCTCATGTCTGTTGCCGCTGTCGTCTTCATCGTCTTATTATTCGTCTTTGCTGGTCCTAGCAACAAAAACTTCGGTGGAGAAAAAGGTTATGGTGTTTTAGGCTTAGTCACTACCACCTTATTCGCTCTCACTCTTCCTTTGACCCAATTTGCTTCCTATCTCTTCGATACCAAGTGGTCCTTAAAGAAAGAGGAGAAAGATTACAACAAGATGAAGGCCGCTCAGGTCGCCGCTTACTATTTTGCTTTCCTCTTCTTCTTCATCGCCGCCTTCACCACCATGCTCCGCCCTGCCATCTTGACCACTTACGCTTCTATGCAAGGACATGAAGCTGCTCTTCCTCTCTCTATCGTCTTCTTTGTTGTCGTGGTTTTACTTTCTGTCTTTGGCATCGTCATCAACTTTGTCAAACCCGGTTCCTTTGCTAAGATCTTCAACTATGTCATCTTAGTCGGTGGATTGTGGACTCTTCTCTTCTTCTCTAACATCCTCACAAGACAAACTTCTATCACCAATGCCGGTATCTTCTTACATATCTGGGCTCCGATCATCTGCATCCTCTCTCTTGTCTTCTTCCTCCTTCAAAAGAAACCTTATTGCAAGAGCATCGCTGCTTGCTTATTCTCCTTCACTTACTTCATCGAATTCGCTTTGATTCTCAACTACGCTCTCCTCAACGCCGCTTACATGGGTTAAACGATATCCCGACTTAAAGTCGGGATTTTTCTTTCACTAGGGATTTTCTTTTTTAAATCTTAGTTCTTTCTTTTTTTCAGGACTACCTAGGGGCTTATTTTCTATACAAATGCTTTTCTAAATAAGCCGTTTTATCAGCGATTGAATGGTCTTTGCTTCCACTCATTTTGTGGCACTTTTATGAGAATGCTTGAAAAAGATTGACAGAATGTTAACATTCAATAAGAAACTATGGATTTTCCTTACATAAACGACTAAAATACAGTTAACCAAGAACAAATTTCAGCGAATATAGATTATACTTCAATCTTTCTTCTTCTCTCTTCCCTTACATACAGTCATTCTGTCCCGATGACGGAACGACGTTTGCTATGGAAGAAAACACTATAAAGTCATACCGATCCATCCGATTCCACTTCAAGGGGAATGAGTCTCAACTGAGACTCCTCTCCTTCCTTTCCCATATCGCAAAGAACGTCTACAACTACGCCCTCTTCATTTTGATGGATGATTATGACACAACAGGAAAGCTAATGTCAAAATATGACCTTAACTCCATCTGTAGGCAGAATGATAACTTCCATATCATCAACACCTCCACTGCAGAAATGACCGTGTTTAGGGCATATGA
>JAFUFH010000013.1 GCA_017470005.1 Bacilli bacterium | reverse complement strand
CCAATGAATTGAAAAGAAGAATAGGAATAATGATTGTCGTTTAGATATCTTTTTACATCATCATCAGACAAGAAGGAATCCACATTAGGAAATTCATAAAGTGAGGCTAGTAAACCATTGCTTGGTCTTTTTTGAATACACACTTCGTTTTTATAACGGAATAAGAAAATGGTTTTATCACAACTTCTTTTATTTTTCTTTTCCGTTTTTACAGGGTAATCGAGTTCTCTCCCTTCCTGATGTGCTTTACAAGTAGAAGAGAAAGGACAAGAAAAACAATGGGGCTTTCCATGGGGGAGGCAATATAATTGTCCGATGTCCATCAAGGCTTGATTTATTTTGCTAGGATGGATAGAAACAAGAGGCAAAAAGAAAGAGCGAGCCATATCTTTGCTCTTTTCTTCTTTGATGTTTCCATCAAAAAGAGTGAGTCTTGAAAAGATACGCATCAAGTTTCCATCTAAGGCAACATAAGGCTTGTGATAAGCGATAGAAAGTATTGCACAAGCGGTATAATCTCCGATTCCAGGCAAAGAAATCAACGTTTTATAATCGTCAGGAATAATACCTTGATATTGATTCAAAATGATAGAGCAAGAATGATGCAAGTTTCTTACTCTAGAATAATAACCAAGGCCCTGCCATAATTTGTTATATTCATCTTCTGTGCTATCCACAAAAGACTCTAAAGTGGGGTATTTTAAAAGAAAACGATGGTAATATTCTT
This sequence comes from Bacilli bacterium, assembly GCA_017470005.1. Classification (GTDB taxonomy): domain Bacteria; phylum Bacillota_I; class Bacilli_A; order RFN20; family CAG-288; genus Enterosoma. The sequence continues at coordinate 8,570 of JAFUFH010000013.1, read as the reverse complement.
TTACCGCCTCCACTCTAGTTTGTTGAAGCATGATCTCTGAAAGATAGACATGGTAGGGACTAGGGTCATCTCTCCACGGCAAATGTCTGTCTCTTTCTTCAAACCATGAAAGAAGGATATTTCCAATAGATTTATTCATAATAAAAATGAAACAACTTTTTTATGATAACAAAACTTATTATCTTTATTTCTTTCCAGTGGATCCGATTCCACCTTTTCTTTCTTCTTTGATTTCTTCTTCGTTTTCTAACACATAATAGGATTCAAAGATTCCTTGAACAAATCTTTCTCCTTCCTCAATATGTGCCACTTCTTTTCCATAATTATATAAAGAGATATAAATACACCAAACATAATCGGAATCGATGATTCCGGTACCATTAGAAAGAGCAAGGTGTCTTTTGATTCCCAAAGAAGAACGGACATAAAGTTTTAACACCTTATCTTTTGGCATATCCAAGCATTTGATAAAGCTAGGGATGATCACACTTTCTCCAGGAAGGATATCGACAGAAACAGGACAATAAAAATCATATCCGGCAGAATTGGGAGAACCTCTTTTGGGAAGAGGAACTTCTTTTGGCATAGGATAGGTAGTATCGACTTCTTCTTGTTCACATAAGACAAATCTAGCAGGGATGGTATTCATGTTTCTATCTCCAATCCGTTATATGATAATCTTTTTTGTCTTTTTTTAAAATGATTTATCCAAATAATAGAAAACCCGAGTTTTCACTCGGGTGTCATATTAATCTAAAGTTTTTTCAACGTTGTCCTTGATGGACTTATCTTGAGAGGAAGAAGAATACTTTTCTACCGCTAACTTAGTGCGGATAGAGTGTTGTAAGTTACAAGGTCCTCCGATACATCCACCGACGCACATCATACCTTCGATGAAGTTGTATTGGCTGTTGGGCTTCTTAAATTCTGTCAAAGCTTTCTTGATGTTTTCAGGTCCATCCACAGCGATACCTTTGACTTCAAAGTCGATATTTTCTTCTTTTAAGACTTCGTTGACCGCAGCGGAGAGACCACCGCATTTGGCAAAGCCTCTACCGTAAACAGAACCACCATAATTTCCATAAGTATCTTCGGGTAGAGCGGCCATATCGATTTCATAAGCGTCGATGAAGGATTGTAATTCTTCAAAGGTCATGACCGCATCGACATAAGGAGAAACTTTTTCTTTCTTGATCTCATCTTTCTTAGCGGTGCAAGGCCCAATGAAAATGGTCTTACAAGTAGGATCTTTCTCCTTTAAATATTTGGCAACAGTAGCCATAGGGGAGAGAGAGGAAGAGATATAAGGAGTAAGTTCAGGGAAGAACTTCTGGATATAAGTGACAAATCCAGGACAACAAGAAGAAGTTAACTTTCCTCTTTCTGCCAATTCTTTCGCTTCATTGAGTGCGACCATATCAGCACCTAAAGCGGCTTCCACTACATCATGGAATCCAAGCTTCTTGATGGCGGAGATGACTTGACCATTCTTCACTTCGATGAAGTTTCCGCCGATAGAAGGAGCGACGATGGCATAGACGTTGTATTTGGTGTTGTTTTCACTTTTCTTCAACATCTTTACAATCTCTTTACAATAAGAGATATCCACGATAGCACCAAAGGGGCAAGTGTAAACACAAGCACCGCAACGGACACACTTCTCATCATTGATAGAAGCGGCATTGCTTTCTACATCAGGAGAAATCGCTTTTTGTTTACAAGCTCTCTCGCAAGGTCTCACTCTATTTTCAATCGCTTGATAAGGGCAAGCTTGGGCGCAAAGTCCGCAGTTGACACACATGCTCTTATCGATGTGAGCCTGAAGCTTATCATCAAATGAGATACATTTTCTCGGACAAGCTTCCAAACATCTGTGAGCGATACATCCACGGCAAGCATCTGAGACCGTATATCCGCCTAGAGGGCATTCATCACAGGCGATGGGAAGAACTTGAATGACATTCTCATCTCCTTTGATTTTGAATTTGGTTGCTACAGAGACTCTCTCTTCCACGATGGCTCTTTCCTTATAGATGCAGCAACGCATCGAAGGCTTAGGACCTTTCACAATCGCTTTGGGAATCTCATAGAACGATTCATTGAGATCTTCATTCTTTAAGTGAGTGATGATCTCCTTCAAGACTTTGTATCTGAGCTCTTGAACTCTAGTATCAAATTTCGGCATACGGCTTCCTCCGTCAATACTATTGTATCGTAGAACAAGAAAAAGGAAAGAAAAAAAGGTTTTTTACTATGTTTCTTCTTTGTTTTTGCAATCTTTTATCAAAAATTGAAGAAACAAAAACTGGTCCCACAAGGGGACCAGCTTTGAAAATTTGGCTTTTAGTATTTGTATCCGTCTTCTCTGATCTGAGCCTGAGCAGCAGCAAGTCTGGCGCCTGGGACACGGAAAGGAGAGCAGGAAACATAGTCGATACCATAGGTGTGGAATAAGGCGATAGATTCAGGGTCACCACCAGCTTCACCACAGATACCGCAATGGAGGTCAGGATTGGCTTCCTTACCTTCTTTGACAGAGAGAGCGATGAGTCTTCCGACACCACCGTCGTCTAAGGTCTTGAAGGGATCGAAGTCAATGAGGTTGTTATCCAAATACTGGTTGATGAAGGCGGAGTAGTCGTTTCTGGAGAAACCAAAGGTGAACTGAGTCAAATCGTTGGTGCCGTAAGAGAAGTAAGCGGCATCCTTACCGATTTCGTTAGCAGTGACAGCGGAACGAGGAGTTTCGATCATGGTGCCAACGATGTATTTGAGCTTCTTGTCATAGTCGGAAGCGGCGATGATCTTATCGGCGACTTCAGCGACAAGGTTCTTGACGAACTTGAATTCCTTCTCGGCGACAACCTGAGGAACCATTAAAGAAGCTTCGATCTTGACCTTCTTGCCAGCCTTGGCGGAGAGGTCTTTTTCAGCTCTTAAAGCGGCCTTGATGACAGCTTCAGCCTGCATTCTACCGATTTCAGGATAGACGACATCCAAACGGCATCCTCTGAGACCCATCATAGGGTTGGTCATATGGAGCTGTTCGATTCTGGCCTTGACCACATCGACAGGTTTACCGGACTTCTTAGCGAGGTCTTCGATATCCTTATCTAAGATAGGGAGGTATTCATCAAGTGGCGGGTCGAGTAATCTGACGTTCAACTTGATTCCACCTAAGGTCATGTACATCTGATAGAAGTCTTCTTCTTGGAACTTTTCGAGTTGTTCAAGATATTTGACTCTTTCTTCTGTAGTGTCAGAGAGAATCATCTGTTGCATGATGATGAGTCTATCTTTACCACGGAACATGTGTTCCGTACGGCATAAGCCGATGCCCTTGGCACCAAATCTGACAGCGTTGGAAGCTTCTTCCGGAGTATCAGCGTTGGCGTAGACTTTGATTCTGGCATACTTGTCAGCCCACTTGAGGACTTTGACGAAGTTAGCATTATCGCCACCTTCTTTGGTTTCGATAGCGCCATCATAGATGACACCCTTGGAACCGTTGATGGAGATGATGTCTCCTTCTTTGTAGGTCTTGCCACCTAATTCCATGGTCTTCTTGGCTTCGTTGACTTTGACTTCACCGCAACCAGTGACACAGCACTTACCGATTTGACGGGCAACAACGGCAGCGTGAGAGGTCATACCACCACGCATGGTTAAGATACCCTGAGCGGCGACCATACCACCTAAATCTTCAGGAGAAGTTTCGGCTCTGACCAAGATGAGTTTGGCCTTCTTATCGGCGGCAACTCTCTTCTGAGCTTCTTCAGCAGAGAAGACGATTTGACCGACAGCGGCACCAGGACCAGCAGCATTACCTCTACCAATGATGGTAGCTTTCTTTTCACTTTCTTCAACGAAAGTGGGGTGTAATAACTGATCTAAGGAACGAGGATCGACTCTAAGGACGGCCTCTTGTTCATTGATGAGTTTTTCTTTGACCATATCGGTAGCGATTTGTAAACCGGCAACACCAGTTCTCTTACCGTTTCTGGTTTGTAAGAAGTAAAGGACACCATCTTCGACAGTGAATTCGAAGTCTTGCATATCCTTGTAATGTCTTTCAAGTAACTTAGCGGATTCAACTAACTGTTTGTAGATAGCGGGCTGTTGTTCCTTTAAGGCATCGATGTGTAAAGGTGTACGGATACCGGCGACGACATCTTCACCTTGAGCTTCAATTAAGTACTCGGCGAAGATGGCATTTTTACCATCGGTAGGTTGTCTAGTGAAACCGACACCAGTGCCGGAGTTCTGGTTCATGTTACCAAAGGCCATGGACTGAACGTTGACGGCAGTACCCCAAGAATAGGGGATGTTGTTCATCTTTCTGTAGAGGTTAGCTCTCTCGTTGTCCCAGGAGTGGAAGATGGCCTTGACAGCGGTCATCAACTGAGCCATAGGATCGGAAGGGAATTCCTCACCGAAAGTCTTCTTGTAGTACTCTTTGTACTTCTTGACAAGAACTTTGAGTTCTTCGACAGGGACTTCAGCATCATTCTTAAGTCCGAGTCTTTCTTTGACTTCATCGAGCATGGCATCCATATCGGTTCTGGGGTGACCCTTAGCGATATTGGTGAACATCAAGATGAAACGTCTGTAGCAGTCATAAGCGAATCTTTCCTTGCCGGATTGTTTGGCAAGAGCTTCGACTGTGACATCGTTGAGACCGAGGTTGAGGATGGTATCCATCATACCAGGCATAGAGACTCTAGCACCAGATCTGACAGAGACCAATAAAGGTCTAGGTCCAGCACCAAAGGTTTTCTTGGTTCTCTTTTGCAAATCAACGATGGCTTGGGCGATCTGCTTTTCGATGTCAGCAGGAATCTTTCTGCCGTTCTCATAATAAGCAGTACAAGCTTCAGTGGTAACAGTGAAACCATCAGGAATTCTGATACCGATGGCGGTCATTTCAGCAAGACCGGCACCTTTACCGCCTAAGAGCGGTTTGCCCAATCCGTAAGCATCTTTGAATGCATAGACGAACTGGCCAGGAATTTTTTTCTTGGCTTTGGGTTCTTTGACAGTTGCGTCAAGAACCTTTGTTGTTTTCTTGTTAGGCATTTGTCCTCCTATATGTTTGAATAAAAGCCGGGTTTTTCATTACCCGTCGAGTATTTTAGCATAAAAATATGAAATAAAGATATTATTATCTTTATAAAAGTAATAAAACATAAAAATAAATTCTCATAATTGATATTTATTCCAAGAAAACAACGATTTTGCAATTGTCAAAAAAGTCGATGATTAAGGCGAAATTTCCATAATACTTCTTGAAATTGAGATTTTTTTCTCTTAATATAAACTTACGTGCAGTAAATGTAACCGAAAACGCCTCGAAATCATAAGAGCATTTAAACGGTTTACTCAATCCCATTTATTCGGTAGAGCTTCAAAGGAGAAACGGTTTATGAACAAACGCAAATATGAGTTTGCACAAGAATTGAACAAGCAGATGCAAGAGAAGATGTTCTCTAAAGTATCCATCTCCGATATCTGCGAGACGATGGATTGTTCAAGACAAAGCTTCTATTATTATTTCAACACTTTGAATGATTGTTTAGCCTATTACATCAAAGAGTCCTTCAAGAATCAAATCAAAGAAGAATATTTGATTTCAGACCTCTTTAATTATTTTGATAACAACGCCAATTTTGTTAAACGTTGCAACGAAGATCCTGTCGCGAAAACCATCTTCTGGGAAAGCTTATATCGTTATGTCAAACGCTTGTTAGACATCATCTATTCTAAGAATATCGTAGAATACCTTGCTCTCTACGGAGAACAAAAAGAAGCCATCATCTCCTTCTATGTCTCTGGCTTATTAGAGCAAGCGAGAATCTATCTCAACAACAACTTTAATCCTGGCAAAGAAAAATTCGTCGCCTACTGCAAAGCCATCATCGGTTCTGCAGAAGACACAAGAGCGATGATCTGCCGCTTCACCAATTAACCTGAGCCATTCTGTAACGGAATGGCTTTTTCTGTGGTAAAATCTTGTTCAGGAGGCTCTCATCATGGATTTTGACTTTATTTGCCCAACAAGAATTTATTTTAGAAACGAAGGTGTCGCTCAAATCGGTACAATCATCAAAAAGGACTATCATTTCCAAAAAGTTTATTTGGTTTATGGTGGAAGTTCTTTAAAGAAGAGCGGAGCTTATGATATGATTACAACTTCACTGAAAGAAAACAAGATTGAATTTATAGAATACTCTGGTATTCAAGCCAATCCTGACATTGTGGATGTTAGAAAAATGGTGGAAGAGATGAGGAAATTCTCTCCCGATCTCATCCTAGCATGTGGAGGAGGAAGCGTGTTAGATGCAGCAAAATGTGCAGCTCACGGATACTATTATGACGGAGATCCTCTCGATTTTAATAAGCACGTGGTCACCCCTCTTCACGCTTTACCCGTAGCCACCATATTGACTCTTGCCGCCTCTGGCTCTGAGATGTCCGATTCTTGTGTGGTCTCTGACCGCGCTCACAATTTCAAAGGTGGATTTAATTCTGTCACCAATTATCCTTTGTTCTCCTTGATGGATCCTAGTTTGACTTTGACGGTTCCTCTCTATCAAGTCGGTGTGGGATTAGCGGATATGTTCTCTCATTCTTTGGAAAGATATTTATCGAACTCTTCCATCTTTGAGCCTTGCGATGAGCTCGCTTTAGCGGTCATGAAAGAAATCGTGATCGCTGGAAAAGGTGTCTTAAAAGATCCTAATGACATCGAAGCGAGAAGAGCGATGATGATCTGTGGCTCTTTGGCTCACGATGGCTTTACCAACTATGGAAAGAGCAAAGTGATGATCATCCATAAAGCAGAACACACCTTATCCGCAAAATATCCAGAACTTCTCCACGGACAAGGAATCGCTTTATTGATGTGCGATTATCTTCAGGTGAACAAGAAACTATTCAAAGATAAGATTGTCCGTTTAGGAAGAGTGTTCGGTTTGAAAGAGAGATGTTCCCTTATCTCTGTCATTTCTGCGATGAAAGAATGGTTAGCTACACTCCCTATTTATCAAAGTTTTGAAGATCTTCCTTTCTCTATGGATGATAAAGATATTCAAAAAGCGCTCAAGATTTTAAAGCGCAAAAACTAAGTTCTATCTAGATTCTTTATAAGTGATAAAAATATTTATTGTTTATGAATGAAACGATAAATAGTATAATGTTTACATTACGTGTGCTTTTCATGATATAAGGAGGTTTCCTATGGAAGAAAGAAAAACAGAAGTTGCCCCTAAAAAGGCATTGTTAGATCATAATTTGTCTTGGCCTTTAACCATCGTTTATTTAGGTTATTTGGTCGCCATGTATTTTGTTCAACGTCTCACCTATGAAAAAGCGTCCATCAAAATTCCTCAATTCCCTTACTATCTCTCTTCTATCTTAGGCGGAATTGTCATCACCTTCTTGCTCTATAACATCGGTAAGATCATCGCTGGCAAGGTGGCGGGATATCACATCTCTTACATCCGCTTGTTAGGTATGAGATTTGATCGAGTCAACGGAAAATTAAAATTCTCTTACAATATCTTAGGATTCTTTGGTCTCGCCTTGCAATTTGCTCCTAACGACGATGATACAGAAAAGAATCCTCTTCCCATCTTCTTAGGCGGATATATCGCTGAGATTGTTATCGCTGGTGCCGCTTTAGCTGCGTTCTTTGTTCTCTCCTTCAACCAAGCCCCTTCTGAAACCAATGACTTAGGATGGATCATCTTCTACGCCTTTGCCTTCGGATTCATCGTCCCTTTATACGAACTTCTTCCTTTCCGTCAAGATTATCCTACCGATATGGTCAACATCATGTGGACCAATAAGAAAGAAGAAAAAGTTGCATTCAATGTCTATCAAATCAACCAAGAAAGAGAATTGAACGGAAAAGACTTCCTCGCTTACGAATTCGAAAGTTATGACTCTTTCTACAAAGCCCATTGCATCTATCCTCACTATCTCCAATGCTTATATGAATCCAAATTGGAAAGAGCTTACGCTCTCTTAGGAGACATGAAGTATTATTCCAAACACTTCCTTGATGATGAACGTTACATCGTTCCTGGTGAATATATCTACTTGAAATATCTCATCAACGATGTTGACGGTGCTTCTAAAGCCTTCTTCGAGATGAAGAGAGAAGATAGAAGCGGAATTACAAGACCTGAGATCCTTTCCTTCTACCGCACCGGATTATTGGTTCTCTCCTACACGAATGCCGATCATGAAAAAGTGAACAACCTCATCAAAGAATTCGATGAAACTCTCGCTTCCTTCCCCGAAAGTTCTAGAAGAGTGGAAAAAGAGAAACTTCTCTTCACCAACGCTTACAACAAGATCCGTAAAGAAAAGAAAGAACTCTCTTTACCAGAACGATAAAAATATGGAGTTGCCCTGTGCAACTCCATTTTTATTGGTATGTCGGGCACGTTATATGTCTAGGGTGAAAGTCCCAAGAGAGGTATTTGTCGCCAACTCGATAGCGACTTGCAAAGCGTAAACCAGTAATGGAGCGTGAAAAGAAGCAATAGCGAAATCGTGGCTCAATG
>JAFUFH010000012.1 GCA_017470005.1 Bacilli bacterium | reverse complement strand
GCCTGATTCTCAACGAATTAGGCCTTTTTGTCATTAAAAAGAGCTGTTGTTCAACCCACATTAGTTATGTAGGTTTTTCAACAGCCCCTCTTTTCTTTTTGCAAAGAAAATGGCTTTGCAAGAAGCAAAGCCATAGGTTTAACGATAATCGCTAGCGTAGAAAGTTTGACCAGCAGGGTTAGAGATTCTATCCGCGATCAAATCGAGCGTGTAATAAGCAGTTTTATCTGGGTAGAGAGGATAGACGTTTGTATTGTTGACCGCATTCTTGAAGTAGGAAGTACCTGTGACATAGGAGATGGTGACAATGTCATAAGTCTTAGAAAGATCTAAGGCGGTTCTGCTCTCTGTCATGAAGCAATAATAATCGCTAGCATAAATGGTAGGGCAAGAGGCGGAATATTCGAGCATCTTATTGATATCACTACCTAAGATATTTGTAGCGTATTCCACCGTATTTTCAAAGGGGAATGTCTTATATAATTTTCGCATCGTTCCTTCTCCGGATGCGATATTGCTTCGAATACCACCAAGATTGTGAATGGCAAGAAGCTCATTTCCTCCATGAGTGCTTCCTAACCCTTGTTTTTGAGCGGCAAGAATCATGGATTCTGGAACGAATTGATTGAGCTCATTATATCTTCTGAAGTCTCCGTTGAAGTAACAGAGAGAAGTGTCGGGTTGGAATTGTTGCGTCGCTTCATCAATGATCGATTGAATGTTAGAGTTTAAGACAGGATCATTCTCATCGATATCACAATAAGAAGAATAGGCGTTGGTGTAATAGGTGTTTGTGGCTTGCTTACTTTTCATATTAAAGGTCATTTTACAATAGCCTTTGGCATTGCTTCCCCCTTGGACATAGGGAAGATTATAATTTCCAATCTTGGCGTTTTCAAAGCGGTGAGAGTGAGCGCCAAAGATACCTTGAATCGCATCGCTAGTGAAGGTGTTGGCAATGGATAAGGTGTAAGGAGAATCCACGCTATCATGAAGAGAGAGAAGGATGAGATCACAGTCTTGTTCTTGCAAGTAGTCTACTTCTTTTTGGATGAGATCTAAGTCTTCGGAGAAGTAGTAATCTTCTAATAATCCTTCCGAGATGGAAGATTCTTGATCGGCGCCGATCGCCCCGATGATTCCGTATTTGACTCCACCTTTTTCGATGATGGTAGAACCTTTGACAAAGGATGCCATCTCCGCGTTTTTATCTAAGATATTACAACCTAAATAGGGATAAGGAGCGACAGCTTGATTGTCTTGGATTGCCTTGATTCCCCAATCAAATTCATGGTTTCCAAGGGTGAGAAATTCTATTCCCATCTCGCTGAGAATTTTGTCGGTCATGGTCTTATCTTTATAAGCGAGATATCCACCCTGCCAAGCGTCTCCGCCATTGAGGATGATAGAAGTATCTTCATCATAATCTTTATCTTGCTTGATCGCGTATTCTAAACGGGCAAGACCTAATTCTCGATTCTCGGTATCTAATTCTAAAGAGCCGTGAACATCATTGATGGAAAAGATGGTGACCGTATCGGGTAATTCTTTAGAAGAAGTTGAACCATCCGAAAGACTATCATCGCTTTGAATGGTAGAATCCTCGTCAGATTTTTTTGTGGAATCTTTGTTAGATTCCTCTATCGGACTTGTCTCTGTCGTAGGTCTTTCCCAGACAGAGGAGGATTTCTCAAAGGAGATGGTACAAGACGTTAAAAGAAATAAGGGGAGAAAGAGTAATTTTGAGATGTGTTTCATTGTAAGAGGATAAAGTTTTCCTTTCTGTTGAACATACAGTATCCGTCACGGTTATAGACATCTTCACGGTTGTAAGTGAAGGGTTTTAAATTCTTATCGACAAAGATTCCACCCGCTTCTCTCACGATGAGATCTGGAGCGCAGACATCCCATTCTTTGGTGTAGGGAGTATAGCGGATACAAGCGTCCGCTTTTCCTCTAGCAAGATAGAGTGCTTTCGTGCAAGCGCCTTTGCGAATCACTTCTTTGACGAGATCTTTGTGTCTGTGAGCAACTTCTTCTTCAGAAGGAAGCTGATGGGTCATAGAAGCCAAAAGGATGAGGTCTTTGGTGTTAGAAGAGACCTGCATTTTCTCTTCTCTATCGGCAAAGACATAATAGCTACCTTTGCCTGCAATCGCATAAGCGTAGACCCCACGAGCAGGGACGGCAATCACGCTTAAGACAGGTTGATGGTTGACAACAAAAGCTAAATTGATACCGAAAGAGTCATCGCGATTGACAAAATCCGTGGTGCCATCTAAAGGGTCGACAATGAAGAGGGCGTCTTTGGATAATCTCTCTTTGTTATCTTCCTCTTCTTCACTCATGTAATAGATATCACTATAAGTAGATAAGGTATCATGAATGATCGCGTTAGAGGCGATATCGGCATCGGTGACAGGGGAGAGATCTTCCTTGTTTTCAACATGGAAACCTCTGCGATAAATTCTCATGATCTCTTCACTCGCTTTTTGGCAAGACTGGATCATGCTTCTTAAAATGGACTCGTACATTAGATTTTCTCTGCCTCATTCATCGCTTTCAAGACATCTTCGACTTGATCAAAGCTCTTCAATTTGCATCCGCTAGCAGGGATGTGTCCACCGCCACCGAATTGGATAGCAACTTTTTGGACATTGTAGTGGGTGTTGCTTCTGAGTTCGCAACGGATGGTTCCATCCTCTTGCTCGGTGAATTGAGCCCACATCGGATGTCCATCTAATAAGGAGAGTAGGTTGACTTGTCCGCTCGCCTCATTCTGGCTGAGACCTAAAGATTCATAATCTTGTCTTCTCACGCAGACATAGGTGACAAGGCCATAGAAAGCGAAATTGGCATAGAGGAAAGATTTATATCTCAAATCGCTAGATCTTTGAGCATAGAGAGTGTCATAGATCTCTTCTTTGGCATCAAATTGACCTTCTTGGACCATTCTAGCGGCGATGAGAAGGGTATCCGGAGAGGAGGAGAACTGGAATCTTCCGCTGTCGGTGATCAAGCCGATGAAGAGATATTTGGCGGCTTCTTTGGGGATGTAACGATATCTTTCGATCAAGCATTTGGCAATGATGGTGGTGGCAGAAATGGAGGCGGTATCTCTCACGATTGGGAAGTCCACTTCCACTTCTTTGGGTTGATGGTGGTCGATACAGACGATCTCTTTGGCTTTCAAAATTCTTTGATCTTCTACGCGCTCTAAATCGGAAAGATCCACCATGAAAGCAAGAGAATTCTCAATCACCTCATCGCTGACTTCATCGCTTGGGGCAAAGAGCGCGGAAAGATAATTAGGAATAGAACCCACGCCATAAACTTTCTTCTCAGGGAAGAGAGCTTTTAAGGCATTCTTTAAGCCTTGGACAGAGCCTAAGCAATCTCCATCGGGATTTCTATGTCCGAAGATGACAATAGAGTCATAAGCTTCGACTTTAGAAAAAATGGTATCAATTTCTTTTGCAAAATAAGACATAATTCACCTCATGAGACAAAAAGCCCATTTCAGGGCTTTAAAATAGCAATGATTAATAGTTATCGTCTTCGTCATCGGAGGAAGAATATCCTTCCTCGTCTTCATCTTCACCCAATTCTTTGACTCTTTCTTCATCATCGTAATTTTCCTCATCGTTGGTGGGATTTTCGTCATCCGAATCAGGGTTAGTGTTTTCAAGGTCGGCATCTTTGTTTTCGCCAGAGAGCTCTAAGACAGAGTTGTAAGCGGCCTTGATGTCATCATATTTTTCATAATCTCTCAACACCCAGCCATTGTCGCCTTTGTAAATGAAACGACCATCTAAGGTGAGGTCGGTATAGAAACGGGAAGCGATGGCGATGAGTTCATCTTCGCTTTCGATTCCGACTTCTTGGCCGACTTCTTTGAGAAGCTCAAAGAAAGGAAGAGCGGTAGATTTTCTCTCTTCGGCGGGTTTATTGGCATTTTCTAATTCATATAATTTTTTTAAGACTTCGTATGCAGTCTGAACAAGAGATTTATTGGACATTGTTTAACTCCTTTATGATTATGTCACCTATTGTTTAATTAAAGATATTATCTTTTTAACGAACAAGAATGAAAATTACAAGACTTTTTTGAAAAATCATTCTTTTTCCGTAGAGACCATGCGGTCAGGGGCGCTCACACCGATCAAAGAGAGGGCGTTTGCAAGAACGATTCGACAAGCTTGAACTAAGCCAAGTCTTTGCTTGGTCAATTCGACATTGCTCTTGTCGATGACACGGCACTTGGTGTAGAACTCGTTGATGGATTGAGAGAGGGCGTGGATATAATTGGTCACCTTGTAAGGCTCATTTTCTTTCGTGGCACTCTCAATGACATTTTGATAGTCCTTCAAGAGCAAGAAGAGATTCTTTTCACTCTCGCTTCCTAACAAGTCACTCTGATATTCGATAGGGAAGAATTCTTTACCATTCTTCTCAATAGAGAAGAGACGAGCGTGAGTGTATTGAGCGTAATAGACCGGGTTTTCACTTCCTAAGGTGAGAGCCAAATCGATGTTGAAGTCCAGGTGGCTATCCGTGCTTCTAGAGACGAAGAAGTAACGAACCGCATCGACACCGACTTCATCGACAAGTTCCTTCATGGAGATGGCGTTACCCGTTCTCTTGCTCATCTTGAATTCTTGTCCATCTTTGAAGAGACGAACCATTTGAACCAATAAGACAATGAGATTATCGGGATTGTATCCTAAGTCTTTCTGAGAAGATTTCAAACGGGTGATATATCCGTGATGATCTGCACCGAACAAATCGATGACTAAGTCGAAACCGCGTTCGAATTTGTTGGCGTGATTGGCGATATCGGGAAGAAGATAAGTGTAGCAACCATCACTCTTGACGATGACTCTATCTTTATCATCCCCATCTTTGGTGGTGTTTAAGAAGAGCGCGCCATCTTGCTCATAGCAATAGGGTTTGAGTTGCTCTAAGACTTTCTCGACTTTTCCAGAGGAGCGAAGCGCCTTCTCGGAAGAGTAATAATCTTGATCGACTCTGAAATTGTGAAGGTCTTCTTTGATGAGAGAGAGGAGATAATCGGAACCATAGGTCTTGAAGAATTCTATGTTCTCATAGGCGTTATGGAGATATTTATCTCCGACTTCTTCTTTCAATTTCTTTGCCAGGGTGATGATCTCTTCGCCGTGATACCCATCCTCAGGGAATTCCACCGGTACAGAGAAGAGTTCTAAGTAACGAGCGATGAGAGATTTACCTAAATTTTCAATCTGATTACCGGCATCGTTGACATAGTATTCTCTGCAGACATCATAGCCACATTTTTGATATAAACGGGCAAGACTATCTCCGATAGCGGCACCTCTAGCGTGTCCTAAGTGTAAGACACCGGTAGGGTTAGCGGAGACATATTCTAAATTGACTTTCTTTCCTTGGCCGATAGTAGAATCTCCAAAGTGGGATCCTTCACTAACAATCTTAGAAATGACAGAACCTAATTCATCCGCTTTTAAGAAGAAGTTGAGGAAGCCAGGTTTGACGGCTTCCACTTTCTCTACGCCATCTAAGACAAATCTCTTTGCGATTTCTTCGGCGAGTTGAAGCGGGTTCATTCCTAATGGTTTGGCCTTTTTGAAGGCGATATTAGAAGTGTAATCTCCGTGGCTTCTATTGTCAGAAGGTAGAAGGGTGATATCACTTTCTTTGATCTCTGCTTCTAAGGAAGCAAAGATGGATATCAATTGTTCTTTGATACTTTGCTGAATATCCATAAATTGACCTCATTCTTTACTGACTAGGACAGTGGCGTAGCAACAGAGCGCTTCAGAGTTTCCAATGGGTCCTAGTTTTTCACCAGTGGTGGCTTGTATACTGACACACTCATCGTCTAGAGAGAGAAGCTGACAGAGCTTTTCTTTGATCTGTTTTCGATAAGGGAGCAGTTTTGGTTTTTCTAAATTGATACAGACAACGGCGTTATTTAAGATATATCCTTTTTCTTTCACTTTCGCTAGAGAGAATTCTAAGATTTCCAGAGAGGACATATTGAGAGTAGCGGAAGAAGTATCTGGGAAATAAACTCCGATATCTTCTTCTCCTACCGAGGAGAGAAGGGCGTTAGAAAGGGCGTGAAGAAGAACATCGCCATCGCTATGAGCCTCCACCACATAGGGAGAAGGAATCGCACAAGTGGCTAAGAGGAGTTCTCCTTCCTCTTTTCTTAAGCGATGAAGATCATATCCAAATCCAACGTGATTCATCTTGTTTATTTCTTTTTGGCGGCAGAGCGGATGTATAAGATATCTCCGTCCTTGACCAAATAATCCTTTCCAACGGTCATCATCTTTCCGTTTTCTTTCACCGCGAGTTCACTTCCATAAGTCATCAAGTCATCGTAGGAATAAACTTCGGCTTTTAAGAAGTAAGTTTGGAAGTCAGAGTGAATGACACCTGCGCATTCCGGGGCGCTCATGCCATCGTGGAAGGTCCACGCTCTCACTTCATCTTCACCGCCAGTGAAGAAGGTTCTTAATCCTAAGATGTGATAAGCGGCAAAAGTGATTTTATCTAAACCAGTCTGTGTGGTTCCTAAGGCTTCTAAATATTCTCTTCTCTCTTCGGGAGTGACGCGAGAGAGCTCCTCTTCGATGAGAGCAGAGATGGGGATGCATTCGCTGTTGTTTTCTTTAGCAAAATCGGCAAGAGCTTTAAAGTGAGGATTAGCATAAGGATCGGCATAGCTTTCTTCATCCACATTTCCGACATAGATGATCGGCTTCATGGTGATGAGGTTGAAATCTCTTGCGGCGTTTTTCTCATCGTAAGAGAGTTCCACGGTCTTTGCCATCTTCTCATCCTGAAGACCAGCGATGAGTTTCTTTAAAGCGGAAACTTCAATCAAGGATTGTTTGTCCTTGGTGGTCAAAGCCTTTCTTTCCACCTTCTCTAATCTCTTTTGTAAGACATCTAAGTCAGAGAGAATCAATTCCAAATTGATTTCAGTGACATCAGAGACTGGATCAACCGGTCTACCGTTATAAGAGATGATATCGGAATTTTCAAAGCAACGAACCACGTGAATGATGGCGTCGGTGTTACGAATATTTCCTAAGAATTGGTTACCTAAGCCTTCCCCTCTAGAAGCCCCTTTGACAAGGCCTGCGATATCGGTGAATTCAAAGGTGGCACGAACGGTTTTCTTCGGATGGAAAATTTCAACGAGCTTATCCACTCTAGGATCGTTGACTTCCACGACACCAGTGTTAGGGTCGATGGTAGCGAAGGGATAGTTCTGAGCGAGAGCATCCCCGTTGGTGATCGCGTTAAAGAGAGTAGATTTTCCAACGTTTGGTAATCCGACAATTCCAGTGGTCAAAGACATAATACACCTCAATCTATAATTAAAAATATTTTAAAGCGACAAATATTATATATAATATTTAACTTAATTCAAACAAAAGAAATACTTTCTTTAAGAAAAACAAAAAAATGTTACCTTTCATATTAAATGCGACAAATAATATAGATTCCATCGATATGGATAAGAAACACCTATATTCCAAGAGATGAAACTAGCTTATATTTGATGAAAATCTTGGAATATAGGTGTTTCTTGTTGCCTTTCCACCCT
>JAFUFH010000041.1 GCA_017470005.1 Bacilli bacterium | reverse complement strand
GGAATTCAGGAACCGACCAGTGAAACCGCCAAGTCAACACTGATCGACTCCTGAAGTCCTCTTGACTGTCTCCCTTTCATGAGACACCAAGATTATAAACCACCATACTGTTTATATCCACTGTGCAAATCAGGATTTTTTTATAAAAAATCAGGTTATGTTTCAAACCTGATTTGATTTAGATTTCGTGATGAATCGCGGCAATCATCTTAGAGAAGAGATCTTCTTGATCGATCGGTTTTGTGGAGACAGCATTGATTCCCGAATCGAGAGCTTTCTCTATATCTTCTTTGAAGGCATCCGCGGTTAAAGCGATGATAGGAACATCTTTACAAGGATGATCTTTTCGAATTTTCTTTGTCATCTCATAGCCAGAAAGGACAGGCATCTGAATATCGGTGAGAACAATGTCGATTGTCTCATCGAGTTTGTCTAGACCTTCTTGACCATCTTTAGCCTGAATTACTTCCATTCCTTGGCTCTTTAAGAGAAGAGTAGCAATCTCTTGGTTGATTTCATTATCTTCGACTAAGAGAACTTTCAATCCGATCAATTCTCTTATATCCATCATTTCTTCATGATGCTCTTCTTTGAGAGTGTGATCTAAGAGAGGTAGAGTGATCGTGACGATGAATTCACTACCTTTTCCAAGCTCTGTGACTAGCTCTAATTTTCCCTTCATCAATTCCACAATGGATTTGGTGATTGCCATACCTAAGCCAGTACCTTGGATATTCTTGGCATCCATCGTTCTTTCTCTTTCAAAGACATTGTAGATCTTGGTAGCGAATTCTTCGCTCATACCGATACCCGTATCTAAGACAGAGAAACGATAAGTAGCTTCTTTTTCATTGGCTTCTAATTCTTTCACAGAGAGAGTGACACTACCCTGTTCTGTATATTTTAAGCCGTTATTAATGAGGTTGACTAATACTCGGTTGAAACGGTTCTTATCTAATAGGACAAAAGGATGTCGAATCTCATCATTGACAATGAATTCTAATCCTTTTTGATTCATCTGTTCTTGGAAGAGATTGTGGATGGATTCGATGATCTCATGGAGAGAACATTCTTCCGGAACTAAAGTGAGTTTTCCACTTTCAATACGGCTCATCGATAAGATATCGTTGATCAAACTCAATAAGTGCTTTGATGCGGATTCTATCTTGTTCAAATAGTTTTCTTTGATTTGAGAATCTTCTGTCTTTTTAGATAATTCAATGAAGCCAATGATGGCATTCATAGGAGTGCGGATATCGTGTGACATATTGGAGAAAAACATCGTCTTCGCTTGTGTAGCTTTCTCGGATTCTTTTAAGGCGAGAGAGAGCTTTTGATTGAGCTCTACTTGTCTGAGATGTTCTTGAGTGATATCCGAGACAAGAAGGGTGTACATCTCGGTGGTTTGATTTAAGGAATAGAAAGAATATTTCTTATAGAATACTTCGTCTTCTTCTCCTTTTAAGACAATGACACATTCATATGATTTGTTCTGCTTCAATTCTTTTGTGACTTTCTCAGGAGAGATGAGTTCTTTTTCTGTCTCATCCGCTAATTGAGGATAAATGATTTCTTCCAAGAATTCTTTGAAGTCACCATCCTTTTTCTTGGGAAGGTAAGAAGCTTGAGGAGAAGAGACTAATATTTCATAATTACACTGGTGGAAATAAGCGACCATATCATATTGTACTTCTAATACGGTATTGAGGATGCTTTCATTGACGGCTTCCCTGTTATAGTCTCTTTCCACGATGAAGGCCATGATATTACCTGTCTCTGGTTGTTTAACAATCTCGACATCGATTTTGACGAAGTGCGGATGCACATCTCTTTGAATCAAAACGATCTCAGAAACATTGTTATGGCCTTCTTCAAAGCTTTGGATCAAGCCTTCTCTTGTCAAAAGTGCTTGTCTTTCTTTGCTGTTATATCTTTCAATCAAAGATTGTCGCAGATGGTTCAAGAATCCAGAATAGGTAACATCTTTGAACTCTTCGAAGATTTTTCCTTTTCTTTCGACGATGAAATCTTTGGTTAAGTTGACATAGGCAACAAAATTGGAGTCATTTATCATTCTTTCATAATCGGCAAGGATATCATCGTAACGAAGCTTCATCAATTTATCACTCTCTAAGATTCTAGAGATGATGCTATTTAAGGCGATGATGAGAACAAAGACATAGATACTACCACCAAAAAGAATGGCCGACATGATGACATCGGGATTTCCTAATGCCCCGACGAGAATATAACCGATCAGGAAGAAAATTAGCAAAAGGAAGGGAAAATATAACAATATCCCTTTGTTTTTGATGCTTTTGATATTTCGAATTCTTCGCATGAATAAGAAATACAAAACAATGTTGACCGTCATGATTGCGACGCCAACAAAGACCATGATGATAGATAATATCTTTAAAACTTCATCCATAAAAATACTTTCTAGCGATATTATAGTTAAAAATGATATATAAGGAACAGTTATCGAATAAAATGCGTCGAGATTCTCTCTTCCTCTTTCAACAATTCAGGATAATTTTCTTTGGCATCCTTGATGGCTCTCATCAAGAAGACCATGCGTTGAGCCACGATTCTTGCATTTCTTAAGCCTTCTAAATCTTGGCGAATCTCGCCCTTTTCTCTACCGAAACCGTTGTTCCAATAATCACCGCTTGCCACAGGCATACCTGCGATGGTGAAATACTTATTTAGCATGTCGAATGATGCAGTAGTGCCACCTCTTCTTGCTACGGCAAAAGCAGCGCCGACTTTATATTTTTTAGAATAGTTGGAACTATAGAAAATTCTATCTAAGAAGGAAATCAAAGTTCCATTAGGACTACCATAATATACAGGAGAAACAATGACAATACCATCCGCTTGTTTGAATTTGATTTGACTCTCATTGACAATATCTTTTTTCACACATTCTCCATGGGTGTGACAATATCCGCAAGCAAGACAGCCAGAGATATCCTTGTTCCCGACACGAATCTCATCCACTTCCACATCATAGGAAGCAAAAACTTTTCTCATCTCATCTAACAAAATCGTACAGTTACCTTGTTGTCTAGGACTACCGTTGATCATTAATACTTTCATTTCATTTACCTCTATTTTGTGCCGTAATGTTCTTCAATCACATCTCTTAATTTTGCGGTGTCATATAAATCGGAATAATCTTTTCCTTTTTCTCCTTCTGGGAATGTGAAGACACAATCACACATTCCTTCTCTCACTTCATCAATATTGACGAAACCTTTGTTGACGGTCATAGAAGGAGAAGAGGAACGAAGGTAATTTCCGTATCCATCATATTGCATGAAGACTGAACAAGAACCACCACCACAATCATTACCGATGGTGAATAAGTCTTCATCGTGGAGATAGATAGGAGCGATACCTCCGCAAGAGAAACCATTCTTTGTGGTCAATACACTGATGTCCTTATCTTGAAGGAGAGTGAGCATCTCCTCATCTTTCTCATCGAAGACTCTATCCAAATTTAAGTCAAAATCATAAGTAGCGATATTGTAGTTATCCGACATGCTATTGTAAGAATAGAATTCTTTGCTTCCGGTGAGAAGGTAAATCATGAAGAGCATCTCATCCGTACTTCCACCGGAATTACCGCCTAAATCGATAACAACATGTTCAATTTCATTATCTTTACTCGCTTGTAAAACACCATAGTGAATCGCGCCGACAGCACCACCGATTCCCTCTCCAAAAGGAATATCTTTTCTCTCTCCTTTGTAATATTTCTGCCATTCATTGGCAAGAGCAATCTCACCCATGAAACCATCGATGTGAATATATGCGATGTTTCCATCTTTGGTATAGGTCTCTGTTCCCTTTAAGGCGCCATCAGACTTGGATAGCTTTTTACTTCTTGCAGAATATACACGGCTTCTTTCATTAAAAGGAACATCATAATTAACTAATTCTTCATATTTCTTATCGCTGATTTGTTGGAGTAGGGCTTTGGCATCACTTATGAGTTTATCACTCAACCAGGATGGGGCCTTAACGGTCTGTGTTTTAGGATCGGTATAGTAGACATTTAAAGGACTGAAGTGACTATGTCCACCATCTTCATGAAGATAACCAAAGAGAGTTTCTCCTACTAAAAACTTGGTCAAATCATTGGATTTCATATAGTTGATGATGGTTTGACCTAAAGGTCTACTTTTTAAGGCTTCATCTAATCCTTTGGATAAATCATAATAAACTTCTAACGAACTTCTACCAGGTCTTCCTAACAAAAGATCATAATTGAGACAGAGTTCGTTATAGACAAAGTCCGTGTATTCCTGAACAAGAGGTTTAGAATACATGCCATTGTAATAAACATCGCCCATATCATCTAAGGATTCATTTTCTGTCATATTGAAGATAAATAAATCTTGATGGTTATAAGCGCCTTGTAAGATATTCTCACTGCTGAATAAATCCGTGATGAAAGGAAGAGGAACATAAACCGCTTGATGATCCCCATAGATTTTCATGTGATATTTGGAGAAATCGATGGTGGTTTTCTTCACTTCCCCTTCAAATCTGACCGAAGAGACCTTCGTGAAAGGTAAACCATCATAACAGACAGAAGAGATATCTCCATATCCTGCTAAGTTTGTGTTTTTAAAACACCAGAGGTTAGAAGATTCCATCTTGTTATTTGCCACATCAAATGTAGCTGTATAATCCCCAGCAACAGTCATTTCATAAACGTCGCCGTTTTGCTTGATATCTAATTTATCTCTTCCTTCTTTAAATGTTCTTCCTCGATACAGCAATTGTTGATAATCTTTGAAAGAGATATATGGAATCACACTATCCCCATAATAACGGATTCCTACCGTGGTATCGTTGGCTTTGTTGGAATAATGGACTTGGATATTCTCACTTTTAAAAGTAGGGGTGTTAGATCCTGTTGGAGAGGGATTACAAGAAGAGAGAAGGATAGGGAGAAGAGTCAATGTGAGATGTTTAATTTTCATAAGGGAAACTCCTTTTTCTACCTTCCATTATTTTACAATAAGTAAAGTTTCTAAAATAGGAAAACTTAGAAAGTCAAAAAAAGGGGGTGTCCAATTTAGATATCCATTTATTTGCCATCTTTCAGTATCTCCCAATAGCCTGTTTTGTTGGGCCCATTTCTTTTGATGAAACCAATTTCTTGCAACATTTTTAAATCACGAGCAACAGTTGGCTCTGAAATGTTTAATCTTTGTGCTATTTCTTTTCTTGTTATTGAAGGAGCTTTTTTAATTAGACTAATAATATCGCTTTGGCGATTTTTTATTGTATCATTTGTTGTATCATTTATTGTATCATTTATTGTATCATTTGATCTAATAAAAGTAAAACTGAAGGATGTTTTAGTATTTTCATATTCCCATTTTATCCTTGCTTCCTTGCATAGTTTGAAAGTTCTTTCAAATCCAGTAGCAAAAGAGTCAATAGTATTATTTTTATATAAAGTCATATCAATCAGTGGGTTCCTTAATATCGGACTTTGTTTTCCCGCTGCGAATTCAATCGGATCAATATTTTTTGCTATATTACCCGGATTACTAATTTTTATTTTGGTAGGAGTTAAGTATATTTCGTTTAAAATAGCTGGATTTACCTTCATGTGAGCAAAACTATTAACAACAATTTCTCTAATTGCTTCTAGTGGTATCTCTGGAGATTCTATTCTCTTGCTCCCGACAATCTTAGCATTCCATTTCATTCTCTCAGAAATGTAGCGGATTCCCTCTTCTATACAATCAAAGATATTGCCTTCAAATAATTTTATATCAGAGAAAGATAATCTTTCATCAGTGTTAAAAACAGCTAATTTCAATTTGAGTGGTTTGTTTTTTGAAAAAAGGTAGTAACCAGCATTATTTAGATGATTATTCTTAAAAAGACCTAATTTCGTTAAAGCATCAATGCTGTCTTTATAAACATAATTTAATCTTCCACAGTCGTTCGCTTCGTTAAAATACCTAATCAATCTCTCCTCATCGATATCTTCAATTGTCCATTCAGTAATTGCATTTTCCCATTTTGAATAATCAATAGAGTCATCTTTGAAAAACTGCTCAAGTACTTCATTGCTCATCAATAAATCTTCGTCGTCGCTTCTAATGTAGTATCTTCCGTAAGCGGAATAAGGTTTCTTATCACCAACAACCGATACTTTTATAATTTGCTTATCACCAATATTTATTAATTCGACTATTGGAATAACTTCAGGCTTAATGTAGCATTTAACTTCAACAGAAATATCGTGTGTAGTGTCTTTCCCTATTTGTTGGCCAATTACTGTCGAATCGTTCAATACCCCAAAATACAAAACTCCACTACCTGACTTATTGAGCATAGAGGATAGAGATATAATTCCTTGTTTCAATTCTGATGTACTTTTTTTAAATTCAACTGTTTCTGATTCACGATTTTCCATTTTTTACCTCACAAATTTATTGTATCATTTATTGTATCATTTATTGTATCATTCATCAATTATTTTGATACAAAAAAATCCTCAACACAAATTGCATCAAGGATTGTGTACTTAGATGGTGCCGCCAATAGGAATCGGACCTACGACCTACTGATTACGAATCAGTTGCTCTACCGACTGAGCTATAGCGGCAAGACCACAATATTTTATCCTTTGTTGATTTGTTTTACAATTCTTTTTACCATTCTATGAAAAAAACAAACTTTCTTTTATAATATTATTTATGGAAACGAAATCTCGTGTCATCCTTTATCAAGAATATCGGGAAGAGATTGCCCATATGGAGGATTATTCCTTTCATGAGAGCAATCCTGTTGGGCAACACGCCCAACAAGAAGAAGGAGAAACTTCTCTTTCTGCTTCTTTGGATGAACTGATGGAGAAAGAAGAGATTCGTAACCAGGAAGAAGAAATCAAAAACACGAAGAAGCTCTATCGTGAAAAGAAGAAAGAAGAAAGAAAAAAGAATGGGTTTCCAAAGTTTCTTTTCGTCTTAATTCCTCTCGGTGTACTTCTTCTAGCTGATCTTGCTGTTTTGATTGTATTTTTCATGAAAGGAGGCGCTTAACATGTCCTATTCTATTGCCATTGATGGTCCTGCTGCCAGCGGTAAATCCACCGCAGCTAAAATCATTGCCAAACGTTTAAAGTTTTTATATGTAGATACTGGAGCCATGTATCGAGCGGTCACTCTTCTCATGTTAGAAAAAGGATTAGACACCAAGGATAGCAAACAAGCAGAAAGCATCTTAGAAGAATGCCATATAAGAGAAGATAGAGAAGGAAGAATCTATCTCAATGATAGAGATGTCACAAGCAGAGTAAGAGAAAATGATGTCTCTTCTCAAGTTTCTTATGCTTGTGCCCACAAATGTGTTCGTGAAAGACTTGTCGCTCTTCAACAAGAGATGGCAAAGAGCGAAAATGTCATCATGGATGGAAGAGATATCGGCACCGTCGTCTTAAAAGATGCCACTTTAAAAGTTTTCCAAATCGCCTCCGTTCAAGCTAGAGCGGAAAGACGTTATTTAGAAAATAAAGCCAAAGGAATTGCGGTAGAAAGTTTAGAACAGATCAAAGAAGATATCGAGAGAAGAGATTATATCGATTCTCACAGAGAGAATTCTCCTTTGATGAAAGCAAGTGATGCCATTGAGGTCGACACTTCCGATATGACCATTGAAGAAGAAGTCGATGTCATCATCCACTTGTTTAGAGAAAGAATTGGTGAAACATCATGGAACAATTTGGTACAGTCGCTTTAGTAGGTTCTCCCTCCAGTGGAAAATCTACCTTATTCAATCGTATCTGCGATTCTCGTCAAGAGATCACAGGGAAGCAATTCGGTATCACCAGAGACCGCAATTATGGCCAAGGACATTGGTTGAATAAAGAATTTACTCTCATCGACACCGGTGGTGTCACGGGAGAAAACATTCCTTTCCAAGAGGAAGTGCAAGCCCAGGTAGAATTAGGATGTCAAGAAGCGGATGTCATTCTTTTTGTCGTGGATGGAAGAATGGGGTTAACGAATAATGACTTATTCGTAGCAAAGAAGCTTCGCCCTCACAAAAAGAAAGTCCTCTTAGTCGTCAATAAGATCGATGATTCCACTATGTTTGCTAACGGATATGATTTCTATAAGTTAGGATTTGGTCATCCTTATCTCATCTCTGCGGAACATGGTTTAGGTTTAGGTGACCTTTTAGATGATGTCATCGCTCGTCTTCCCGAAAAGGAAGAAGATCCCTATGAAGGAGCTCTCACTTTCGCTCTCTTAGGAAGACCAAATGTTGGTAAATCCTCTTTAGCCAACAAGATCATCGGTTATAACAGAGTTATTGTCTCTCCGATGTCTGGTACGACTAGAGATAGTGTCGATATTCAATTCGTTCGCGATGAAAAACGCTATGTCATGATCGATACTGCCGGTATCAAACGCCCTGGAAAAGTCGCCGAAGATTTAGATAAATTCGCTCTCATCCGTTCTCAAGACGCTTGTAAAAGAGCCGATATCATCCTTTTATTGATCGATGCTAGCGAAGGACTTGTTGCTCAAGACGTGCATGTCTCCTCTTATGCTATCGATAATAATAAACCCGTCATCATCGTGGTCAACAAATGGGATTTACACACGCACAATGAAGATGACCAGAGAAAGTTCTCTCAAGAATTGAAAGCCTATTTCAAATTCTTAGATTATGCTCCTATCGTCTTTGTCTCTGCTCTCACGGGTCAAAATATTCAAAAGATCTTCGCTGCGTTAGATGAAGTCAATGAAACCATCCATAGAACGGTTCCTTCTTCCATGCTCAATTCTGTGATCATGAAAGCCCAGATGGATAATGAAGCTCCCGATTTCAATGGTGGTAGATTGAAGATCAATTACTGCACTCAGACAAAAGCCGTCCCTCCCACTTTCATTCTCTTTGTCAACAATCCGAATTATTTCCACTTCTCTTATCAGAGATATCTAGAAAACTGTATCAGAAAGCAATTTGGTTTCACCAATTGTCCGATCAAACTCCTTGTCAGAAGCAAGAGAGACGACATTTTAAAATAGATAGACAATTTCTTGGAAAAGTCTTATAAACACGGGCTTTTTTCCTTTCAGTGTCAATTTTTGTCTCTATTTTGCTGAATTAGTAACATTTTCTATATACAATGGTTGTTGCATGTGAAAAAAAATCACGAATTTAACGAAAAAAATTGATATTTTAAAAAAAGTATGTTTTAATGAAAACAAGAAAGGAAAGTATTTTAATGGCAGAGAAGAAAATTATTACTAAGGAAGATTTAGCTGAACAGTTGGTCAAAGAAGGCAGAATGCTCAAAGGTGAAGCCTTGAAAGCAGTCGAATTGGTCTTTGCTTCCATCGCTCAGGGATTGGTTGATCCTGAATTTGGAACCGTTAAGATCGCTGGCTTTGGTCAGTTCGTTCTCGTTGACAGAGAAGCTAGAACTGGTGTCAATCCTTCTAACCCCGATGAAAAAATCGACATTCCTGCTTCTAAAGCTGTCAAATTCAAACCCTCCAAGACTCTCAAAGACTTGGTCAACAGATAAATCGAAACCTTATGCCCTCGAAAGAGGGCATTTTCAAACATGAAACTTTTTCTAGAACCACTCTTCCAAGATATCTTTGATACTTGCAAAGAGAAACTTGGAAAGGATAACATCTTTTTGGTCGGCGGATTCGTCCGGGATCGTCTTTTAAAGAGAAAGACCACGGATATGGATTTTGCGTGTGCTCTACCTCCAGATGAAGTTTCTCCTATTATTCCCGAAGGAACTTATGTAACACCTTTTGGTACTTTCTCTTTCAAAGTGAATCAAGTTCATGTCACTCTTGCCTGCATGAGAAAAGATTTGCATTATTCCGATTCCAGACATCCCGATAAACTTCTCTTTGTCTCTTCTATTCAAGAAGAGTATCAAAGAAGAGATTTCACGATGAATTGCCTTTATTTAAATCATCAGAATGAAATCTTAGATCCTACGGGATTAGGAATAAAAGATATTCAAGATAAAAAGATTCGCATCATCGGTTCTAAAGAGAGATTTATCGAAGATCCTTTAAGAATTTTGCGCGCTTATCGCTTTAAAAACGAGCTTGGATTTGATATCGAAGAAAAGACACTTTCCTATATTCAAGAGTGTCAAAACGAGCTGTTGAAAATCAAGGTAGAAAAGATCAAAGCCGAACTGAGAAAGATGGATGAGGATAGTGTTTTAAAAATGAGAGAACAGCTGTCTATTCTTTCCTCTCTTGATATATAATGTTGTGAGGAGAATTGCCCTATGGAACTCAATCAATTTGATTTTGACTGGAAGTCACTCTTAATTAAAAGATATCGCAACTATGATTTAGATGAAACCGAATGCATGGTCATCTTTGTTTCTGATGCGGTTTTAAATGTTGATAAAGATGCTCTCATCACCAAAGAGACCTTATCTCCTTATATGAAAAACATCGATAAAATCGATGTCGCTTTAAGCAATCTCATCTCTAAAGAAATCCTAGTTATCTCTACCGAGAACGGTGGATTCTCTTTCTCTTTAGATGATTTTAAGAAGAGATTGGTGGAAGATGCTCTTAAAGATATCGCTTTGAAGAAGAATCAAAGCGCTTCTCATAATGAATCTTTATATGAAGAATTAGAAACAATCGCTAATCGCACTTTGACTCCCTTAGAAAGAGATCAAATCACCCATTGGCTTCGCTCTGGTGCCGATGAGAAGATGATCAAAGAAGCTTGTTCAAAAGCCATCACTTCTTCTGGTATCAATTTCAAACAAGCCGACCGCCTCATCCTTGAGATGGAAAGAAGTGAATCGAGAGTCAATATCGGCGCATCTATGGTAGATGAAGATAGCAAGAGAAAAGCACAACTCCAAGATATCTTTTCCAATACCGATTGGAGCTATCATGGCGACAAATAAAAAAGAATTTGCCTTTCATGTGAGAGAAGTTCTTCTCTCCCTTTATCCGGATACTCATACGTTCTTAAATTTTAACACCGATTGGCAACTTCTTTTTGCGACCATTCTTTCCGCACAAGCCACCGATAAAAGTGTCAATGAAGCAACGGATATTTTATTTAAAAAGTTTCCAAAGTTAGAAGATTATACAAAAGAAAATAAAAATGAAATTTTGTTCTGTATCAAAAAAGTTGGGTTAGGAAAAAGCAAGTGCGAATATCTGATTAAGAGCGCAAAGATTCTCTTAGAAAAATATGGTGGAAAACTCCCAAAGAAAAGAGAAGAGTTGATGACTCTTCCTGGTTGTGGATTTAAAACTAGCGGTGTGGTTTTAGCAGAATTATATGATTATCCTTATATTCCTGTAGACACTCACGTGTACCGTGTCTCTCATCGTTTAGGATTAGTCTCTGACCGTTATGATGCTAACGCGACAGAATTACAATTAGAAAAGCTTTATCAAAACAATGGGCTATGTATTCAACTGCATCGAGCCTTCATTCTTTTAGGAAGAAATATCTGTCTTGCTCAAAGGCCAAAATGTGATATTTGTCCTTTTGTGAAAGACTGTCCTTATCACAAAAAACAAAAATGACTTTGCTAGCCTAGCAAAGTCATATCTTTTGTTTAGAGTTTATCAATTCTTGGAAGCTTTTTCCATTGATGATGGTGTAAGTTCGAAGGTTATCGTGGAAGGAGTTTTGACTGATGATATGAATCTTTCCTAAGGATTCAAAGTCTAAAGTGTAAGAACTCAGTTCATCTTCTTTTACATCCGAATTTTGTTTGAAGATGATAGAGTCTAAGAAACTGCCTACAGAGAGAGTTTCAATCGGAATGATTTCATCATGCTTTTTTAGTCTTGCCATATAACAGACTTGAGACTGGAATTTGTTTCCGTAGACGATAGTAGGAACGCTAGGAAGCTGAAGTTTGAAATCGGTAGAATTATCTCTAAAAGTAGAATTGTAAACTGAAAGAGAATAAATGGTTTTATCTTTTAGGACAAAATCAAATGTTTCTGTGTAACCTTCTGGATCGCGAGGAGTGTTAGAAAGAGTGAGTTCTGTTTTCTTTAATTTTTCCATGAAGGATGGGGAGTTGACAGGAAGAACTTGGAAGACGGTTTCCAAATCATAAAGAGAAGCGGATAAAGAGGAATTATTGCATTCATAATAGATGGCCTCAATGTCTTTGACATTGAGATTATTCAACCAAGGAAGATGTTGAGATAATAGATTCTTTTTTTCTTTTTTACGAAAGAAACACATATCGCACCTCCTTTCTTTCCTCTAAAGACTAAATGTATTATAACATATTAAAACAATTTAGTAAAACATAAGAAAATGGAGTGCAAATTGCACTCCATATTTTAATCTAATCGATGATTTTTATCGTCTAAGAAGTATAAGGAATTCTCATCGCTAGTCAACACAACTTTCTTGTCGATTTCATTGGAGATGATGTGGATGGCAAGAGGAGTTTCCACTTCGGATTGAACATAACGACGAATCGGTCTAGCGCCATAGAGAGGGTCATAGGCGTGTTGATGGATGAAGTGAATGGCTTTCTCATCATAGCTAAATTCGATTTCTTTCTCGGTCAATTTCTCTTTCAATTGACGCAAGAACTTCTCGACAATTTGATCGACCACTTCTTCACCTAAAGAGTTGAACATGACGATTTCATCAATTCTGTTTAAGAATTCCGGACGGAAGGTATGTTTGAGAAGCTGTTGTACTTTTTCTTGGTTCTCCGCATTATTTCCTTGGAGCAAGAATTCACTACCTAAGTTAGAAGTCATAATGATGATGGTGTTGCTGAAATCTACGGTCCTTCCTTGTCCATCGGTTAAACGGCCATCATCTAATACTTGTAAGAGAATGTTGAAGACATCCGGATGCGCTTTTTCGATTTCATCAAACAAGACGATAGAATAAGGCTTTCTTCTAACGGCTTCTGTGAGTTGTCCACCTTCTTCATAACCGACATATCCAGGAGCTGCGCCAACCAATCTAGAAACAGAATATTTTTCCATGTATTCCGACATATCGATTCTCACGATTTGTCTTTCACTATCGAATAACTGTTCCGCTAAGGCTTTCGCAACTTCTGTCTTACCAACACCAGTAGGGCCTAAGAACAAGAAGGAACCGATAGGACGGTTGCTATCACTGAGGCCTGCTCTGCTTCTTAAAATGGCATCAGAGATCTGTTGTAAGGCGTGGTCTTGACCGATGACTCTCTTAGCTAATTCTTTCTTTAAAGAGAGCATCTTTTGAGATTCACTCTTGGTCAGCTTAGAAACAGGAATCATTGTCCAAGAAGAGACAATTTCTGCGACAGCTTCATCAGAAACATAATCGGAGAGCATGGTAGAGTTCTTACTCAATTCATTGGCTTCTTTCAATTTGGCTTGTAAAGAAGGGATATCTTGGTTTTGAAGTCTAGCAGCGGTGAGATAATCGGCGTCTTGCATCGCCTTCTCTAAATTCAATTTTGCCGTATCAAGTTGCTTTTTGATATCTTTAGATTTTTCGGCGACGGATTTTTCTGCTTTCCATTTAACCGTTAACTCATCTCTCTTGGCTTGTAATTCCGCGATTTCCGCATTGATTTCTTCCAGTCTCTTCTGAGCGTTTTCGCTATCATCATTCTTCATAGAGACTTTTCCGATTTGGAGTTGCATCAACTTACGATTGACTTCATCTAATTCTTCCGGCATAGTGTCAATCTGCATTCTTACCTTTGCACAAGCTTCATCGATCAAGTCGATGGCTTTATCTGGTAAGAAACGGTCGGAGATATATCTCTTAGAAAGAGTGACTGCAGCAATGATAGCATCATCGCTGATTTCCACACCGTGATGTTGTTCATAACGGTCCTTGATACCTCTAAGAATGGCGATAGTATCTTCTACCGTTGGTTCATCGACAGTGACTTTCTGCATTCTTCTTTCAAAGGCAGGATCTTTTTCGATATATTTACGGTATTCGTTTAAGGTAGTAGCACCGATACAGTGTAATTCACCTCTAGCGAGCATCGGCTTTAAGATGTTGGCTGCATCCAGAGAAGAATCTCCTCCAGCACCCGCACCGATGAGCGTGTGAATTTCATCGATGAATAAGATGATCTTACCATCGCTATTAGAAACTTCTTTCATGACGGCTTTTAATCTCTCTTCAAATTCGCCACGATATTTTGCACCAGCGATAAGAGAGCCGATCTCTAATTCCCAGATGGTCTTATC
This sequence comes from Bacilli bacterium, assembly GCA_017470005.1. Lineage (GTDB taxonomy): Bacteria > Bacillota_I > Bacilli_A > RFN20 > CAG-288 > Enterosoma. Next base: position 15,252 of record JAFUFH010000041.1, on the reverse strand, counting down.
TTTAAGCGTTTCCGGAACATCACCTTTAAAAATACGCCAAGCCAAACCTTCTACAACCGCGGTTTTACCCACACCAGGTTCACCGATTAAGACAGGGTTATTCTTGCTCTTTCGAGAAAGAATCTCCATGACTCTTCTGATTTCCATATCTCTACCGATGACAGGATCCACTTTACCCGCGGCAACATCGTTAACCAAATCTCTTCCATATTTCTTTAACGCTTCATATTGAGCTTCTGGATTATCGGAAGTGACATGATTGTTTCCACGGATTCCTTTGATCGCTTTTTCAAAAGATTTCTTGTTGTAGTTTTCTAATTGAGATAATTTGTGAATCAAAGAATGTCTGGTATCGAATTGGGCGAGCAAGAGATGCTCGACAGACATATAGTCATCTCCCATGGCCTTTTGATATTTGGAAGCAGAGTAAAGCAAGTTCTTTAAATCCGCAGAACTTTCAGGTTCCACATTGGAAGTGGTTTTTACTGAATTGTTTAAATACTCATCAATCCCTTGAGAAACTGCCTTCAAATCAATATCCAATTTCTTTAAGATATTTTGATAGAAAGAATCCTCTTGATCATAGAGAGCTCTCAAGAGTGCAGGGATATCAAATGTGGATAATTTCTTATCTTTTGAGATGTCCATACCCGTATTGATCGCCTGAATGGTACGGGTAGTATATTTTTGTTCGTTTGCCATAATTGTTACCTCCTTTTTAGGATGCAATTATATTATAATGCAAAAATTAGCACTTTCAAGTGCGGAGTGCTAAAAATGTAATTTCTTTTCTTTTTATGGGACATGAAGTATAATTCTTTTTGTATGAAATGGTGGGCTATTTTAGCGATTGTCATCATCGTGATTCTATTTGTTTATCTTGCTACAGCAATTACCCTTCTCTCTAGGATGGATAAATCTTTTTATGGGAAAAGAATCCCTACACAAGAGAATCCTTGCCATCCTAAAATGGATGATTTTCCATCCTTAAGAAGAGAAGATTATTCCGTGGAATTGTATCAAAACGAATATATTCGAGGCTACATCTATTCCGATGTCTCTATTTCTTCTTTTAAAGGCTTTATCATTCTTGCTCATGGCTTATATCGTACGCATATTAGATATTTAATCGACATTGATATATTGTGTAAAGCTGGATATCAAGTCTTAGCCTTTGATCATTATGGATGTGGACTCTCTGATGGAAAAGGAATCATTTCCTTATGCCAAGGAATGTATACTCTCGATGGAGTCATCAAGGATGTTGAATATCGAAATATAAATCATGGATTAAAGATTTCTCTATATGGTCATTCCTGGGGTGCCTTCTCTATCGGTGGAGCTCTTGCTTATCATCCTGAGATTGAGAAAGCGATTTGTAGAAGTGCACCTACTAATGTCACCGCTCCTACTCTCCGCAGCATCTATTTAAAGAATAAAGCATTGGCTATCTTTTTCTATCCCGCGATTCGAATCATTTATCCCATTTTGTTAGGTGCAAGAAATAATATCAAATCTACTTTTGGATTGAAGAAGAATAAGAAGACAAAGACGTTATTCCTTCATGCGAAAAATGATCCGATGGTAGAATATTCGACTTCTTTATCTAAATATTATTTAAAGCATCCGCAAAAGAATGCTTTTGTCTATGTCAGTGAGAAAGGATTTCATGACTCTCTGATTGAGGAAGAAAGCACAAAAGAATATCGTAGACTGAACAAAGCATATCATGAAATTGAAAAATTAGAAGGCAAAGAAAAAGCTCTAGCGGAGAAAGAGTTTCTTTCTTCCTTCGATAGAGCAGATCTGATGAAAGTTCAGGATTGTGTGAAAGAGGAGATTCTCTCTTTCTTAGAAGATTAGAACTTTAAGACAGCGTAGTTTCTCTTGCCGCGTTTGACAAAGATATAACCGCCATCAAGAGCATCTCCTTTGGAGATGTTTTTATTTAAGTCAGTCACTTTTTCTCCGTTGACTTTAACAGCACCATTATTGACAAATTCTCTAGCTTCTCTCTTAGAAGAGGCGAGCTTTAAGTTGATGAGCGCGTCAAGGATATTGACTTCGCCTTCCCCTTGGACAAGAACAAGACCGTCAGTGAGTTGAACCAATTCTTTTTCGGAGAGGTCTTGGAAGGAATCGGTGAATAAGGCGACAGACATCTTGGCACATCTTTGCGCTGCTTCTTCGCCGTGGAGTCTTGTGACGATGACTCTAGCCAATTCTTTTTGACCGTTTCTAAGTTCGGGATGTTCGATGTGGTTCTTGTAGATCTCATCGATTTCTTCCACGCTTCTATCATCAAAGATGTAGAGATACTTTAAGACATCGGCATCAGAGACATTCATGAAGTATTGATAGATGTGATAAGGAGTGGTCATCTCAGGATCAAGATAGAGAGCACCAGATTCACTCTTACCAAATTTCTTGCCTTGGGAGTCAGTGATGAGTTTGAAAGAGAAGACTTCGGCACCGCAATCGTTACCTTCTTTTTTCTTGACGAAATCTAAGGAAGTGGTCAAGTTACCCCATTGGTCACCGCCACCGAATTGCATGGTGCAGTGATAATCTTTATAGAGACGATCAAAGTCACCCGCTTGAAGGATCATGTAAGAGAATTCTGCGTAAGAGATACCGGCTTCTAAACGAGATTTGACGATATCTTTGGCAAGCATGTATCCGATTTGGAAGTTCTTACCATAGTCACGTAAGAAAGTGAGAATATTGGTTTGAGACCACCATTCATAGTTGTTGACAATGATACCTTTTTCCGGGTCAGAAGTGTCGATGTACTTGGCTAATTGATTGTGAATCGCTTGAGCGTTTTCCATGACCTTATCCGGGGTTAAGAATTGTCTTTCCGCCTTCTTTCCAGAAGGGTCTCCGATCATACCAGTGGCACCACCAAGCATCGCGATGACTCTGTGTCCAGCCTTCTGCAAACGCTGAAGGATGGTGATCATGATGAAGTTACCTAATTGCAAAGATTTTGCAGAAGGATCAAAACCGCAATAGACCGTCTGTTTGCTATTAAAAAGTTCGTGGACTTTTTCTTTATCAGAGAAATTATCTAACAAACCTCTACGTTCTAAATCATCCATTAAATTCATAGATTTTACCTCCACTTTAAGATGGTTAAGCTTATAAAGCTTATCACATTACTTTTTTAAAGTCGATAAAATGTATGAAAAACTCTCACTTCATGTTGAAAAACAGGAGAATTCCAAGAAAACAAATCATGGGAAAGAAGGAGAGAAGGAAAGAAACACTACTTTTGACTGTGCTTGCATTTTCATATTCTTGGAACAGAGAAATCAAATATTGATGATCGGAATAAGAGAAAGCTTCCTCTTCTTGTAGCATCAAAAAAGAGACTCTATCTAAGAATTCGTTCTCCGCTCTTGAATTGTCTAAATGCAAAATGGAATAATCAAATTTCTCTTTCTCTAATTCATCGCAAATTTTATCTTTCAACGGAGAGATAGGAATGGATTCATACGCTTTTTGAAAGCCTTTTTGATACGAAGTCATAAGAGAAGAATATTCTAAGAATTGCTGGAAGAATTCTAGCTGTTCTTTTCTCAGTTTCAATTTCTTTGTCTTGAAGAAAAAGAGTAAAGAATTGCTATACAAAAGATAGATTGCCATTGCAGTTAACACAAAGGCAGGAAAGAAGATGATTTGCTTGGTGACAATGGAGAGAGCTAGACCAGAAATAGAAGAGACCAACATGGCAAGAAGAGCGTATTTCTCTAAATTCTTCTCTTCTACGTTCTTCGGCATTTTTTGCTTAGGCATGATCATTTTCTCCTTTCAATTGATAGTGATAAATCAGATGCGTGATGGATAGAGGAAGAGAGAGAAGGACACAGGCAGGAACTAAGAAGTAAAAGGTGGTGAAAATATTCCCATCCAAAGGAAGGAAGAAGAGAACAAGAGCAAACAAAAGCTCTAACACCAATAGGAAAATGATAGTTTCATTCTTTTTCTTTTCTAACCGATATAAATCTTTCTCTAATTTGCTTGTCACAGTCTTGATCTCATCAATCATGGGCAAATAGAAAAGCAGTAAAGCTTCATTGTTACGAGCTTTTTCTAAAATGAATTGAAAGACATTTTGATATCGATATAGAGGAAGAGAAGTATCTTGCAAATCCTCATAGGGAACAATAGAGGTGTAGCCAGAAAGATACTTTGCTGCATTCTCATAACTCCGTTTCACATTCTCAGAACAAGAGATGTTCTTCAAAAAGGAAGAAAAGAAAGTGTAAGATGCAAGTTTACATTGCAAAGCATACTTTATCTTGTTGGAAGAAAAGAGAAGAGGAATGACAATGAATGAGGAGAGAAGAAGGGTTGCTAGAGTAAAATAGATGTTTCTTAGTAGCATGAAAGAGAGAAGAGATGAAGATAGTAAAGCTAGGATATCTCCAAGCTGACTTAAGGTGAGTTTGTTTTTCTTCATAAGAAAACCTCCTACACCTTATTGCTCACGAACATTCTTTTTGAGCAAGAATTAAAGAACTTGTTCTAATGCATCCAAATCCGTGTCATTCAAATCGATGCTGACAACAAGTCTTTCCATCTTCTTCAATAGACCGGTATTCGAGATCAATTTGAAGAATGATTCTTCTGCCTCTCTAAATTTTCGAGAACGAGATTGGGTAGAATAATTGGAAAGCACAATCTCATATTTTGGACGAGTCAAGATAGCCCACATCAACTTCATGTGAGTCTGAGACAAAAGGTGAAGCGCATAGATTGTCGATACGACGAATCTTACCGCATCACTTAATGTTTCATCATTCTCATGAAAACGTACCAGTGAGGCAACATCTTCTAAAGTTGGTACATCATTGTTTATACAAAGAAGTGCATCGAAGTTACAACTATTACCGAATGTAATTTTAAATAGGCATTTCCTAAAAATGATGGAATACTGAATTGTGGCTTTTGAAAACAAATTTTGTTTCATTATAAAACCTCCTTTTGTACTTAACAATTTATTTATAAAATAGCAAGTACAATTTGCATTATTTCGATTTGTTAGCTCGGCTCTTTTGCGTCAATGATTGTAAACCACTTTTTATCAAAGGAAAACAGATAAGCACAAAAAAATAATCATTTGTTCATAAGTCGGTAATGAAATTTGTCGTTTTTATAAAAGTGTCATATTTTAGGAGATCAAATCCAAGAGAATGGAGTCCATGGTATAGATGTATTCTTCTTTTAAGGAAAAATACCCATTTTTTACTTGAACATAATCTTGCACTTTTTTAATCTGTGTTTGATAGGAACTTAAAAAGTCTTTTTGAAATCTATTCTCATACTCTTGCAAGGAGAAACCAGAAACAAGGCGAAGGTTTAACATGAGATATTCCATCTCTTCATCCTCAGGGGTGAGAATATCTAACTTTGGATGGAATTCTTTCTTTAAATAAGAAGTCATCGATTTGGTATTGATTCTTCTTTCTTTCCCAATATAACTTGCTGCTCCAAGCCCTGCTGCATAATATTGTAAATCATGCCAATAAGTCAGATTGTGTTTGGATTCATATCCAGGGAGAGAGAAATTCGATACTTCATAGCGAAGATATCCCATCTCTTTTAAACGTTCTTTGATGAAATCGTATTGCTCTCGATATTCATCCTCGCTCAATCCTTGATAGTTTTGATTGTATAAAAGAGTCCCTTCTTCAATTTGAAGAGAATAGAAAGAAACATGTTTGCATCCACTGTTTTTCACATATTCTAAATCTTCTTCTAACGTCTTACTCGAAGAAGAAGGAAGACCATAGATAAAGTCTAAATTGATATTATCGATTCCTTTTTCTTTCAAAAGAGAAAGAGCTCTATCCACATCGAAATTGTTATGAGAACGATTCAAAATCCTTAAGATTGATTCATCTCTGGTCTGAACTCCTAAAGAGACTCGATTGATTCCTGTTTCTTTCATCAAAGAGACTTTCTCTTCATTCAAAGATTCTGGATTACACTCCATCGTGAATTCTTCTACAGAAGGAAAATGAGAGTGAAGATAAGAAAGTAACATATCTAATTCTTCATAAGATAATTCGGAAGGAGTTCCTCCCCCGATATAGATGGTCTTTAAAGAATCATCAGGAATCTTTAAATCTTCAATTTCAGAGAGTAAAACATTTAGATATTTCTCATGAGAAAAACTGCCTGTCATGACTTTAGCAAAGTCACAATAGGCACAGATATGACGACAAAAAGGGATATGAATATATAAAGCTTCAATCATGATTAAGAATTGTGTTCGTTAGGAACAGGAGTGTAAACAAATTTCTTTCCAATCTGTTCTTTGCGATAAAAACCACGGTTGGCTAAATCTTCCATAGAAGTGCGTGCGGTTTCATAAACCGTGTTCTCTTCTTTCTTGAATTGTTCAATCGTGTAATATAAACCCACAGTGCAGTGTCCTGCATAGAAATGAGCTTGCTTCTTTTTTAACTGCGGATAAACTTCTTTCAATTTTCTTGCGGTAGCTTCAATTTCATTCATATTCGAAGACATCGGGAAAGAAGGAAGGGCATAAGAGACAGGGTCAGCTTCCACTTTAAATTCATTCGGAGCTAAAGTCTCTTCTCCTGTTGGGTTCACACTAGTCTGTTTATTCTGTAATGCTTGGATCGAATATTCTTTCAATAAAGAAGCAGCATTATTCTCATCCATGGATAAGAAAGCAAGCGTAGGTTGTAAGAAATAAGTGAGATCGAGAGAAGATTCGACATTCTTTAATCTTGCAAAGAAAGACTGACCCTGAGAATAAGCGATAGATTCAAAATCTAAAGTAAATCCTACTAAACCTAATCCATTCACTTTTAAGAACGCTTTGCTTAAAAGTGCACCTGTAGCTTCATTACAATATTCAAATGGTCTTAAATAATCAAAGACATAAATGATCGTGAGAGCACGCAAAAGAAGAGGGATATCATTATCTTTTAAAAATGTGAGCAAGTGTTCTAAATGGGAAGGAATATCTTCGCTGTTAGGTTCAAGCAGAGGATTGATGATATCAATATTGGTTTCATTACGATATTTCACTCTATCCTCTTCACTCATGCCAGAGAGAAGTTTATTGAGAGTTTCAATATCTTCCAATTCGATTTTCTCTAATTGAGATGCCTTTTTAAAAGCGGTGTTAAAAGCTTTCAAAATGAATAAATCACCAGGGATAGATTCAATCTCATTATTCGCCATTCTCCTGATGGTGTTAGAAGAGATGGAAATGGAGTTTGCTTTCGCGGTATGAGTTAAAGAAGTCACCTGTCTTTCCAACAAGAATTGACCTTGTAAAAGAGAAGGAAGAGAAATAAAATCGACAAGATCTTTGCTCAGCTTCAACTGCAAAGAATAGGCTTGTCCTAAAAGCTTTCTAGTCAAGCAAATCTTGTAATGAGAGTTAGAAGTATCCTGAATATCGGTTTCTGCATCATAAAAGTAACGATAACTGAGAATGTTATCCCATACGGATTCGATGTCAGAAGTGTTATAGATTGCTTTCACTTCTTCCTTGGAAGCATAGACATCCTCGGAAAAACGTTTGCCATCTTTGATATTCGGTATTGCCATATTTCAAGTAATAATATACTACTTATCTACTAAAAATGAGTAAAGTTTTTTCGCAAACGTGATTATTTTTGTACGTCATCTACCGTGAGCATGGCGATGAAGGCTTCCTGAGGAACCTGGACACGACCAAATTCCTTCATTCTCTTCTTACCGCGTTTCTGCTTTTCTAACAATTTCTTCTTACGAGAAATATCGCCACCATAACATTTGGCTAAAACGTCTTTTCTCACGGATTTGATATCACTTCTCGCGATGATTTTACCCCCTAAAACGGCTTGAACAGGGATTTCAAATTGTTGCTTAGGAATGACATCTTTTAACTTATCGACAACGGCTCTACCTCTAGTGTAAGCAGAACCTTTAAAGACAACGGTAGTGAGAGCATCCACACACTCGCCATTGAGTAAGATATCCATTCTTTCGACTTCGGAAGCCTCATATCCGATCAATTCATAGTCTAAAGAACCATAACCCTGAGAAACAGATTTGAGTCGATCAAAGAAATCAAAGACGATCTCTGAAAGTGGCATCTTGTATTTTAAAGTGACACGGGTCTCATCCACATAGGACATACTGAGATACACACCCCTTCTATTCTGGCAAAGAGTCATGATATTTCCGACGAATTCTTTCGGAGTCATGATGCTAGCTTCCGCAAAAGGTTCTGCTGTTTTCTTAATCTTTGAGTGATCTTTTGGGAAATCGGCAGGGTTTTGAATCATCTCGGTGTGTCCATCGGTGAAATCGACTTCATAGACAACAGAAGGAGCTGTTGCCATGATATCTAAATCAAATTCTTCCTCTAATCTCTCTTGGATGACTTCCATGTGAAGTAGTCCTAAGAAACCGCAACGGAATCCACTACCTAAAGCGACAGAGGTCTCTGGTTCAAATACCAAAGAAGAATCATTTAACGAAAGCTTCTCTAAAGCAGCTTTCAAGTTTTCAAAATCTTTGTTATCCGAAGGATAAAGACCAGCAAAGACCATCGGTTGTGTCTTTCTAAAACCAGCCATAGGTTCAAGGGTTGGATTATTTGCTAAAGTGATGGTATCACCCACTTGGACATCGTGAATGTCTTTAATGGAGGCAGCTAAATAACCAACTTCTCCTGCTTTTAAAGAATCAACCTTTTGATCTTTTGGTGTTCTAATACCAAGTTCGGTAACTTGATAGGTAGTATTATTGTGCATCAAACGGATGGTATCTCCGATTTTCACACTACCATCAAACAGGCGCACTTGGATGATGACACCACGATAGGAATCATATTTAGAATCAAAGATGAGAGCCTTTAAAGGTTTGTTTTCATCCCCTTTCGGAGCGGGTAAATCTTTGACGATATGCTCTAATAATCCTTCCACACCCACACCAGTCTTTGCAGAGACTGGTATGACTTGTTCGGGGTCGATATTTAAGGTATCAATTAATTCTAATTGGCATCTTTCCACGTTGGAGGAAGGAAGGTCGACTTTGTTGACAACAGGAAGGATCTTCAATCCATTATCGATAGCTAAATATCCGTTGGCTAAGGTTTGGGCTTGAACTCCTTGGGTGGCATCGACAACAAGGATGGCACCTTCACAGGCAGAAAGAGAACGAGAGACTTCGTAAGTGAAGTCAACATGGCCTGGAGTATCAATCAAATTGAAAAGATATAATTCTCCATTTTTTGCCTTATAGGTGACATTGACAGCATTGAGCTTGATGGTGATACCTCTCTCTCTTTCAATGGACATATCATCTAAAAGCTGGGGTTGAAGTTCTCTGACTTCAACGGCACCTGTCTTTTCTAAAATACGGTCGCACAAGGTGGATTTACCGTGGTCGATGTGGGCAACAACACAGAAGTTGCGAATGTGGTCTTGATCAAATTTCACTCTTGGTTATCCTTCCAAAACAGTTTTAACTGGTTTTTCACTTGAGAATTAGAGAAAACGTCCTTGCTATCGGGGTAGAGTTCTAAGAACAGTTTGCGATAGAAAGGTCCCTTGAATCTGGAATCGATAAAGAGAAGAAAACCTTTATCTTCCTCACTTCTAATGACTCTTCCCGCGGCTTGTAACACGCGATTGATTCCGGGATAGGCATATGCGTAAGCAAAGCCCTTTTTCTTTTCCTCATCTAGTTTATCATAATAATCTTTCAATCGGTCTCTTTCAAATTGAATTTGTGGAATTCCTATCGATAAAACGATAGCTCCAATGAGTCTATCTCCAATCAAATCGATGCCTTCCGAGAAGACACCACCAAGGACAAGTAAACCGATCGTGGTTTTCTCTTTTTCTACGGTAAACTCTTCTAAGAATTCTTCTCTTTGTCTTTCATTCATGCTTCTTCCCTGCACAAATAAATCAAAATCGGCATGTTCTACTTGTTCAAAACAAGATTGAAGAAGAGAGAGATATTCAAAAGAAGGAGCAAAGATGAAATAGTTTCCTTTCTTTTGAGATATCGCATTTAAGATGAGTTCAAAGATCTGAGAGATACTTTCTCCTCTATCTCTATACTTTAGAGAATATCTTTTATCAATATAGACTCTTCGATTTTCAAAAGAGAAGGGAGAAGGAAGAATCAATCTATTATTTAAATCTTGAATATCTCCTCCTAAAAGGTCGATATAATATTCCTTAGGAGAGAGGGTAGCAGAAAAGTAGACAGAGGAAGCAAAGAAAGAAGCTCCTGCTTTGATCAATTCTCTTGAATCTAAGTTGGCGATGCGGATAGAAGTGATGTTATTATCAAACAATCTCACATAAGCTAAGAAAGATTGGTTAGAAGAATTGAATTGATTTGCAAGGTAATAGAAAGAATTGAGGTTGTAATAGAACTCTAATAAAGGATCCGTGACTAAGAAGACATGCTTCTTCAATATGGCTTTGATATCTAAGATGACATCATAAATATCATTTAAAATCTTTTCTGAGAAAGAATCGAGGAGATAGAGATGATTCTTGATGACGTTCTCATCCTCATAATCCACTTCAATCTTTTCTAATAATTTCAAACAATCTTTGATATCTTTCTTTAGCGAAGTGAACTCTTTATGCGAGCATAACGTGAGAGCTTCTTTAAAAGATTTCAGCTCAATCTCGATGGAATACATATCCCTGACTCTATCGGGAAGGTTATGGCATTCATCCACTAAGAGATGACATTTTTTCCCGACAAATGCACCTTCATTCAAGCCGAGTCTATCATGATAATCAAAGACATAAGAATAATCACAAACGATGACATCACAATAATGAGATAAATCCAATTGGAATTGGAAAGGGCACATACCTCTTTCAAAACAGAAACGTTCAATCTCTTCTCTCGTGAAGCAATCTGCGACTTCTAATGCATCAAAGATAGCATCAAATAATTTGTCATAATAATTTCTTGCAAAAGGACATTCATCGGGATTGCAGTGACCTTTTTTATCATTGAAACAACAGTTCTCTTTGGCGGTGAACTCAATCGATTTATTTTTGGCACCAGAAAGAGCAAACATGCTCAGGGCATTCATCGCCACTTTCTTGATGGAGTTTTTGCTGGTCAAATAATAGATTTGATCACAATCGTGTTCACCAAAGCGTTTGACTGTTGGATATAACACAGAAAGAGTTTTACCGATACCGGTAGGAGCTTCAACAAAGACATTCTTTTCTTCTTTTACCGCACTTTCCACAAAAGACATCAATTCTTCTTGTCCTTTACGGAAAGAGGAATAAGGGAAAGAGAGTTGAGCGACCGTCTCATCTCTTTCTTCTTTAAATCTTTGAATCTTCTTTTGATAGATTCCATAACGAAGAATGAGATCATCGACAAATTGTTCTACTTCGGAAAGAGAATACGTCTTCTCGATTCTCTTCATCTCTTTGCTATTCTGTTGTCGAATGTAAATCATGGCGATATTACAAGACTTCACATTCTTTTGTTTCATCAAGATGAAGGCGTAGAACATCGCTTGAGAGAGATGCCACTGTCCGTGGGATTGAATGAATTCATCTAATTCCGCCACCGTAGTTTTAATTTCTTCTACCGTGATATTGCCCTCGGAATCAATGATGACTCCATCGGCTTTTCCGGCGACATGAAACACATAGTTTCCATTATAGAAAACATAATCGAGAGGATATTCAGAGATATAGTTTTCCCCCTGTTGTCCTTGATAAAGAGAGTGAAGTCTAGTTCCTTCTAACATGGTGGCTTGATTGAAGATACGAGTATCGAGATGACCTCTTCTCATCAAGACATCCACGATATCGTGAACCGAGAGATGCAATTGTATTGGCATAGCCAATATTTTACCATGAATTCTTCATTCGTCTTCAACAACTTGAATCTTTGCTTTCTGGATTCGTACAAACAAAGCTTTCGCTCTCTGTTCTCCTTGGATACAAAGAGAGGTGAGCTCTTTGAAATCACTTTGAAATATCTTCTTACCTTTATCCTGTATGACACAGTTTAAATAGGCGAGAAAATAATTCATCTGTTGAATGGGATCTTCTTCGTTTCTCCAGCGATATCGCAAATCCATCTTCATCCACAGAGTGTATTGAGGGGATAATTGATACAAGGACATATCTCTTCCTTCTTCTAAATAGGTGAAATAAGTATTCAGAGAATCTAAGTAAATAATAGAGTTCGACATAGTGTTTTCCTTTGCTTCAGTATAAGAAGAAAACAAATTAATAGATAGCAAAAAAAGTCCATTGTTAATAAATCGAGTTTCCTAAGATAATCTTTTGTAAAATGTCATCATTTTTTCTCTTGCACTTCAATTGCTCCCTTGATATAATATCAAAGCGCCAAAAAGTCATGGCCCGATAGCTCAGTTGGCAGAGCACGGCACTGAAAATGCCGGTGTCGGCGGTCCGATCCCGCCTTGGGCCACCACTTTGGTACTTGATCCCTGACACAATCGTGTTGGGGTTTTTTTCTTTTAATACATTGAATTTTTTGGAAAGTAGTGAACACAATAGCAAATTGTTTTATAACTGTATTTTGATCATTTTAAACAAAGAATAGTAATCTCGCCAGAATCAAACCGAGTTTCTTGCTATGCAAAGAACACAATTTATTATATTGTTTTAAAATTTATGAAGTGAATTTTTACATTTTTGTTTAAATTCATACGGTAATTTGATATGCTAAAAGCATGGAAACAATAAAAAGAGAAAATTATTTGTCTAGAATTAGACCTTATTATGATTCACCTTTAATCAAAGTTATTACTGGGATACGCCGCTGTGGTAAATCTGAGATTTTAAAGCAAATAATGAAAGAAATTGAAAATGGTGGTGTTGATAAAAATCACATCATTTATTTAGATCTTGAAAGCATTCAATGCAGAAATATCAAATCAGTAGAAAAATTAGAAAATGCGGTGGTTTCATTAATAAAAGATGAGAATAAATACTATATTTTTATTGACGAGATACAAAATATTCCGAAATTTGAAATAGGAATCGCAGCAATTAGAAACAGTTTAAATTGTTCTTTATTTGTTACAGGTAGCAATTCGAAACTTTTAGCAGGTAAACTGCAAGACAGATTGACTGGACGTGCTAAAGAATTTGAAGTTTATCCTTTTACTTACAATGAATATTTAGAATACAAAAGAATTAATGGTATTAAATTAACACCAGATGATTTTCGCGATTATCTTCGTTTTGGTGGAATGCCTCAAAGATTTGAAGAAGCTAATGAAATAGAAATTAGAAAATATCTTATTGGACTTCATTCATCAATTATAAAAAAAGATGTTTATGGAAGTCATAAAAGGATAGATAAAGTACAATTTAAAACTGTAGCCGAGTATATATCATCAACATCAGGGAGATTGTTTTCGGCATTATCTGCTGCAAAAAAATTGAAAGAAAATTTAAAAAAGGAAGAACAACGTTCTTTTTCAAATTTAATTAATAAATATGCGGAATATTTAAAAGAGTGTTATTTAATCACTGAATGTAAACCGGCATACCTTAAAGGTAAAGAACGACTTAACGGAACACGTAAGTTTTATCCTATCGATGTTGGAATTAGAATGGCTCTTGGAAATGCTTACGATTATGATGATACATTTGCACTTGAAGCAGTTATTTATAACGAGTTGTTGACAAGAGGATACGAAGTTTATTATGGGAAATTAAGAGATAATTCTGAGATTGATTTTGTTGCAATGAAAAATGGCAAAAAATGTTTTATACAAGTCGCATATGTTATTAATAGTCAAGAAGTTAAAGATAGAGAATATGGAGCATTTGATACCATAACTGACGGATCGCCACGTTATGTATTATCATTAGACCAATTTGATTCATCAACAAACGGTGCAACTCACCTTTATATTATTGATTTCTTACTTGGAAAAGTTGATATACATTTATCTTAATAATGAATGAATTTAAACAAAAATGTAAAAATTCATACGCTAAACTATATGAGTTTTAAACTTAACCATATAAAGAATTCTATTTACGAATCTGCCAAGAGGCACGCTTACCCTAGAATTACCATTTCTAAAGGAAAAACACTTATGAAATCAATAAGGGGTTATTATGTCTAAACAATATTGAACACTCTCATGACTGAAGTCATAAGATTCTAGGTTCATCGATTACTGGACAATAGATGCCTTTTACACAATCTCCCCTAGCGTAACTTTCGATAGTTCCTACCGTAGATATCATCACGAATTTGGCTTCAAGTTTACATTTTTAAGAAACCCTAATTTTCTAAATGATAAGATAAATGATAAGATAAATGATAAGATAAACTACTTGGATAAAACAATACTAGGTGAAATTAGAAAAAACAAATACATTACTATTCCAGAATTATCTAAAAAAACAGGCAAATCTGAGCCTACTATTTATAGGCACATAGAAGGTTTGATGAAAAAAGATATATTAAAGAGAATGGAATCGAGAAAAACAGGATATTGGGAGATTATTAAATAATGGGAATGAAAGAAATATGTAGTAATAACTCATACTGGAGAGGCTTAGAATACTTCGAAAACAATAGAGTTAAATCAATAAACAAAATTAATGAATATGAGTATGAGGCCGAAGTAGAAGGAACAGAAAATTATTATGTTCATTTAAATATAAATCACCCTAGAAAATCCACTTGTACTTGTCCTCATGCCGCTGGCAAATCGACAATTTGTAAACATAAAATGGCGGTGTATTTTTCTATTTTTCCTGATGAAGCCCAAGAAGCAATAGATGAAAGAAATCGTTATTATAATGATTTGGAAGAAAGAGAAAGAGAATACGACAAAAAAGCTGAAGAAATAAGAAAGATGTGTAAAGAGTTGGTAGAGGACCTTTCTGAAGAAGAAGTTAGAAAAAGACTTGTTAACTATATGGTTAATGATTATATGGAAAATGAAGATGATCCGTATGATGAAGATGATCGTTATTAAATAGTGGTTCCGGCATCAAAAAATCGGTTCCTTATATCAAAATAGGTATATAAAGACACCTTGGTAATTCATCCCTGACACAATCGTGTTGGGGATTTTATTGGTATGTCGGGCACGTTATATGTCTAGGGTGAAAGTCCCAAGAGAGGTATTTGTCGCCAACTCGATAGCGACTTGCAAAGCGTAAACCAGTAATGGAGCGTGAAAAGAAGCAATAGCGAAATCGTGGCTCAATG
>JAFUFH010000040.1 GCA_017470005.1 Bacilli bacterium | reverse complement strand
ACGGATAGATTATGTCTTTGGGGACATAGTGCAGGTGGTCATCTTGCTTTGTTATATTCCTATTTGAGCAAAGTTTCAAACAACACCTTTGGTGTTTTATCTCCTATAAATATTACTTTGGTTGTCTCTGAAGCTGGACCCGCTGATCTTGAAGCTTTGTATACTTATACTAACGAAATTAATTTAAAGAACTTTCTATTACAAGTGGCCGGAGTACAAACCTCCAGTGATTTAAATCAGCTATCACCAGGGTATCTTCTCTCTATTGATTCTAGCATTAGTAATAATTTGAACACTTTTATAATTCACGGCACTAATGATAATGTTGTCCCTGATTCTACAAACTCGATTCTTTATGATCATATTACACAAAACGGAACGATTCTTTTAATACAAGGTCTTGAGCATGTAGGATTTACTTATTCTATAGACAATTATGGGGACACTTCTGTAGAACACGATCAAGAAGCACCTCAACACCTTAAAGAAGCCCTTACTGAATATATGGAGGCTTAAATGAATAAATTTTTATTATTATTCGCGTCCATTTTTATCCTACATTCTTGCGTAGAAAGTAATATTTCTAGCATTGTTCCCTCCTCGCAGGAAACAACTATTTTTAGTGATATAACTTCTCATGATATTTCCTCTAACTCTACTGATTTCCTTCCCGAAACAGAAGACAATACCTCACTTGACAACACCTCCACTTCTGACAGTATAACATCCCTTGTTGAAAGTGATACAGATACTTCATCTTCTAATGAAGATACAAACACTTCAAATAGCACAACCTCTCCTATAGACACGGAACCAGATGATAACCTCTTGGACAATATTGACTTTTCTTTTGATTATCTTCCTGAGTCACATAGTTTTCGTATACTTGGCTACACTCCAGAAGATGATGAAGCAAAACAAATCATTCTTCCTTCCTTACATCGTTCTTGCCCAGTCACTTCAATCTCTTCTTTTTTTGGAGGAGGCATCAGTTCTTCGGCCCAAAAGAGTGTGAAATCTGTTTTTATTCCCGCCTCTATTACCAATGACACCTCTTACTTCCAGTGGTTAAACACTTTTGATTATTTAGAGTCAATCGAAATAGAAGAAAGCAACCCGGAATACACTTATGCAAACGAATGTATCTATGATAAAAACTTGCATAGACTCATTTGGGTATCTCCCTTTAGAAAGAATCCCATATTGTACATCCCTGAAAGCGTAGAAGTTATTGAAAAAACAGCCCTTTCTTCCAAACTTCCTATCGAAGAAGTGCGAGTGGATAAGTACAACGCTTTCTTTTCCTCTGAAGATGGGGTTTTGTTTGATAAAGATAAAGAAAAGCTGATTTTTTATCCCCCCGAAAAAAAAGAAGAAACATATGCTATACCCCAGGGAGTAAAAGAATTAGGAAAACCAGGTTTTCAAGAAAACAAATATATAAAGAATATCACGATATCCAACGGCTTTTCCACTTTCACTGGAACTTTCAATGATTGTGTTTCCTTATCCAAAATTACCATTCCAGAAGGTGTTAAAGAAATTGGGGAAATTTTTAATGGTTGCATTCATCTAGAACCATTCAAACTTCCCGATAGCCTTGAAAGTTTAACGGTATCTTATTCCTCTTGTTTTCGACAAGTCAGCATCCCCAAAAATGTCTTAAAAATTATTGTTTTAAATTCGCATTTCACAGAAAATTACCAAGTAGATGAAGAAAATAAAAATTTTCAGTCTAGAGATGGGGTGTTATATAACAAAGATTTATCCCAATTGATTTCTGTTCCTAAACATAAAAAAGGAGAATTAATCATTCCAAAACAAACGAGTTCTGTCCTACCAAGAATGGATCGAGATAAGAGTCCAAATGAACTAACTTCCATCTCATTAGAAGAGGGCAACGAAAATCTTTATACATACGATGGCGTACTCTATCCAAAGGAGAAAACCTTCGCTTACCTACTTCCTGGAACAAGAGAAGAACTCACATTGTTATCTTATCCTCGAGCAGATTTAGGCTATTATTCCAATTTAAAAAAGGTTCATCTTGGAAAAGATGTAACAGACACAATCCAAGGCCCCATGAGTATCTGCATGAACTCTATTGAAGAGATTACTTGCTCTCCTGAAAACGAAAATTTGAAAGTAATCGATGGGTTTTTATATGACAAAGAAGGAACAACATTAATCCTGTGCCCTAGCGCCTTAAAACACATCACTGTTCCTTCTTTCGTCAAAAAAATATTCAGCACTCCCTTCCCTCGTCATATGGAAACCTTAAGGATGGAATCAAACATCTCTATTATGAAGGTACCTTCTACGAATGTATCTTCAGTTCAATTACCTGCCATTAGAGATTACGAATATCCAGACTTAAAGCAAGTCATAATTGGAAAAGATTGCTCAGGACAATTTTGGCCACCTATGCATATGGATATGTCTTCTAGTTATATAGAAAGCATTATAGTTGATTCTGAAAACCCTTATTATTGCAGCGAAGATGGCGTTTTATATGATAAAGATAAAACTTCTCTTCTTTGGTATCCTTCTCAAAAGGAAGGTGAATTTAAAATTGCTCCCAGTGTGACAACCATAGAATCTTATTCTGTTTGTCCACTAAAAATGAGCGAACTCCTCATTCCTGATCATGTTCAAACCATACGAAGTGAGGCGATCTGCAAGGGCCCCTTTTTCAAAAAAGTTGTCATTCCTGATTCCGTCACTACACTCGAAAACTATTCCATCGTTGCATCGAGAATAAAGCACTTATATTTTGGAAAAAACATAAGAAAACTTAAGCTTCCTAATCTTTGTTACAATTATTATCCATCCATTGTTTACTTTGCAAACAAAGAAGAAGAAATGGAAATACTTACAAATGGTTATAATACGGTTCTTTCTAGATTGCTTTTCGAAACCCCTTATCCCAACCTATAACCTTTTCATCAAAATGAAATATTTGTTGCAAACAAAAGAAAGAGGCATAGTTTTTGCTATGCCTACTTATCTTATTTTTCGTCAGGAATGACGAGAGTGGTTTCTTCTTCCTCTTCACTCTCCTCTTCCGCTTTCATGACAATCGTCTCTTCTCCTTGAGCGATGGCAATGGTGCCAGTCTCAGGAAGAGCAGTGACTTCTTCCACTTCTTCTTTCTTCTTCTTTCTCTTATCCTGATAGACATCGAGATAACTTCTCTTGCCTTCGTGGATGGTGACCAAGACGAGGTCGACATAAGAGATGAGGTCACGGAGTTTTTCACTCGGTGTAGAAAGAATGGCCTGCAAACCAAATTGCTTTAAAAGGTCCGTGGATTTCATGATACGAGCGCTATCCATCTTAGAGAAAGCTTCATCGAAGATGACAAGACGGAGGGTGTTGTTATCGGCACCGTTATTGACACGGCAAAGTTGCGCAAAGGAAGCTAAGATAGCGATATAGAAAGGAGTTTGCGTTTCACCACCAGATTGAGAAGTGAACGATCTTCCCAAAGAGATGGTTTGGAGAGTCTCTCCTCTACCTCTGGTGACCAAAAGGTCGAAGAGGATATAGGTGGTATATGTGGTGAAGAGTTGGACATTTCTTAAGATTTGCTCTTGTTGTTCTCCGCTAGCGGAAGTGGAGGAGGAGATGAGGGCAAACAAATCATTCATAGTGGTCTTATATTTTTCCATGAAGAGATTTTCAGCATCTCCCGCTCTCAAAAGCAAAGGATCCATGATCATATTGTAGTATTCAATATAATCTTTGTTGGGAGACACCTTGAATTGATAGGAGTCTCTTCCGAAAGTGGAATCTTCCAAAGCTTTGTTTAAATCCGCAATTTGAGAATTGACGGTTTCAATGGCGGTTCTAAGTTTATAGATGAAGTCATCTTTGAATTCACGGATAGAATCTTCGTGAGCTTTGGTGATCTTCTCTTCATAATCGGGGAGCATGACCTTAGAGATGGTATCGAATTCACGGTCAAACTCTTCATTGGATTTATCGTTAGAAGTGTCGTAATTGAGATGGTAATTGGAGCAATATTCTCCTCTGAGTCTGACAAGGTTTGCTCTGGCTCTATTGGCTTTGTTGGAAGCTTGAACGCCTTCACGATAGGCTTCAGAAGAGATCTGAGCAAGGGTTAATCCTTGTTCATCTAACAACTTAGCAAAGAAGGGTTCATATTCTTCATTAACCTTGGTTTCATCGAAGGTGGAGAGTTGCTTCTTTCCATCGCTCATAGAAGCGTTAGCGGAAGGAATATCTTCATAATTGAGACGGTTGGTATCGGCGATGATCTGACCTCTTTCGGTCAAAAGTTCACCTCTTTGAGCGTTGACTTCTTTGATCTTTTCACGGATAGCAGCGATCTTTTCATCGACAACAGACATGTCGCCTTTGACCACTTCCTGAATCTCTTTCTCGGTTTCGGCCACGCTCTTTTGTAAGAGAGCAATCTCGTTGCTTCTTAAGATGTCGGCTTCATAAGTCTGGCATTCTTGGCTAGACATGACTTGTAAAGAGAGAAGGTTAGCGACTTTATTGAGCGCTTCAGAGAGGAGGGAATATTTGTTCTTCACTTCCTGATAATCGGCGCTAGAGACTGCTTTGGCATTGTTAGAGACCTTGGTTCCTAAGAAGAAGATTCTCGCATTGGCTTTATTCAAATACCAAGTGGCATAACCTCTATATCCAGTGCAATCGGAGAGTAAACCAGAACCAGAATCTCTAGCTTCTTCAAAGGAATAGCACTTTTTGATTCTACCTAAAAGATAATCGGTGTAAACTCTTGCTCCCTCATCCTTGGTGTCGATAAGTTCTGCCACCGATCCCTCATCGGCGACGATACCATCTCTCAATAATCTCTCGGTATCGACTAAGGAGACATGATAGTAATTATAGGTAGCGGTGAGATCTTTTAAGATGCGGTTTGCTTCCTCATAATAGCGAGGATTGACAAAGAAATTGAATTTTTGTCCGTGTAAGACCGCTTCTAGTGCCATGGTCCATTCGGGATCATTGACATCGACTAAGTCCGCGTAGATTCTCACATAAGCGTCGGAGTGACGAGCTTGTAATTGTGTGAGCAAGTTCTCTTTGATATTGACATAGGCAGGGCCTAATTTGTCGTAAGGTTTCTTTCCTTGGTTGACCGCGGAGAGATCATTTTGAAGAGTTTGAAGTTGAGAGGAGACAGAGTAGATTTCTTGGTTGATACGAGAGCGGACATCCAAAGAATTCGCTCTCAAAGCTTCCATATCGTTGTGGAAGGCTTTGATGGCTTCAAAATCGATTTGGTTCTCATCGATTTGATTCAAAATCTGTTTGCTCTCAACAGAGATATCTTTGCAGAGATCGACCAATTGATCAAAAGCTTCTTTGACATTGTTTCCTAAACGAGAGGAATCAAAATCATCATAATAAGAAGCAAAGGAGGCGCAAGTTTGACTGTAGGCGCCAGCATAGCGAGTCAAAGAGGTGATGACAGAATTGACGGCGCTTTGGATGGTGGTGATCTCTTTGATGTAATTGTCTTTCTTTAAGGAGAGCTTTTCGGTGAGAGAATAATTGTTGCTTTGTAATTTCTTAGCGTTATAAGAATTCAAATCGGAGTTGAGATCATCTAATTGCTTATCTAATCTCGCTAACTGATCTCCGATCAATCCTAAACGTTCATTGTCTTTCTTGAGTCTATCGTTGTAGCCTTCTAACTTCTTTTTGCTGCTCTCATAAGAGACGCGAGCGTTGACATAATTGAGCATGTCAATCTGTCTATCATAAGAACGGTATTCGTTATAGATATCGTGAATCTTTTGTAAGGCGTCAACTTTGTTTCTCAAGTTTTTGGCTTCTTGCTCTAAGATTTTATATTGCTCGATGTTCTTCTGCATCGGGGTGATGTCGACTTTTAAGTCCGCATCACAAATATATTCCGTGATGAAGGAAGAAATATTAGAGATAGGAGCGAAGGAAACGGCCTTTTTGAATAAGGAGAAATATTTGTCGGGAAGGTTACCAAACGCTTCTTTGATGAACGCCTGATAATCGGTATCGGTATCAAAGAAACGGAAGTGATTGACTTTGTAATTATTTCTGACAAAAGTGGAAAGTTCACGGTACATCATCGGTCTGACTTTGCCTTTGTTTTTCTCGCTGTCAGAAGTAGAGAATCCGTTCTCCGGGAAAGGAGAATCTAAATAGAAGTAGTGCTTGTCGATCTTATCGGAAGAATCCACATCAAAACAAGCGCCGATCGTGAAAGTTCTATTCTCGACATCGTCAAAGATTTCAATGGCGATATAGGAGGTGAACGTGCCGGTTCTCAAGTTGATGACAGAACCATCATCTCTAATACCGGTCTGTCCTCTTAAATAGGAGAGAAGGGAACGACCGCTTCTACCTTTTTCATTGGCGGCTTTGTTGAAGTTATCGGGTCTAGTGGTACCTAAAATGATGATTTGTAAGGCGTCGATGATAGTGGATTTACCGGTACCATTACTACCGGTTAAGAACGTGATATTTTTGACATCAGAGGTGGTGTTAGCAAAATAATGCCAGTTGATCAAACGAAGTTTTTCAATGTTTTTCATCTTTCATCACCTCCCGAACGAACAGGGATATCTTGTCCCATGGCAATGTTATTCTCGGCGAGAGCGTCGGAAAGGAGAGTGTGTTCTTCCTCTTCGGGAGCTTCGGTGAGAAGAGAATATAAAGCGTTAAGTTTCTCAGAGGAGATGACATAACGGATGGTGGGCATGATGAAGAAGGAATAGGAAGGATCTCCGTAAGAATTATTCGCTTTGCAGACAACATTGAATCCATCTAAGACACGGAGAGCGGTGGAGATGGTAGAGGAGGAAAGACGCTTGCTAAGAGAGGACAAGCCCATGTCAGAGACGAGGGAATTGAGTTGAGAAGAAGTCATTAAAACTTCGCTCTCTTCAGGCTTTTTCTCTAATTGTCCTTCATAGAAAGAACGGAGAGCAAACACGATGAGAGTCGTGGTAGGATCAAAACGGACATGGTTTCTATCCGCACCAGATGTGACAAAGATGACGCCATCTTCATCATTCTTGGTGAGTTGAAGATCCATATAGGAAAGATATTCTTCAATCATGGAATAATATCTCTCGATGAACAGATAATTGGGCTCCGCACGGAACATCTTCGATTTTCTGTCATATCCTCTGCGAACGATATAGCATTGGAAGAGAAGATCGTTGACCACTTCCGAGAAGAGGGTTCTATCGCCTCTAGATAGTTTTTCGTATTCTTCAGTAAACATAATTAGCGAGCTCCCTTTTTCCTAGTGAACTTATATTCAGGCATGTAATAGCCTTGATATTCGATTCGATCCGCAATCTTTTCCGCTTTGTAAGGAATGAGTCCTAACATCGCCTTTAAGACACCGAGAATCATCAACACCATGTCATCGGTGTTTTCGATTTGAATCTCTGTTGTCGTGATCTCTTTCTTATCTTGGAAATTTCTTTCCATGAACTGGGTGATAGTAGAATCGGAGAAACGATTGAGTTCATTGTCGAATTTTTCCATCAACAAGGAAGCGGAATCATCCGGGAAGAAATCATCTGCCAAAGGCAAAGGTTCTTCCTCAAAATTCTTCGCGCCTCTCTTGTAAGGCATTTGAAGAGAAAAAGAATCTAGGCATCCTTGACGGAACAATTCGATAGAATCGGTGGCTTGATTCAAGATGGGCATCTCTTCATAGCGAAGATTGGGATTATTTTTAATCTCTGTCGCAAGAGCAAGAATGATGCGATCAATCTTACCTTTGACCGTCTTATCGGTAGCGGAGAGATAATTGACTTTCTTTTGTACGGCTTCCGTGTAATTGGCGTTAGCATGGTCAATCTCATTGAAGGCGGAAGTCAAACGAGAGAAGATATCAATGACCGAAGAGATCAACTTGATGACATAGGTGGTCAGTTCGGCGATGGATTTGTTTCTGTTGACCGGTTCTGTCTTAGCCTCTTTGACTAAGAGGGTGATGATTCTTTGGCTCTTGAGCCACTTGTTTAAAATGGAGATGGTCGGTTGAGCGTAAAGGCCTAAAGAGTCAAAAGTCTTCATCGGGTGATAATATTTATCCGCGATATCGACACGGTATTCATCAAAGTGCTGTTGTAAAGCGACATTGGGGTCTAAGACGTGAGTGAGACGGTTACCAAAGACGCAAATCTGTTGTCTTAAAAGAGTGACAGACATCTCTAAAGAATCCGCATTGGTCTTGGCGTTGAGAAGAGAACGATACATGTAATCATCTTCTTTCTCATCTTCCATCTTCAATTCGGCATAGGTCTGATGGACCAAAGGCAAATAAGAACCCGCATCGCTGGTGAGGGAATTCAAAAGGGTGAGGAATTGAATCGAATAAGCGGGAATATAAATGTATTCCACATTGTTTTTGGGGTCACGAGAGATGATGTACCAACCGCATTTGGCTAATTTTCTAACCACATAAGAAACCTTAGCGGAGAGAATGGCGTTTTCATCTTCGCTGTTATAAGCTTCCATCTCGATTCCTTCGGATTCATCTTTGTCATCAAGACGATCGGTCTCCACAGAGAAGAGAGCCATCAATTCTGAACCTTGGCTCTTTAAAAGATTGGCGTAATCGACACGCTTGATATCGGTTTTATAAAGCTTGAGCATGTGGTAAAGACTTACCAATGCAAAGGCATAAATCGTTTTATATTTGCGGGAGAGCGGCGCAAAGAGCTCTTCCGGGATCTTGTCAAATAATCTATTCAAAATGAACCCACCTTTTATTTATACTAAATAAAATTATAAAATTTAACCCACTTTATATCAATAACAAATGAGATTATTTTCAAACATTTTTGAGAGAAAAAATAGAAACAACTTTTTGTGGACAACATGTGTACAATAAGTCCTGGGTGGATGTGAAAAGATTTTTTTGGTAAAAGAGGGGCATAACCCTTATAATTTTGATTGTGAAAAGAGAAAAAGTGCTCACTCAAGGCCTCCTTTCCAAGGAAAGAGCGTTTGAAATTGACCTGTTGAGAGGGATTCCCATCATCGTGGTTGTTTTATATCACATCTGTTTTACGTTCTCCGCTTTTCCGTCTATTTTTTCTAACTATTACCAGGTGATAAAAAACTATCCTTTCTTAGATTCTCTCTATTCCTTTGTCATCTCCATTCTCACCAATTCTTTCCTTCACACCTATTTAGTTCCTTTCTTTGGTGGATTGTTCTTGTTTGTCTGCGGTATCTCTACTACCTTCTCTCATAACAATGTCAAAAGAGCTGGCTTGATTGGACTTGCCAGTTTTATCATCTCCTTAGTGACCGGTGTTGCCACTTATGTTGTGGGACAGAATCTTTTCATCTTCTTTGGAATCTTACATGTGATGTCTCTCACGATCTTCCTTTATGTTCTTCTCAATTATTTGTGCAGAAAGATTTTTGGAAAAGAATTGAGTGTAATCTCTCTTTTTCTCATCACGATTGTTCTCGCTTTTGTCTCCTTGATTGTGATAACTGGGTATTTTCCACCCTTTCATTTCTTCCCTACTTGGCCTACAAAAGTGATTCACACTTATCCTGTCGATCGTTTGATCTCTGAACCTTGGACCTATCCTTTAGAGATTGTCGGTTATGTGAGAGGATTAGAAGACTCTTGGGGGCTTCTTCCTTATGCGACGATCATATTTTTTGGTATTGCAGTAGGAAAACTCTTGTATGGAAAGCAAAAGACAACTAGAATACCTAAGTTGAAGAACTTTTTTCTCTTCCGTCCCTTCTGCTTCATCGGAAGACACACTCTTGTCATCTATCTCTTGCATCAACCAATCTTCTTGCTACTCTTTATCTCTCTTTTCCTCATCCTAGGATTTCGCTTATGAGTTTGAATAAAAATAACACCTTGTACATGGATATCTCTAGTTATAGAGATTCTAAGACTACCGCTCTCTATTTTAGAAAGAAGAAGATTTCTTTTTCGGAATTTTTAGAGAGGGTAGATAATATGGCAAGGTATTTTAAAACCTATGGCATACAAAAAGATGATGTGGTCTCTCTTCTCTCTCCGAATGTCCCTCAAGCTATCATCGCCTTTTATGCTCTCAATAAGATTGGAGCGATCGTCTCTGTTCTTCACCCTCTCTTACCTCCTAAGATTTTATTGGATAGCTTAGAGGAAGTAGGCTCCTCTCACCTTCTCATTCTCGATGCTCGTTATTTTGCTTATCAAAAAGAATTAGAAAACGTCAACATTCCCATTCACTTCCTCACAGCCAGTGAGGATCTCACTGGTTTTGAGAATTTTATGATGCGTCGAAAACTGAAGAAAGAACTCTCTGTTGTCAATCACAAAAAAGTTCTCTCTACCAAAAAGAAGAGAAAGATCAAAGGTGTCGAAGTAGAAACCAACGAAGACAATCTCAAGCCGAGTGTCCTTCTTCGTTCGGGTGGAACGACAGGAAGAAATAAGAACATCGTATTAAATGATTACGCGGTTCGCTATCCTGGTTCTGTCTCCTTAGATATCTTCGCTATGGATTCTTTCAAAGGAAAATCGATGCTTGGAGTCTTGCCCTTGTTCCACGGCTTTGGTTTAGCCATGGGTATCCATGCTCCTTTGATGCATGAAGCCGCCTCTTGTTTGATGATCAAATATGATGAGAAAGAACTCATCAAAAATATCAAACAAGGAAAAGTGAATTCTCTCATCTGTGTCCCTTACATGGCCAGGAAATTATTAGATAACAAAGCCTTCAAAGGAAAGATGTTAAGAAATCTCATCATGTCCTTTGTCGGAGCCGATAAACCTAACCCTGCGCTCTTCAAGGAATTTGATGAAAGAATGAAAAAAGCAGGCTCTCAAAATAGACTCTATGAAGGCTATGGATTGACAGAGACAGTAACCGTCACCTTTGTCAACACCAAAGTTCATCACAAAGAAGGAAGTGTAGGAAGACCGTTGACGGGAACTCTGGTCAAAATTGTTGACCCCAACGATCTATCTAAGGAAGTACTGATTGGAAAAGAAGGTATGATTCTTATCTCTTCTCCAGCCAATTGCTTAGGATATCTCAATGTCTCTAAGAGAGGGCAACCTTTCTATACCGATAGAAAGAAAAGAAAATGGGTAGTCACCAATGATATCGGACATCTCGATGAAGACGGGTTCCTCTGCTTTAAGAATCGTATCGGAGATAGCTTCAAGATTGCAGGTTACAATGTCTATCCTTCCGACATTGAAAAGCTTGCGGATGAAGTGGAAGGTGTTGTGGAAAGTGCAGCGATTTATATCGATGGTCCACGCCCTTACATCCATCTCTTCATCGAAAATCACACCTTAAAAGATCAGGTGCTAGGTGAAGCGGTATTGAATCACCTTCGCGATTACCTTCTTCCTTACTCCGTTCCTAGATCTATTACACTTTTACCAAAATTCCCTCGCACAGCTATTGGAAAAGTCGATAGAAAAGCACTGCTAAAATTGTAACAACCAACTTACCTATCAAAAACAAACTTTAAATAAAAATAAGGCTGTCTTTCTTAAGGGAACGCAGCCTTTTTATATGTTTATTTTTTCTTGACGTATCTTTGAATCTTTCTCGCTTTTTCTTCTGAGTAAGAGTTCAAGGACATGATGAGTTCTAAATCTCTTTCCTTCATCTTTTCTAATTCTTCTTTTACTCTATCTCTGACCATATCGGCAAGTTCTTGGGTGGACATGGTCTGATATTGTTCCGGATAGATTGGATCAAGATAAGTGACTTGAATCGGATAACGATGATAATGATAATGCTGGTCCATGACTCTTGCCGTCAAATAGACGCAGACAGGACAGATAGGAAGTTCATTTCTTGTGGCAATTTTAAAGGATCCGCCATGGAAAGGAGCCACTTCATAATCCGGTCCTTTGCTTCTTGTTCCTTCGGGAAAGACGAAATAAGAGGTGTCAGGATGCTTTTGTAAGATCTCGTTGATCCCTTTAAAAACCTTCACTTCACTTCTTAAATTGGTTCTATCGATAAAAGTGCCTTCCATAGAGGATAAGATATCAGGAACAAAAGGCATCTTTTGGATTTCTTTCTTCGCTAAGAAGGCGGTGGGACGATCCGAATACATCAAGAAGAGAACTGGGTCAACCGCCGCTTGGTGGTTTCCGACAAAGAGAACTTGGCCTTTCGGAAGATTTTCTTGTCCGCGGATGATGAAGTCGCAATTGAAACCGTGGCGATTGACATTAGAGACAATCTTATTGACCATATCAAAACGCTCTTGAATGCTGTATCCATCCTTACCACCTTTTTTCTTCAATGCTTTCTTATATTTGTGCGC
Source organism: Bacilli bacterium (assembly GCA_017470005.1). Taxonomy (GTDB): domain Bacteria; phylum Bacillota_I; class Bacilli_A; order RFN20; family CAG-288; genus Enterosoma. Next base: position 7,571 of record JAFUFH010000040.1, on the reverse strand, counting down.
ATCAAAGACAAAGGGTACTCCACAACAGAGTACAAGTCTAATCATTTTCCACATGATTTATTGTCCTCTTTTCTCTAGGATTTGATCCGCAAGCGCGGAAGAATTCTTCTTGCGATAGAAGATGGATAAGGAGAGAGCGTTGATGATGCTTAAATGTGTATAGAAATTATTGTCTAAGACATTACCGGTATCGTTGAAGATGAGATTGACATAATCGTCAAATTCATACATGAAGGATTCTTTGCTGGGGTTGAAGATGACATAGATGGCACAAGTCTTCAAATCATAATTGACCTTTAGAGCTCCGTTAGGAAGGTTATCAAAGGACATGTGATTGGTCAAATCCACATAATCTTCCCCGCAGGTCTGGATGAATTTTTTCTTCATCGCAATAGCGTCAACAAAGTATTGATAAAGATCTTTCTTCTTATCTAACAGATCGTAATCGAATCCGTTATAAGAATCGTCTTTATTATATGTATTTCCTTCTCCTCTCTTAGAATGTCCGATCTCTTCTCCTTCATGGAAGAAAGGAATGCCGCAAGCTAAAAGAGTGGCCGCGATGCAAAGCTTGATTCTCGCATCAACTTGTTTTTCGTTATCTTGAGGGCAAGCGCGAGCAATCTTATCAAAGAGAGTGTGATTGTCATGACATTCCACAAAGTTGATAGATTGTTCATGAGAATTGAACATCGGAGCAAAGGAGAGTGCAACAGAAGAGCCTAACAAGACATGTTTGAAGCCATCTCGATAATTGGTGTCTCCTAAAAGATATCCAGAGACTGAGAGTTCGGTCTCAGAGCTCTTACCTTTAGCGACATCGCGGAAACGATCGTTGAAGAAAGAAGCAAAAGGCATCGCATTAGCGTTGTAGTAGCTTGCTTTCTTATCTCCAGGAAGAGCGGTCCATAAATCCCATCCTTCGCCATAGAAGAGAATATCGCTCTTTAATTTGGAGCATTCTTCATAGCCTTGTGTGATGGTGTCGATATCTAAAATACCCATCAAATCAAAACGGAAACCATCCACACCAAAGAAGGTGATGCAGTGTTTCAAGCTATCTAAGATGAGCTTTCTGACCATGTAATTTCTGCTCTCGATATCATTTCCACAACCAGAACCATTGGAGAGATTTCCGTCTCCGTTATAACGGAAATAATATTTCGGGCAAAGGACAGAGAAGGGGTGAATGGATTCGTTATAGACGTGGTTATAAACGACATCTAAAACCACTCTCATTCCTTTCTCATGGAATTTGGCAACCATTTCTCTAAGCTCTAACACACGGGAGTAGGGATCTTCGGGGGAGAGAGAATAACTGCCTTCGGGGGAAAAGAAATGAAGAGGATCATAACCCCAGTTATAGGAGCGGAAAGGATTGGAATCATCGATGGTTTGGAAGTCTAAGACGGGTTGAAGTTGAGCGTGAGTGATTCCTAAAGAAGCAAGATAATCTAAGCCTACAGGCATAGAGCGTTTATCTTTATATCCTTCTTGGGTTAAAGCAGAATAGGTTCCTTTGTTAGGAACATCGGAAAGAGAAGTCATATCTCTGACATTGCATTCATAAATGATGGCTTCGGTCTTATTCTCTAAGACAGGGAGGTCTTCTTCATGAAGAGGAATCGCTTCTACTTTCTTATCATCGATGACATAAGACTTTCTCGAATTGGTATTCAAAGAGAAAGAATAGGGATCAACGGTCTCTTTGACCGAGCCAAACATATGGACAGAATAGACGTAGCTTGCTTTATCTAAATCCCCTTCCACGGTGATTTCATGGACACCATTATCATAATTGTGGTCCATGACAAAAGCTTCCTCTTTCTCACCTCCCTCTCTTTGAAGGAGCAAGACAATCTTGCTTGCCAAAGGAGAAAAAACACGGAAAGTGGTGCTCTCTTTGCTATAAATAGCACCTAAAGGGCCATCATAGCGGTATTTGCTTTCAAATTCTTTGGTGAAAGCTAAGAAAGAGATATCGATCGGAATGAAGAAATTGTTCTCGGTTCCAATCTCGTATTCTCTACCCGCTTCATAATGCATATCTTTCATCAAAAGAGTGTAGATGAAAGAGGAGTGAGACTCGGACATCGAGACGGGTTTGACGGTGTAAAGGAATTTTTTATCTTTATAAATTGCGAAATATTTGTGGATGATAGAAGTGAATTCTTTATCCACATACACTTCGATGACACTCGCACTTTTGGCGGTGGCGGACATGGTACGTTTAAGCATGTTGTTCTCCTTTTCGGGCAAAGCAAACAGATTTGGGATAGGCGTTCATCAATTCTAGGATTCTCTTGTAATCTTTGGTGGTCATCTTATAGGCGTTAGCAATCAGTTCGGTGGTGGGGACATGGTTAGGATAATCGTAAGCGAAGCGTTTGACCACACTGCTAGGAATGGATAATAACTTCAAGCAATCTGCATAATATTCTTGGAAAGTCGTCTGGTAATCTTTGGTTAAGATATTCTTATCTAACTTAGAGCAATAAGTGGTGAGCATGGTGATCATATCGTGATGATTGTTCCCTTGAAGGGTCACCATCAAGTAGGCGTCTTCTCCTGCTTGCGCTAATTTGGTTGAGACAAGATTGGCTCTAATCTCATGAAGTTTCTCTAAGAAGATACTGTTTTTCTTGAATAAGATGTTCTCCATCGTCTCATAGACATAGAAGGTCATTTGACCAAAGCTCTGATAGAGAGTTTGACGAGGGGGCATCTTGATTCCATAAGTGAGATAAGAGACATCGCTATCTGTATCGATGGTGTCATAATCTTTTCTCACAGAGAGATAGACTTCTTGATAATCGATACATTTTTCTTCTTCACTAGTAGCGTTAGGAAGGCGAAGATTCTTTAAATAATCCATCACATCACTGGCTTTTTCTCTTCCAGAATAGAAGATGGCCATATTCTTTCCGTTGTAATATTTCTCTTGGAATCTCTTCAAAGAAGAGAGGTGGATGAAGAGAGATTTCTCATCGCTAGGAAGAATTCCATAGCGGATAGGAGATTCATAATAGAGAAGGAGAGCGCATCCTCTCTGGCTTTGGAAGAGAGGATCTTCAAAGATCTGTTTCTTCTTTTCTTTCTCTTTTAAAGCCGTGATATCTTTCTCTTCATAACAAACTTTTTGAATTCGTTTCAGAAGCTTTTCTAATCCCACTTTCACATCTCCTAAAGAGGAAAGAGTGAAGGTGGTGTAGGAATAATCCAAATGTGTTTCTAAATAAATTCCATCCTTCTTAAGCTCTTGATCAAAAGAAGGAGAGGCAATCAATTTCATCAGATAATAGGCGCATCCAAAGGGAATCTTTTCCTCTAATTGATACGCGCCTTGTCCGATATAGACACTGACAGAAGTCATAGAGTGATCTTTGGGGATGAAATAGAGTTTTGCTTTTGAGGAGTGATCTTCCATATAGAAGGGACAATTGAGATGTCCTAAATCTTTTTTAATCATGTTGACTTCCTCCTTGAAGAGCAAAAGAAGATAAGAGAGGAAGAACATCCTCTTTGCTAAGATTGCATTCTTTTAAAACCGTTTCATTTGTAGGAATAGAAAGAGAGATTCTCTTTTCCATTTCTAAGAGAGCAAGAGAAGAGCTCATATTGTTCTTTAACGCTTGCACTTTCTCTTCTAAAAGAGCATCCAAAAGATATTTTTCTTTTTCTATCTTTTGAGGAAGCTTATCTTTTACCATCTCTATTTTCCCTTTTTTGGTCGTCAAGAAGATGGCGGCACAACTAGGGGAAAGAAGGCTTGCTTCATAAGAGATATCAAATCCGACTTGCTTAGAGAAATGTTCTTGTAAAGCCATTTGAATCGAAGAGAGAGAAACATAAACAGAGAGATAATCTTTTTCGTTTTGAAGAGGATGAAAAGAGAAATACAGAGCGAGAGTTTCATCGCTAGAAGAGAGGGAAGGAATTAGATTTCCTTCGGAAATGATGGGGAGTTCTTCTTCAAAAGAAGGAAGAAGAGAAAGAATTTCTTCTTTTTCTTCTCTTCCTAGATAGAGCGTATCTCCAATCTTGTTTTCTTTCAATTTCCCAAAAAGAGATTCGACATCTTCTAACGTGATTGCTTCTAATTTCTCTTTATCCACTTTCAAAGGAGAGAAAGGAAGAGAAATCTCTTGCTCAAGCTCTTGTAAACTTCCTTGGGTGACATTCCTTTTCACTCTTTCTTTGGCAAGAGAAACTTCTTTTTCTTCTCTTTGAAATCCTAAAGAGAACGCATCAACAAAGATAGAGAGTGCTTCTTTTTCGGGGTGAACAAAAAGATAAGTCAAAGCGACATTCTTATTCTCTACTAGCGATAATCGTCCTTCTAAGACATAGCCTTTTCCATAAGCGTAGCAAGAGAAAGACATCTTTCCCCCTTTGAGACGGGAAAGTTCTTTCTTAGAAGAAGTCAAAGGGCAAGAAGAGAGCAATTCCTTAAGCGTGAGAAGAGCTTCCTTAGAAACACTTTGATCAAAATAGAAACGACGAACAAATATCTTTTCTCCCATATCAGGAGTGAATAACGCATGAAGAGACATATCAGTAATCCTTTAAGTGTGCGGCAGGGCCAAGCAAATATTTCCCGTCTAATCCCAGAGTGAGATATCCTTCCGCAGAAAGACGAGAGATGAATTGGTCCGCTTTTAGAGAAGTGATTTGGAAGGAGCGCATCATGGTAGTCTTAGAAGTGATACCTGTCTCGCAAACAAAATTCTTAATCTCATCGTAGAGATCGACTTCTTTTCCTACTTCCACTTCTTCTCCTTGCTCTTCCGTGACATCCAAATCTAAGAACTCAGGATCATAATTAGGATCTCCCGCATGTTCTTTGACATAGAGAAGGACAGAGCGGATATCATCATTAGAAATGAACGGAGATTGGGCACGAATCATGGATTTCTTTCCAGGGCACTTGAAGAGAAGGTCACCTTTACCTAAGAGGGTTTCGGCGCCATTTTCATCCAAGATGACACGAGAGTCAATCTGAGAAGAGACCGATAAACCGATACGACAAGGAACATTGGCCTTGATAATCATCGGGACATTGTCTTTGCTAGGACGCTGTGTGGCGATGATGAGGTGGATACCGCAAGCTCTCGCTTTTTGGGCGATACGAGTGACGGATTTGGTGACATCTGGACCAGCGGTTTGCATCAAATCCGCAAATTCATCGATGACGGTGACAATATAGGGCATGCTTTCCATCTCATTTTCATGTCCGATGCGGTATTTGTTGTATTCTTCTAAATTAGAACACATGTATTTGGAAAGAATCGTAAATCTTCGATCCATCTCCACACAAAGTTTCTTCAATGCTAAGACAGCGCTCTCCGGTTTAGAGATGACAGGGCAGAAAAGGTGAGAGCAGTTGGAATAACGGATGAATTCGACCTGCTTTGGATCGATGAGCATCAACTTCAATTGAGAAGGATAATTTCTCATGATCAATGTCATGATGAAAGAGTGAATCAAAACAGATTTACCAGAACCAGTGGTACCCGCTACTAACATGTGAGGCATCTTGTTGAGAGGGAAGGTGATGATGTTACCAGAGATATCTTTACCGATAGGAAGAAGGAGAGAATCTTCAATATTCTCTTCCACTTTCATGAAGCTATCTTTGAAAGATACCGCCATAGAAATGGCATTACCCACTTCAATACCGGAAGTCGATTTTCCTTCGACAACGGTCTCCACACGGACAGACATATCACCGTTTAAGGCTCTTTGGAATTCGGAAGTTAAGTTGGCGATCTTATCGGCTTTTTCACCGTGAGCGGTCTCCACATTGAATCTAGTGACAGAGGCACCGATGGTATAAGAGGTCGCTTTGGCTTTCACGCCGTATTCATCTAAGACAGCATTGATGATTTTGGCTTTGTTTTGAGCGGATTCGGAGTTTTGAATCAACTTGGCGCTATCATCAACTTCTTGCAACATAGAATCGTTAGGAAGAGGATAATCGTAAGTGATTTCTTCGCTAGAAACGAATTTCATCAAAGAAGCCATCTTGGCATCTTTTTCTTTCTTCTTCGCTAACAAAGCTTCGGCTTGTTTCTTCTGTTTGTTGACAAAATACTGATTGACCAAAGCCATTTCTTGTTCTTCGGGAGTGAGCTCTTTCTCTTCCTCTTCTTCCTCCACAGGAGCAACTGCTTCTACTTTCTTCTCTTCTGTCGCATTGACTTTGTATTCGGAAGAGACGGGAGCGCTGACAGGAGTGGCAGGGCGGTTTGCGGCAAGAGGGTTAACTCGATTGATAGGAGTGCTCTTTTGTTGAGGTTGTTTGATTTCTTCCTCTTCTTCCTCCTCTTCTACTTCCACGGTATTGTTTTCGACAGAAGTAGCATCTTGAGCGAATTGTTGCGCTTTAGAGGAGAGATCTTGTTCTTTCTTTTTGGCTTGATAACTTGTGACAATCAAAGAATCTTCTTCTTGATCATCCTCTTCTTCTAACTGCTTTTGGAAAGTAGAGATAGGAGATGGATTCTTTTTGGCAGGAGCTAATACTTTCGGAGAATTGTTGGAAGGTTGAAGAACTTCTTCTTCCTCTTCTACATCTTCCTCTTCTTCCTCCTCATCTTCTTCCTCTGCTTGGGTGTTAGGACCATCTTGATAGAATTGCGTTTCTTCTTCTCTTTGTTGGCTTCTTTCTAAGCGAGCAGCATTTTTACCACCCTGATAAGCGGATTGATATTTCACTTTATTTCTCGCTCTTTCTTTGAAGATGTCGATCACTTGTAAGATGGGCTTGAGCAAGAGAAGGAATACGGCAATCACCAAAAGAACAGAGAAGAAAACGGCATCTCCAACACTGCCCCAGATAGAACCTAAGACAGAGCAGAAGAATAAGCCTAAGAAACCTCCTCCTAAACCAGAGAGGGCATTAAAGTCATCCACATATGCCATCGTAGAAGCAAAAGCTTCCATCTTGGAATTATATTTAGGAACCAAATTGGATAAAGGAACGATACTTTCTCCGGCAGTGAACGTAGGATAGGAAGCAAAGGCAAGGAGAGAGACCAATAAAAGAATGCTTCCAGACCAAAGAAGGATATGACCTTTGATGGGGAAAAGAGAACGTTTCAAAAGCAATCGAATTCCTAAAATCAATCCTAACGCTAAGATCAAAAAATAAAAAACACCGAACATATACGCAAAAACATAGGTGAAAAATCCACCGATGAAAATTTGTCCGGTAAAGGCGATCACAGAGATACCTACGAGCAATAACCCGATGATAAAAGCGACATAATCACGACTAGTCCAAGAAGCTTTGCTTTTCACTTCTTTTTTTTCGATAGATGGTTTTGTATTTAAATCTTTATTCTTCATTTTATTTATATTGTTTCCCAGGCTTAAAGTATAACACATCCATGTCCCTTTTTCTTATAAAAGAAAAAGTTTTCTTAAAATTATTAACTTTCATATTAAATGCGAAAATAAATAGATAAACAATGTAGTGGGATATCTTCCTGTCTCATGAGACAGGAAGACGGGCATTTGTGCTTCCCACTACTTTTTTGATATGATTTTCTTAGCGGTCTTCCCTTCTT
>JAFUFH010000011.1 GCA_017470005.1 Bacilli bacterium | reverse complement strand
TCTCTTGGCGATTTCTTGTATGGAGCATCCCATTTCAAGCATTGCCAAAATGCATGTCCGTTGGTTGTGACCTATTTGGTGGAATGAACGTCTTTCCTTCTTTCCTTCCTTCATTTTCTGTCCTCCTTTCAAGAAGGGAAGGCCGCCAAGAAAAGGATACCAAAAAAAGGTGGTCAGGCACAAATCGCCGCCTTCCTGTCTCATGAGACAGGAAGGTATTCCACCTACATTGTTTTGCTATAAGTTATTCGCATTTAATATGAAAGTTAATATTATTAATAATTATTTAGTTGTAAAAAAATATCAATATGCTAAAATGAAACATGCCTTAAGTACATTTATGTTTAATTAGAAAGGTATACGAGGGTTTATGGAATCAACAAACGAATTAAGACGCGAACCTATCGACGTCAAAGAACAACCCACACAAGAAGAAAATGATGGCTTATCCTTATTGGATATTGTCAAAATGATCTTCAAACACTGGATTGTTTTAGTAGCAGCAATCGTTCTTGGCGGAACTGCGGCTTTTATCTATGCCAAAGCCATTAAGAAACCGGTGTGGCAAGCCACAGGTCAGATGTATGTCATCGTTCAACCTAGTGACTCTGCATCCTCCACTTCTCAAGACAGTCTTACCACTACCACTTTGAACTTATCTGTCGCTTTACTTCCTTCTGCCGTCTCTTTTATCAACTCTGAGCCTGTTATGAAGGCCGCTACAGAAAAATATAATGCGGACACATCTCTCCCTACTTACACCATCATTTCCTTTGAAAAAGCAGCAAGTGCTGAAGCAGCTAACTATACTTCCACTGTCAAATCCATTTATATCAACATCTCCGCAAAATCCTCTAACAAAGATCAGTCTGTTGCTATGGTTAACGCTTTGATGGATGCTACTCTTGAAAAAGCAGAAGAAGGCGATTATCAAGATATCTTTGGTAACAAACTCAAAGTAGCCTCTAGACCTGGAAAGACCGAAAACAATGAATATTCTGGTGTCTCTGACTCCTCTATGTCCACCGTTACCATCTTGTTGCTTGGTTTAGCTATTGGCTTAGTCGTCGGTGTTGCCTATGGTATCATCTTCGAACTTGCTAACACTCATGTTGTCTCCTCTAAGGAAATCGAACAAATGACTGGTGTCAAAGTCATCGGTAATATTCCTGATCTCACTCCCGAAACCGAAGAGAGAGCTAGAAAAGGTCACAAAGGAGGTCACTTGTAAATTATGGCAAGAGAACACAGACACATTGAAAACGCAACTATCATCACCGATTACTCTTCCATCGCCTCCGAAGCGATTCAAAAATTACAAACCAATATTGACTTCTCTGGTGTAGATAAAAAGATTAAATGTATCGGTATTACTTCCTCCATTCAATCTGAAGGTAAATCTACCTTGATCGTCAATATGGCTAACATCTACGCTTTCCGTGGTGCTAAAGTTTGCTTAGTCAACCTCGACTTACGTAGACCTACTATCCATCACTTCTACAACATCAAAAACACTATCGGTATCACCGAATATGTTCAAGGTGATGCGGAAGTGGACGATATCATCGTCCACACCGATAAGAAAGTCGATATCATCTGTTCTGGTACCGTCACTCCTTATCCTACAAAGATCTTAGCCTCTCAGAGAATGGACGCTCTCTTTGAAGAATTGAGAAAGAGATACGACTATGTCTTAGTCGATACCACTCCTGTATTATTGGTTACTGACGCAATGATTTGTTCTAGATTCGTGGATGGCTACATCTTCGTTTGTGCCCAACACTATTCTAAGAAGAAGAACATCAAAGCCGCTGTTAAAGCCTTAAGAGATAACAATATCGAGATTATCGGTCTTGTTATGACTGCGGTCACTGACTTTGATAGAGGTACGGGTACTTACGATTCCTACAAATACTACTACAAATCTCACGAACAAGAACCCCTTCATTAATTTTAGCAAAGATATCCCGGAAGCAACTTCCGGGATTTATCATAAACACATTTTAAAAAGGAGTCATTTATGAAGACCATTTTAGTCACAGGTGGAACCGGATTTATCGGTAATTGTTTCTGTAAGTTGTTGTTAGCGGAGAGAAAAGATTGGAAAGTTTTAAATGTTGATGTTTGCACCTATGCTGCTAACCCTCACACCATCGATGAAGAATTAAAGAATCCTAATTATGTCTTTTACAAGAAAGATATCCGCGATAGAAAAGCGATGGAAGAGATTTTTGAGAAAGAACATCCGGATGTCGTAGTAAACTTCGCTGCAGAATCTCATGTCGATAGATCTATCTCTGATCCTACTATCTTTTTAGAGACCAATATCATCGGAACTTCTGTTTTGATGGATTGCTGTAGAAAATATGGTATTGAAAGATATCATCAAGTCTCTACTGATGAAGTATATGGGGATTTACCCTTAGATAGACCGGATTTGTTCTTCCATGAGGATACTCCTTTGCACACTTCCTCTCCTTATTCTACTTCTAAAGCCAGTGCGGATTTATTGGTTCTTGCTTATTACAGAACTTATGGATTACCGGTTACGATCTCCCGTTGTTCCAATAACTATGGTCCTTATCAATTCCCTGAGAAATTAATTCCTTTGATGATTTCTAAAGCATCTAAAGATGAAAAGCTTCCTGTTTATGGAGAAGGATTAAATGTTAGAGACTGGCTCTATGTAGAAGATCACTGCCGTGGCATTCTTGCTGTCATTGAAAAAGGTAGAGTTGGTGAAGTTTATAACTTAGGTGGACACAACGAAAGAAATAATCTTTATATCGTAAAGAGAATTCTTTCTGAAATGGGTAAACCTGAATCCTTAATCAGTCATGTTCCGGATAGACACGGACATGACCAGCGTTATGCAATTGATCCTCATAAAGCCAATGTCGAGTTAAACTGGGATCCTGTCACTACCTTTGAAGTCGGTATCAAAAAGACCATTGAATGGTATCTTTCTGATTACGGCAAACATTGGTTAGAAGAATGTGTTGCTTCTGAACAAGAGTGGTTAAAGAAGAACTACGAAAACCGTAAATAATTGAATCATGTAACCGTAGAGGTTAAACTCTACGGTTTTTTATTGAACTTTATGTTAACAACTTGTCGCCAAATTTAAGAAAGTGGTTTGCTATAATTCCCTTGATAAAAGGCTTGTTTTTGCATATGAACCTTTACTTTTTCATTCACTTTTTCGGGAATTTGTTGACTTTTTACTAACACATTTGAAAGAAAAAGGGTATAATTTGTCATGCGGAGTTCGGCCTCTAAATCCTTCGCTATATAAAACAAAACCAAGGAGAAACATGAATACTAAAAAACCTTCTAGGACTTTACTGTTATTAAAGTCCCTACCCAAACACACTGTCGTCTTATTTATTATGATTGTCATTGGAATGAACTTATTAGCTCGATTCCAAATTATATCTCTACCGTTTTTAGCCCTGAATGCAGGTATCTTTGTCTCTTGGGGTGCTTTTTTAATTTTAGATATTGTCACCAAACACTTTGGAGCAAAAGCAGCCAATATCCTTACTATCATTGCTATCATTGCCAACTTAACCGTAGGATCTATTTTCTTTGGTCTTTCTTTTGCATTTAAGAATAGTGATATTGATATTTTCTTATTCTCTCAATGGTCGATTCTTTTAGCTTCTACTATCGCTTTTGTCATCTCTTCTTTAACCAACAATTACATGAATGTATTTGTTGGTAAGAAGTTAGCTTTAGATCCCAATAAAAAGAAAGTATTTATGATCAGAAGTTATGTCTCTACTTTCTTAGGACAAGTTGTCGATAACTTTATTTTTGTTTTCTTAGCTTTCTATCTCTTCCCCTATATTCCAGGTGCAGTACCTGTACACTGGACCATATGGCAGTGTATTGGTGCTTCTATCTTATGTGCTTTCATTGAATTACTCTCTGAAGTCGTTATCTCTCCTTTAGGATATAGAATCCTACGTCACTGGGAAGAGAAAGATATCGGAAGAGAATATTTAGAGGTCTATCCTAAAAATGAAGTTAAAGCTTGAACTACTCTCCGCTTCTGAATTAGGAGTGATGGTTTCTAAAAAAGAAATCACTGCTTGTGAATTATTAGATCTCTTTCTAGCTAGAATTAAAGAAAAGAATCCCTCTTTAAATGCTTTTGTGTATTTAAAAGAAGAAGAAGCCAAAAAGAAAGCAAAAGAGATGGATGAAAGAATCTCTAAAGGCGAATATGTTGGTCCTTTTGCTGGAGTTCCTTTTGGATTAAAAGATTTCTTAGATTCTAAAAAAGGATGGCCCAATTCTAGAGGAGGAGTAAAATCTTTAATCTCCATGGATAATGAAGATTCTCCTTTTACTATCGCTATGGAAAAGCTAGGTGGAATTGCACTAGGAAAGTGCAATGCCCCCTCTTATGGATTTCGAGGTACATGCGATAATCTTCTCTATGGACCTACTAGAAATCCTTTTGATTTAGAACGCAATTCTGGAGGTAGCTCTGGAGGTAGTGCATGCGCTGTTGGAGCCTCTTTGGTTCCTATTGCAGAAGGTGGGGATGCTGGAGGAAGTATTCGTATTCCTGCTTCTTGGTGTAACTGCTTTGGATTTAAAGCCTCTGTAGGAACAATAGCCAATATTCATCCTTCTGACTCTTATAGCACCACCCATCCTTATTGCATGGGTGGAGGTATCACCAAGAGTGTTTTAGATAGTGTTATTCTTTTACAAGAGATGGCTTATTATGATCCTAGAGATAAAGATAGTGTGCTATTAAACAAGAATTATTTAGAAGAGATTCAAAAAGACATCTCTTCTTTAAGGATTGCTTATACAGATGATTTTGATCTCTTCCCTGTCCAAGAAGAGATCAAAACAATCACTTATTCTAAAGCTCTCTCTTTAGAAAAGAGAGGAGCTAAGATAGAAAGAGTTCACTTTTCTTTTAAGAGAAGCTTAAAAGAATATGCTGCTATCTGGAGTAAGAATATCTCTGTAGACTCTTCAAAAGAGATTCAACAGAGATGGAATCCTAACAATAAAGATTTACCTGAAGAATTCTTATATTGGAATCATTTAGCATCTATGATGAAAGAAGAAGACTTTCAAGAATATGAGGATGCAAAAAAAGAGATAGAAGAAGCCTTCTCTTCTATCTTTAAAGATTATGATTTAATCCTATCTCCTGTTACAGCTTGTTTCCCTGTAATCAATGATAAGAATAGAAACACATTAGGACCAACAAGTATTGAAGGTAAAGAATGTGATCCTCTCATTGGATTTGCTCTCACTTTCTTAGTCAACTTTGTTGGATATCCCGCATGTTCTATTCCTTTAGGATTACATCACCATCTTCCTTTAGGATTACACATGATTGCTCCTAGATATCAGGATGAAGTCGTTTTAAGAGCCGCAAAACACTTTGAGGATTTAAATCCTTGGAGACAATATTATTTAAAGACAATCTAAGGAAAGAGCAGTGGTTAACTTGCCACTGCTCTTTCTTTCTTTTTTCGATATAAATGATATATGAGAAGAACGATTAATGCGGTTAAGATAAATCCAGCTGCATAACCACCAAAATCAATCCCCACATCACTTAAGGCTGGTCCACGATTTACCGTAAATAATTGAGCCATTTCAGATAAGAACGCTAATGCTAATCCATAAACAAATAAGATAGAAATCAAGATAATGCTAAGTTTCTTATTACCATGGCGATAGAAAAGGAAAAATACACTCAATACCGCAAAGATAGCCGTAGCAAAGAAAGCGCCGAAATGTCCAATCAACTTTCTTACTACACTCTCAATTCGATCAAAGACACGACCTTCTAAAGAAGTGATTGCGATAGAACATTCTGCTTTAATATTAGGATCTCTTTTCCATACTACCGTAAGCATCACGGTTCCTTTCTTCTTGCCTAAGACATAACCCGTATCATCGACACTAGCAATACTCTCATCAGAAGAAGTGAAATCTACTTCTGGATGTGTGACTTTCAATCCTTCTTTTTCACTCTCTAAGGTATAAGATACCGTAGTTCCTTTTCCGTATTGAATGGAAGCATTAGAGACATTTAAACTCTTTGCTTTCACTTCTTGAATATTTACTTTAAAAGTAGAAGTAAGACTTGGATTTTGAATAGAATGAAGAGTGATCACACTCTCTCCTTCTTTTCTTCCTAAAATCTTTTGATTTTGAATCGTTACTTCACTACTAGAAGATTCCATATAGAAATTGGTATCACTACAATTTTCATTGAAAGTAGGTTCTACTAACACACTTTCTCCTACATAGATATCTTGATTTAGATAAGTAAGAGAAGTAGGAGCAACAAAGTCACCTTCTATCACAGAGACATGTAAAGTGTTTGAAGTAACTTCTCCTTCTTTCTCCTTGATAGAAATATCCACTTCTCCAACTTGATGAGAGTGAAGATACATTCTCTCATCCAGAGTGAGAACACTTGGATCAGAGCAGATAAATTCTATCTCATTCAAAGAGATAGAACGATTTGCTTGAATCGAGAGCTTTTCACTCTTTTGACAAAGAATAGAAGTCTCTTCTAAAGAAATCTCTATAGAAGTAATCTTTTCTTTTTCTAAAAATATAGTCTTCATTGCTTTTAAAGAAGGATTCGCAACAGAAGTAGCTACTAAAGTAACTTCTCCTTCTTTTAAAGCCGTTACTTTATTATTAGAAAGAAGAGCTTCTCCTTCATTATCTTGTAAAGAATACGTCACTCTTTGATCCGACGTATTCTCAGGTAAGAAAGAAACAGAATAAGATTCTTCTTTCTGTAAATAAATCTTATCCTGACCTTGTATAGAAAGAGAAGTAGGTGCAACAATATCGGCAGCAAGAGGACCCGTATCAAAGATAGCAGCGACAGTCTTAGACTGCGCCCCACTTTGACTACCTGGTGTTGCTCCTTCTATTAGAATAATAATAGAAAGAAGGAGAAAGAACACAGGAAAGATAAATTCATACCATCTATGTTTCTGCTTCATAGATTATTATTCTAACACTAGAAAGACAAAAACGAAAAAAAGAAACCCAATTCCGTAAAGAGAATATCATGTATTAGAATTTATCATTTAATAAAGATAGTACAACAAAAGGAAATAAAACCGATGAAATCACAAAATATCTTATACCCCTTATTGTTCATCCCTTCTCTTTTATTCTCCTGTGCACAAGGAGAGGCAAGTGTATCTACCACTTCCTCTACTTCTGTATTTCCATTTGATGAAGAATACGAAGAGGAGGAAGTCATCCCTTCCGATGTTCATGTCTCTGTCGATTCTGTTCGTGTTCCCTATAATGATTTCCACACCCCACTTCAATACGCCTATCTTAGCTCCTCTTATGATTCCATCAGCACTTATGCTTATGGAACGAGTGAACTCTCTCGTCCTAACGCCATCTCTTTAACCTTAGAAGAGTTAGAAGAAGCTCCTTCTTATCTTTTAGAGATCGCCGATAATAGAGACTTCCACTCCTCTTGGATTGTTCCTTCCGATAGTAAGACCTTTGATGTCTTTAACTTAAAGATTGATACCCTCTATTATTATCGAGCCGGTAAAGATTACCAAGCCTTAAAAGAAGCCTCTATCCATGAATTCACTACCAATAATATCGGACCTAGAAATCTTTATATAGATGGTGTCACCAATGTCAGAGATATCGGTGGTTACACTTCTCACTTAGGAGGGAAAGTTAGACAAGGACTCTATTATCGAGGGGGTAGATTAAATAAGACCGGAGTCAATAAATTTGCCTTTGATATCACTCAAGAAGGATTAGATACGCTCATCTATGATTTAGAGATTCAAAACGAAATCGATTTAAGAATGAGCACCGAAGGAGACTTCGGTAGTTATAACAATGAATTCGGTTATATGAGTGATGATGCTATCCCTGAGATCTCTTATCACTCTTTCCCTTTGGATTGGAGACAAGAAGATATGATGAAACAATCCAAAGAGATGATACATACTATCTTCTCTTTCCTTGCCAAAGAAGAGAATTATCCGATTTATTTACACTGCAATATCGGAACCGATAGAACCGGATTGATCACCTACTTATTAGGAACCTTAATTGGTATTCCACAAGAGGATTTATTTAGAGATTATCTCTTCTCTAATTTTGGTAATATCAATGGAAGTAGACCCTCTTTCCCTAAAAACTATATCGAGGATTTAAAAGCTTATAACCAAAAGAACATGTATCTCAATGTCAGAGATTATCTTGTCTCTACTGGAGTGACGGAAGAGGAGTTAGATCAAATCATCAACATCTTTTTGTATACGAATGAATAGTGTTACCTTTCATATTAAATAAATATGTTTTGATACCAAATCATTATAGAGTTATAATCCGGACTTTTACAGTTTACCATGCCTGTTTTTGGTAAACTACGGTAAATAGATGTTCTAATCGAACCTACTCATCTTGTATTTCTTCCTGTTCAGACTGAGCCCGAAGCACTTTTCGAGTGCCTGGAGGACCTTCG
>JAFUFH010000010.1 GCA_017470005.1 Bacilli bacterium | reverse complement strand
CGACATTCCGGAACTCTCTATTTCTTTCTTCAGTTTTCTGTAGTCATCCTTAGTCATAATTAAAAATGCCTCCTTTTGCCTACTATCATAGGCAATCAGAGGCATGATAGGAATGACGCTAATTTAGTTACGCTTACGTTTTATTGATGATTTTGAAATAATTGTTTCTATCATTTGTTCGTGCTACAGATTTTGTTTTTTCCATAACGAAACGTATCTCCTTTCCGCATTAGTAAATATTATATAACTATTGTTCAGTAAAAAATATATAGTTCTATAAAAATAATCTATGTTTTTTTGAGAATATTTGACAAAATCTGGCATATTTTCTATTTTTTGAGTGGTCTCCTATTTCTTTCCCGCAAAAACAAATGTAAATTATTAACAGTTGTATTATTTAAAAGAGGTAATGAGAGGAAAAAATGGCAAATATCTTAGAAGATTACAAGAATATCGAAGAATCATTCTTTGCGCTAGATCACGAAAATAAGACGGTGAGTATCCCATTAGTATTTGAGAAGCCTTCCGATATTTTCGATATCAACGCTATCACCAAAATACCCGTGTTTAACGATGACTTTTGGGAGTGGATTTTCGCTTCCTTCCAATATTCTCCCAGAAAATACAAAGTAGATTTAGATATCTCTTTCCAAGATTTAGAAGGATACCAAGAAGAAGATTTAAAAAAGATTTTTTACAAAAACATCTTTTTAGAAGCAAAGAAGAATCAAAAAGAATCCACCTTTAAGAACAAGATGGCCATCGGACTTGTCATCACGGGTGTTTTTTCTCTGACTGCTATGATTCTTTTGATGAGTTTATGGAATGATGGTGGCATTGTCAAAGAGATCATCAGTTATATCTTTGATATCGCAGTCACTGTAACTCTTTGGGAAGCGATGACCATCTTGATTGTCGACAAAAAGGAAAAGAGAGAATTGCGCACCAATCTTTTAAAACGATTCCATTCGATATCTTTCCATAAGAAAGCATAATTTCCCACAAAGATAATTAACTTTAGTAAAATATATAAGAAAGAGGAAAACGAACATGAAAAAACAAATCAAAAACACACAAGCCATCTTCCCTATGCCTGTCTTATTGATCTCCACCTTTAACGAGGATGGAAGCGTCGATGTGATGAACGCTGCTTGGGGTACTATGTTGAGTGTCAATATGGTGGCCTTAAATTTGACCGAATCTCATAAAACGGTACAAAACATCAAGAGAACCAAGAGCTTTGTCATTCATATCGCCGATGCAAGTCACGTCGTGGAAGCTGATTATTTCGGTGTTGTCTCGGGCAATAACACTCCCGATAAATTTAAAAATAGCAATCTCACCTATGTCAAATCTGAAGTAGTCGATGCTCCAATCATCAATGAATTTCCTATCGCTATCGAATGTGAGTTTGTCGAATATCAAAGCGATGAGACGGGAATCGGTGTCATCGGAAAGGTGAAGAGAACCTTGGTAGAAGAAGATAAATTGACCGACGGAAATGTCGATATTGAGAAATTACAAGCCATCGCATTCGATCCTTATACTGCTGGATATTACAAAGTGTCCAATCGAGTCGGCAACGCCTTCAAAGACGGATTCAAATTGAAAAAGTAATGAGAATAAAAGGTGAGATTTTGATAGTCTCACCTTTTTTAAAACTAGCTTTTTACCACTTAACATCTATAGAAAATGTAGCCCCGAAGCCGAAAGGCTGAGGTGTATGGGAATAACATGCCCCAGGCGTCTTCAGGTGATGAACCCATGAAACTCATCTATAACCACTTGAAGCAAACCCCAAAAAGTGTCTTTAAAAAGACACCATATGTTCTACTTTGAGATTATGACATTTCTATTCTAGAAAAGAAAGACAAATATTTTAAAGCGTTAGATCTATAGTTGTTTTACCATTTGATAAAATGATAACAAGGAGAAATAACAATTATGAAAGAAATGATTAAGAATAGAAGAAGTGTCCGCACTTTTGAAGACGTTCCTCTCAAAGATGAAGATAGAAAAGCGATTGAAGAATATATTGCTACTTTAGATAATCCTTTCTCTATCCCTGTGACACTCAAGATTTTTCATGCCAAAGAATATGGGTTAACTAGCCCTGTCATTGTCGGAGCAAAGGAATACTTAGTCGGTAAAGTCCCTTTCCTTCCTCATTGTGAAATGGCGTATGGATATGAATTTGAAAAGGTGTGTTTGTTTGCCCTCACAAAAGGAGTCTCTAGCGTGATGTTAGCGGGTTCTTTAAAACGAGAAGCTTTTGAAAAGGCTATCGATGTGAAAGAAAAAGAAGTTTTACCTGTCGCTAGCCCTTTAGGATATGTGGCAAAGAAGATGTCTCTTAGAGAGATGGTGATGAGAAAAGCAATTGGCGCTGACAATCGTCTTCCTTTTGAAAAGCTATTCTTTTCTCAAAACTTTGAAACTTCTTTAAGCAAAGAAGAGGCTGGACTTTATTTAGAAGCGTTAGAAGCGATTCGTCTTGCTCCTTCTGCGGTCAATCATCAACCTTGGAGAGTGGTGAAAGAAAATGATGTTCTTCACTTCTATGAATTTAAAACCATCAAAGAGAGTCCTATCGGTGATGTCCAGAAAATCGATATGGGTATCGCCTTATCTCACTTAGATGTTGTGATGGAAGAAAACGGATATCAAGGAGAATACTTCTTTGATGAACCATCTATTGCTAAAGGAGATTCTTTAGAATATATCGTTTCTTACCGTGCACTGCAAAAATAGGACAAAAATATCTCATTTCTTTATAAAAACCATACAAAAAGAAAGAGATAAT
>JAFUFH010000009.1 GCA_017470005.1 Bacilli bacterium | reverse complement strand
GGAAAAACGGGCTTGAAATGACAATGGAACATTTATTCAAAAGGATATCTGGAACAAGAAAAAGCCATAATTATCGAGAATCCTTCAAAAAAACAGCGAAATGGTGAATTATTTCATCCTACATTTGCACCAATAGACGAGAAATTATGGACATACAAAAAGTTATAATAGTAATAGCGGATGGTATAATAATTGCATGAGAGAAAAAGTTATTATTGTTGAATCGTATTTGCATCGAGTGATTTTACCTTCGTTCCAAAAGGAAGAAAAAATCACTTTTTTGTCGCCTTCTGAAATCCAAGAAGCTTTTCTTGGTAGAGTAGATCAGAAGATCCTTTTTGACATTTATCAAAATGAAGGAAAAAAGAATTACTTCTTGAGTAAGTATTACGCTCAAGCTGCTCTTAATTATAAGAAGAGAGACAAGAGCGAAAGCGATGTAGAAAAAGATATCGCTGCTATCGCTAGTAGAACGAACTTCCATCCCAATCCTATCAAAGCTCAATTACTCAAAGGTAAAGAAATTTATATCCATCCTGCTTCTTATTCTGAAGGGTTGGTTCAATTATTAGAAGATAATGGATTTCGTGCAGAATTATTCCATTATCAAGATGTCGAAGACGAAAGCGTTCATCATGATTTGATTTATTATCCGGACATCAAGCAAGAGACCTTAGAGTGTCTTAATGCTATCGGTTTATTGCTTTCTTCTGACGAAAAATTGATGGCGGATGATATCGGTATTTGTTGTAGTTCCGATTATCTCCCTCATCTTTCTTATTTTGCGGATGTGATGAATATTAGACTCTCTTATCCAGATTACTCTTTCAAAGATACTGCTTATTGTAAAGAGGCTTTAGAGATGATTGCTTCCCACAAAGTAGAGGAAGTAAAAGATTTAGAAGGACATAATGAAAGAGAAAGAGAATTCTATGCTTTATTGAAACAAAAATTAAACGAATATCTTTCTGACGGATTAACTGGCGATGATTATGATGTCTTTTTAGCCGCAAAACTAAAAGATGATTTTGACACTTCTTATTCAGACTCAGATGGTGGTGTAAAGGTCGCTTCTTCTTTGACAAGTTTAACCAAGAAAGGTCATGTATTCTTCTTAGGTTTAGATTCTTCTGTCCCTTCTGTTACTAAGAACACGGATTTCTTGAATGACGCAAAGAAAGAAGCTTTCACATACATGCCTCTCTCTTATGAGAAAAACGCGCAGAAAAGAAGTGAGTTTATTCAATTAATCAATTACTTTGGAGATAGAATTCGCTGCTCTTTCTTCGATAATATTTGTTTTTCCAATGTAAACGATGATGAAAGAAATGTTTCCACTTTCATCGATGATAATGTGTTATTTAGATTGGTGAAATCGGAATCCGTCATTCAAAAGGAAAGATTCAGTTTAGAAGCAGATAAAATCATGTATTCCACCTTAGAAGACAACTATCAAGGCTATGGAGAAGATAGTGTTTACTATCGTTCTATGCTGGAACAGTTCAAGAAGAAAGAAACATATTATCCTGATAATGAGAATCCCTCTTTTGAATTTGATTTAGATGATAAAAATTTCAACCTCTCTTTCACTTCTATGTCTAACTATTTCAAATGCCCTTATTCTTTCTTACTCGCTAAAGGTTATAAGTTAAAAGAAAGTGCCGAAGATTTTGTCTTTGATAAAGGAAATATTGCCCATAAAGTCTTTGAAAACCACACCAATGGAGTAGATGAAGACTTTGAAACCACATTGAAGAGCGTCATCAATAGCCCATATCGAGACGTATCTCAATTATCCGGACATGATCACTATTATTTAAATCGATTCTATGATGCCGCTAAAGCTACGATTCCTTATTTGGATAGATTCTTAGAATTGACTAAATTAGATATTAGAGAAGCCGAGAAGAACATTGAAGGTAATCTTGGTAAAATCAAATGGAATGGAAAAATTGATTTCCTTGGACAAGATCAGGATGGAAACTTCGTTATCTTGGATTATAAATCGGGTAGCCATCCCTTCTCTTATGACAATGCTTATTTTGGATATGATTTCCAGCTTTCTTTCTATAGCAGAGAAATCACTAATCAAGGCGGAAAACCGTTAGGTTATTACTTTGTCTCTCCTTTCCAAGGTGGACCAGAACATCTAAATAAAGGTTTTGTTCCCTTTAAGTTTTCTGGTGTGAATTATTGCGCTCATACTGGTATTACGGAACCAGAAGATGCACAAGCTAAGAAGCCTTATATTTTGGATAGGGTTCTTGTGGAAGAAGAAAAAGATGAACTTGAGTCCTATCTTCCCATGCCATCTGGTCAATTCACCCTCAATCGTGAACGCATTGATGAATTAGAAAAACGATTAGAAGAGAATCTAAAAGAAATTCAAGACACAGTGGAAAACACTCATAAATATCCTGTGAGAAGTCATCATTATGTCAATGAAGCTGGCCAATATGTGGATGAGGGCGAGTGCAAATATTGTCGCTTTAAAGACTGCTGTTTCTTAAATGAAGAGAGCAAGAAACAAGTGGTTCCTGTTTTGAAACAAACAATCCTTCATAAAAAGGTAAAAGTTAGTGAAGAAGGTGAGAGCAATGAACAATCCAATTGAAGATCAAGGTAAAGATATCTTAGTATCTGCTGGTGCAGGAACTGGTAAAACTTTCACTCTTAAAAAGAGAGTGGCTTTTGAATTGTCTCATCATTATACCGATTTAAGAAGAATGTTAATCCTCACTTTTACTAATGCGGCAGCAGCCTCTATGCGAAACAAGATTGCTTTAGAACTCAAAGAGTTTGTCAAAGGCGATGAAGCAACAGAAGACGAAAGAAAAACTATTCAAGAACAGCTCAAATATATTCAAAATGCTGATATTGTTACTTTTGACTCCTTCAATAACTCTTTAGTGAAGAAATATTTCTATCGAATTCCAGGATTTAGAAAAGATTTCTCTATTCTCACTGGTGGTGTTCTCAATCAAGTTTTGTATGACATCATTGATGATATCTTAGAAGAGAATTACAAGAACCCCTCCCCTGTCTTCAAACAATTCATGGATAGATATACCTTTGTAGATGATGATAAGGTTCGTGCGCTTATTAAGAAAGGCATTGATATTGCACAAAGTAGAGCGGATCCTATCGCTTATTTAGATGAGATGATTGCGGATGCTTTGAACATTTCTAGTGCCGTTAAGGATACAGAAGATCGTTACGAACAGGCAATGCTTGCAGAGGTGAAAAAAGCTGGTAAAGAGTATCTTGAGTTTATTAGAGATTATCTTCCTGGTGATTCTCATTACGCTAAAGTTTATGAGGCTTATGCTAGTAATCCTTCTGCTTTTAACTTAAATGGTTCTGTCGAGGAAATCGAAAATTCGTTCCATCCATTGACTTCTCCAAGAGGGACTAACACCAAAGCATCTGAAAATTACAAGGCTTATACTGCGGCAAAAGGTAAATTTAATGACGCAATCAAAGCGGGTAAGAGAGCACCTATCGCTAGAGAATATGCCGAAAAATATCATCTTGCCCAAGGCCCTTATAGAGAACTCCTTTATAAGATGATGAAAGAAGCTTACGTTAGATTCCAAGCATTCAAGAAAGAAAAGAATATCTATGACTTCGGTGATATCAATCACTTTGCTTTAGATTTATTGAAGAATGATTCTTTCGTTAGAGGTGAGGTCGCTGCTTCCTATGACGAAATCATGGTGGATGAATATCAAGATAATAATGATTTACAAGAAACCTTTATTTCTCTAATCAAACAAGACCCTAACTTTAAAGGTACTTTGTTTATGGTAGGCGATGTCAAGCAATCTATCTATGGGTTTAGAAATGCGGAGCCGAAAAACTTTGTTCGTAGATTCAATCGTTATAAACAGGGATTAGATAATGGAGAATTATGTACTCTTCTTAAAAACTTCCGTTCCGCACCCAATGTACTTGATTATGTCAATAAAACCTTCTCTATTTTGATGACCGAAGACTTTGGTGGCATTGATTATGCAAATGATCACAAGATTGATGCTGGCAAGAAGTCTTACTTAAAAGTAAAACAAAAAACTAGAGTAATTACCTACTCTCAAGAAGGGGGTAAAGCTTCTGGTAAGAGAGAAGCAGAAATCATCGCTGACGATATTTTGACCAGAATTGAAAACCATGAAACGGTCACTCTTTTAGATGAGAATAACAATCCCTATGAAAAAGAATTAGACTTTGGAAGCTTTGCGCTTATCGCCGATAGAGGAGGTACTTTCTCTGATGTCGCTAAAGTATTCAAAGAAAAAGGTATTCCTCTCACTGTTCAGCAGGATGAGGAAGAGCAAGGTTCTACTATCATCGCCTTATTAAAGAACCTGATTATCTTAGGCGTTTCCATCGCTTTGATGAAAGATGGCAAAGAAGAAGAGACCTTTAAAAAAGATGAATTTGTTCACGCTTATCTCTCCTTAGCAAGAGGACCTTATCAATACAAAGAAGATAGACTAAATGACTTATTCTCTTGCTATCACAAGAGAGACTTCTCTCAAGATAAAATCTATCTCGATATCAAAGAAACTGTTTCGAAATGCAGAGGAAACACCATCTCTTATTTCTATGATAAGTTATGCAAAGAATGTAAAGTCTTAAAGTGGGTTAAAGCCTTACCCGAATCTTCCTCGGATTATCGTTTTTTTCTTTCTTTCTCTGCTATTATCGATAATCTTACCACGATGGGATATAGCTGGAAAGAAGCGATGGATTTCATCATCTCTTCTAGATTTGATGATGATTTACAATCTAAATTCTCAATCAATACCGCATCTACCTCTAAATCTGTTACCCTCATTAATATGCATAAATCCAAAGGGTTACAATACCCTATTTGTTACTTCTATCAACTCTCTAAAGGTTATAACGAACAAGATACAAGGTCTACTTTTACTATGTATAAAGATACTGGTATCTTCTTGCCCTTTGTGGAGCAAGATCCAGATGATACTACCTATGCGAAATTGATGGGTGGAGCAAGCAAGGCCCATTACAACTGGATTAAGAAAGCGTGCGATTATTTCTATATCCGTTCGGATAGGGAGGAGAACATCAGAAAGTTATATGTTGCCTTGACTAGAGCGGAGTATCAAATCAATATCATCCGTTTTGAAGATAATGAATACAAAGAAAAAGATCTTAGCGAATACACTAGATTCCAAGATCTATTAGATTATGTCGACAAGCAATGTCCGGGTCTTATTTATGATTCTAATAGAATCACCATTCAAGAGAGCGACACCTTCACAAAGAAAGCACAAAGAGATGTAGCTCTCACTCCTGAGAAGTTCTCTTATCAAGACAGAGAAATTAAAGAAGAACAATACGGAAAAGTTCATACTACCGCCTCCAAAGGTGAAGCGGATAGTTCTACCATCTCTACTGCAGCATTAGAATTTGGCTCACGTGTTCACGAAGCTTTACAAGCGACGGATTTCCATTCGAAAGATGTCTCCTTCATTCTGGAAAAGAAGATTCAAGACATGGTTTTATCTTTCTTAAATTCTTCCTTCTATCAGCAATATAAAGATTATGATATTTACAAAGAATATCATTACCTGGATGACAATAAAGAAGGTTCTGTTGACTTGTTATTACTTTCCGAAAAGAAAGCCATCATCATCGACTATAAATTAAAACATATCGATGATGCAGACTATGATAAACAACTCAATATTTACCGCAGTCAGATTCAACATCTCTTCCCTGAAAAAGAGGTGGAGTGCTATCTCTACGCAATTACAACATCTGAAATTAAGAAAGTAGAAGAATAAATCTTTTTCAATAAAGAAGAATGAAATAGCTAATTATATGGTCATTTTAAGGTGAAAAGAATAAATGATCATGTTTTAAATATCATCTTTATACAAAGGATATTTCTCAAACTTCCAATAACAATTGTAGCAATGTATAATATTTATAGCGGCCTACCTAGAGCAAAGGAATCCATCTATCTTTTTTGTTAGGCTGTCCACACAAAAGATTTGCCTTATTTATACTTTATGAAAAAAGGAACATTGTTACTCGCTTTATCGCTTTCTTTATGCGCTTGTGGTGAAGTAAATTCTGATTTTGATGAAGTGAAAGTTTTAATCGAACCAGATAACACTTATACGGTGAGCACACCATTTCGAGAAATCGAACGCGGAGATGACGTCTCTTTCTTTATCAATTTAAAAGAGGGATATCGTTTCCTATCTTGTTGAACACTCTCATGACTGAAGTCATAAGATTCTAGGTTCATCGATTACTGGACAATAGATGCCTCTTACACAATCTCCCCTAGCGTAACTTCCGATAGTTCCTACCGTAGTTATCATCACGAATTAAGGTTCTCTTTGAACCATTCTGCCTTGATGAAGTATATTGATCGAAGCATTGATATCTCGATCAATAACTAAACCACAATATTGACAGTGGTATATTTCTTTTTCGCCTACATTGTTCCTCTTTTGACAACAGGAACATATCTGACTTGAAGGATAATATTTATCCACCTTATGTATTTGTTTCTCATACATTTCGGCTTTATAAGTTAATAATCGAACAAGCTTTC
>JAFUFH010000008.1 GCA_017470005.1 Bacilli bacterium | reverse complement strand
TGTTGCGTTGGTGATAGCCGGAGAGGATTCATCGCCAAACAAATCTAGCCGGCTATCACCAACACAATCTAAATATGTTTGGCTAAATGATTATACAACATTAACATATTTTCATCCTACATTTGCACCAATAGACGAGTTATTTTGGACATCATTGAGAATCGAATTGCTAACTCGTTGGTATTTATAAATGGTAAGCGAATAAAAATATCTTTTCCTTAAATAGGAATGGAAGGCTTTGGTTTAACAAAAAAATAGGAGACAACAATTAATTTATCGGGTTCTACCGAACTCTAGAAAAGTTTTGTTTTGATTAAAAAGCTTTAATTATTTTAACTATACAATTAATAGGAAATTATTGTGAGATGAGAGTATATATTGCTTTTAATTCTTTTATTATCTTTATTCTAAGCAAAGAATATAGAAGTAGGAGAAGTTATAAGGATTTTCTTTATCTACAAATTATTAAGTATCAGTAAATAAAAAAAAGCAGGTATTGCAAAAACTCTAAATAGAAAAAATTTTCCTCAACGTTATTTGAAATATGAAAAAAGGGGCCACAATTGTAGCCCCAAATCATTACCTAAAGAGTCCAAAACCACTGATAAGTCTTCTGCGACCATTTAATTCCTGCAATATCTAAATCCGCAGTTTTTTCAGTATCACCTCCATTATTGAAAACGACTTTAGTCCATTTAGTGATATCCGCTGTATATTTATACAAATCCTCGCTTTCTTTAACCATTGAGACTCCAGGCCAATTAGCTAGTTTTTCATCATTACCATTAAATAAGTGAATGTGAACATTATCCCAACTATCTGGAGCTTCAAGGTAAATAGTTTTTTCCTTATCGGCCTCATTTACGCCAAAATACAATTTATCCGATGTGTTTTCATAGAATGTATATGTGCCATCATATCCTGATACAATGTCACTACCATCTTGATAGAAGAACCCCTTCTTTGAATCATCCCAAATATTGTAATTCTTATATCTTTCATTTCTTGCAGCACTGAAGTTAATAATTTGGAATTTTGTTCCAGCGGTTAAAAAGACATTGGTAAACACAGCATTATTATCACCTTTATTGTCATCCGCTTTAATAGCATTGGTTGTAATCTTCCAATCATCTACTTCAAATTTTGCAAGATAATAACCTAAATTAGAATTTACAGTAATCTTATTTTCCCAATTCAAATAGAAAGCATATGTACCAGAGACTAAAACTCTCAAGCTATTTTCGACAGAACCTTCTTCAAACAAAGGCTTGTCACCAGCATCTAAATCATCATAACCATAATCTTTAGCGGCATCATAATCTCTGAAGACAAATTCATCACCAGCATTAAGGGTGACATTTGCTTTTTGATATCTATTTCCATCAACGCGTCCATCAGTGGTAATGCCCTTATCAAAGGCGTAATTGCCAGAATTGAAAGTGCCGACCATCTTAACATCAGTATATCTACCGAAATAGACATTACCTACTTTAGAGGTGGTTTTATTGTCCCTGAAATTGATATCTGTTAATGTTAAAGAAACACTTAAATGATAATCCTTGTAAGTAGCTAGCGGAACATTTAACAAAGTGTAAACAACAAAACCAACATAGGGATTATCGTCATCTACCACAATATCTTCAGCCTTTTCGGTATTGTTGTCTTTATTAGGATTGATAACAGCTTCATAATATTTTGTTGATACTCTTTCTTCAGCTTCTTTATAAACTGCACCAGTATTCGTATAAATGGTTCTAGTCCAAACAGCCTCTACATTAGTAGAAGAAATTGCAGCAACATAACGAACAGAAATATTACCACCATCAATCTTATACTGATACCCTAACTGGGGTTGGACAAAAGTAATACGTGTAGGATCATCTAAAAGAGCGGCTTGTCTCAATTTTTTTCCATCACCAATAGCACCAATACCATCGTTATTGGCATCAGTTGTGTCTTTAAACTCATTATCAACGATAGGTGCTTGTTCAAAAGGGCTGCAAGATGCCAATAAAGCGCAGCTAAGAAGCAATAATCCAAATTTCTTATTCATAATTCTCTTACTCCTTCTTATGCCCAGTTCTCGTTATTATCGCCCTTGACCCAATCGCCGTCGTCAACGCCGTTTTGTAAGCCACTGGTACGGATCAAATCTTCAGCGTAAAACTCAATTACTTCCATCTCTGGTTTCAAATACTTCTTTTCTTCATTCATAAAGAATCCTCCTTTTTGTTCTAGGGTTTTATCTTATTCATCTAATCAACTATTTTTAGAACCAATGAATTGGTCCCCAATCCTCTTTGGGAATCGAATTGTACTGAGCAGTGAAGGTGATATCTTCTTGGATATTGGTTAACTCCTTATCCCAGCCTTTGAATTCATAAGTGAACTCATCATCTTCTTCTTTGGTAGGAGTTTTACCGTCATAGACAGCATCTTCGCCTTCATTGACATCCGTCTCATAGAGAATGGTCAAATCGTAGTTTTGGAAGATGACATGATAGGTGATAGTAGAATCCTCAGAAGAAGTAGTTGTTGTTACCGTTGGTTTAGTCGTTGTCGTATTTTCTTCTCCACAAGAAACTAGTGCTACAGGAAGTAACAAGAGAGAAAGGATGGCTAGTTTTGCTTTTACTCTTTGGAAAATCATACGTAAAAATTTCCTTATTTCTGAGAATAATCAAAAATATGATAAGAGAAGTACGATTGAACACTCATCAATTATATATTTAAAAAATCCTGATTTGCACAGTGGATATAAACAGTATGGTGGTTTATAATCTTGGTGTCTCATGAAAGGGAGACAGTCAAGAGGACTTCAGGAGTCGATCAGTGTTGACTTGGCGGTTTCACTGGTCGGTTCCTGAATTTCTC
>JAFUFH010000007.1 GCA_017470005.1 Bacilli bacterium | reverse complement strand
TCGAAGACGAACTGGAACTGGATGAAGTTTTGGAGTGCCAGGAAATGACCGGAGATGAAGACTACGCCATGTTCTGCCCATACTGCGGAGAAGAACAGCTCGTTCCGAAAAGCATTTACAAAGAAAAGAAGCCCCCTAGGTTGGCCCAAAGAAAAGAACGGAAACAGATCTGAAAAAGTAGATTCCTAGAGAACTCGAAAAGGCTATCCCTTCGGATAGCCTCTTTTCTATTTATCTAATTTGGCAGGATCAAACTGTTTTAAGTAATCCATGGTGGAAGAAGCAACCTCTTTTAGGGTGTCTCCATCCATCGGATTTTTAATACCGGCAGTCTTGAGAAGTTCACGGAAGGAATATCTTCCGCCCAACTTATCAAAAGCAATGTATTTCTCAAACGCCTTCTTTTCATCCTCTCTGCTTTCCGCAAAGAATTCTAAAGCGACGACTTGAGCGATCGTGTAATCTAAGTAATAGAGCGGATTTTCAAAGACATGATGTTGTCTCATCCAATATCCACCGCTCTCTAAGAAAGGATTATCCCAATAATCTTTGTGAGGCAGATATTGTTTCTCTAATTGTCTCCAATACGCTTTTCTCTCTTCATGAGTCAAGGTAGGATTTTCATAGACATAAGCTTGGAAAGCATCGATGATACATCCATAGGGAATGAAGGTCAAAGCGTCGCAGAGATGTTGATAACAATATTTATCGGTATCTTCTTTAAAGAAGAGATTCATCCAAGGATAAGTGAAGAATTCCATGGACATAGAATGCATTTCCGCACATTCCATACCAGGGGTACGATAAGAAGGAACATTGGTCATCTCCCCACCTAAGAAGCCTTGCAAAGCGTGGCCGAATTCATGGGTGAGAGTATCCACATCTCCACTAGTTCCATTGAAATTGGCAAAGATGAAAGATGTCTTTAATCCAGGGATGTAATCCATGAACCCACCACCTGCTTTACCTTTCTTAGCGACAAGATCTAAGCACTTGTGGTCAACCATGAAATTAAAGTATTTTGACGCGATAGGAGAAAGTTCAGAATACATCTGTTTGGCAGCACTCACTAACTCTTCCGGAGTTCCTTTCGGAGTAGGGTTACCTGTGGAATAGAAGATAGCAAAATCGCTAGAACGAGTATCTTTTCCAAATCCTAATCTTTCCTTTTGAGCAGCAAAGATAGAATTGGAGAGAGGGACGATATATTTTAAAATCTTTTCACGATAAACTTTGGCATCTTCCGGAGTCCAATCTAATCTTCCCATTCTATCATAGGCGAGTTGTAAGAAATTCTTATAGCCGAGTTTATGAGCGATTCTGGTTCTCACTTCTACCATCTTAGAATAGAGGCCACCGATCTTCTCATCGTTGTCTGCATAGAATCCCCAGACCTTCTTGCTCGCTTCTAAACGAGTTTCTCTATCTAAGGAATTGGTGAATTTACCCATTTGAGGGATAGAATACTTTTCTCCCTTAAACTCGATGAGAGCAGAAGAGATGACTTGAATATATTCGGAGACCAATTTGTTCTCTTCGACAAGATCGGGAATAATCTCTTCAGAGAAAGTCTTCATCGATAAAGCGACTTGATCAAAATAGAGTTGACCGAATTCTTCCACCAATTCTTTGCGGAAAGGAGATTCATAGAAGTCCTTATCGAATTGATTGGTAACCGCAGAAATCTCTGGCATGATCTCATCGATGAGGTCAGAGAGTTCTTTATAATATTCGTCTTGGGTATCCACTTGATGACGGATGTAAATCAAAGAGATGGCGGAAGAGAGGTCATCAGAAAGAGCGAAATATTCTTTGACGATGGCGATAGCTTCTTTGCCATCTTTGGCATGGACAAGTCTTTCATCTAAAGAAGAGAACGCATCCATGATCTCTTGTTTTTCTAAACGGGAAACTTTGACATCTTCTAAGGAAGCAAAATCAGGGGTGAAATGTTGAATCATGATTATTTTCCTTTCTTGGCAGGAGCTTTCTTTTGTTCTGCAGGAGCTTTCTTCTGTTCTGCGGGAGCTTTCTTTTGCTCTGCAGGAGCTTTCTTTTGCTCTGCAGGTTCTACGACTTCTACCACCTCTTTGGCCTTGCTTTCATTTTCTAATTGCTTTTTGGCAAGAGCGAGGTCTTTGGCTGAAATTTTATAAATCTTAGTGAACTTATTGGTGAGATATTCCACATAGGCACTCGCACCAAAGTCTTCTCCACAAATCTTCTTAATCCAATCTTTGGTGTCATATAAAGGAGCGGAGGCAAAGACATTCTTCTTCATCCACTTCAAGATCTCTTGCATCTTTCCAGAACGGATATTTTTATAGAAATCCATCTCAGAACAGATCTTCTTTAAATAGATGCAGTTGAGGGCATTACCCATAGCATAAGTGGGGAAGTAACCAAATCCATTGGTCCAGTGGACATCTTGGAGGATACCTTCCGCATCATTTTTCACATCGACACCTAAGATCTCTTTATACATCTCATTCCATCTCTGATTGAGAGTAGAACAATCCACTTTACCATTCATCATCTCTTTCTCTAAACGATAACGGATGATGATATGAAGAGAATAAGTGAGCTCATCGGCTTCGGTTCTAAGTTTGTTATTTAAATCGACATAGTTGACACCTTCATAGAGCTGATCTTCGGTCACATTTCCTAATTCTTTGGAGAATAATTCTTTGAACTTAGGATAGATGGCATGAATGTATTCTTTGCTTCTACCGATGACATTCTCATAGAAACGAGAGACAGATTCATGTTTTGCCATGGTGAGAGAACTCTCCCCGATATGATAAGAGAAGACTTCTTCCGGAATATTTTGACCAAAGAGAGCATGTCCTCCTTCATGGATGATAGAGTACATGTTGGAGATGAAACTGTGCTCGATATATTTGGTGGTGATTCTGACATCATCTCTTCCCAATTGAGAAGTGAAAGGATGTTCGGTAGTAGAAAGAGAACCACGGTTGAAATCAAAACCGTTGAACTCTAATAAGAATCTAGAGAACTGTTCCTGTTTATGAATCGGGACAGATTTGGTTAAGAAATCATGTCTAGGAGTATAAGTAGCATTCTTTACCGCTCTTAAAAGGGGGACGATACCTTGCTCGATCGTATCAAAGAAAACATCTAAATCTTTGGTAGTGAAACCTTCTTCATAATCCGAAATTAAGGTATCGTAAAGATTGTTAGGATTATATTCGTTTCTTAAGGTGACTAATCTCTTTTGTGCGTTGATGATCTTAGAAAGCGTGGGTGCAAAAGCTTCATAAGATTTTGCTTCTTTGGCGTGAATCCATTCGATATAAGCGGTATTGAAAAGTTCGTCGATTTCTTTAGCGGTCTTTTGAGAGACATTCTTATTCTTTTGAATCTCACGAGAAAGCAATGTGATCAAACGGTTTTCCCAAGGGTTAAGCTCTTTGGGATTAATCTGCTTGATACGATGGACAAGCAAAAGATATTCAGAATCTTTCTTCGCTTTAAAATTCTCATTGCTGAGAAGAGACATATTCTCTCCGTCCTCTTTCATACCGCCTTTCGGGGCAGCAGTTTCCATGTCATAGGAGAGAACATTAATCATATGTTGTCTCGCTTCAATTTCAGCAAGTTTTTCAAACAATAAATCTAAATCGCGGCTGATTGCACTCATAGCACACCTCACTTCACGTTTCTATTATATTTATATTTAAAAATATAACAAGCAAAATACATACGAAACTTCTTTCTCGAAATATGAAAGAGCTACCACAAGAAGAAAGAGGAAAAAGGGGTCATTTTCCTTATAGTTGACTATCAAATAATGAATGCGATATTAGAAAAGTTGGAGTTTTACGTTCGTTTTATTTAATTCCACTCTTAAAGTTTTCTAGAAAATTGTTGACTTATTTCTCTCCTTCTTTTCCTAAAAGGAAAAAGCGAGAACGAAAAAAGCATTACTTTATAAAATCATTTTGTTATAATATCCCTCGGTTAAATAAATTAAAGAGGTAAAAAATGTCAAAAGAAGTATTCACTCTTGATTTCTACGGCAAGAAGTTAGTCGTAGAAAATGGAGAAATCGCCACTCAAGCCGATGGCAGTGTCTTTGTTCGTTTCAATGATACCGCTGTTCTCTGCGCTGTCTGTGGTGCAAAAGAAGCAAAATTAGGTCAGGACTTCTTCCCCTTAACTGTCAACTATTTCGAAAGACAGTATGCTGCTGGTAAGATTCCTGGTTCCTTCTTGAGAAGAGAAGGAAGACAATCCACCAGAGAAACTTTGATTTCTCGTCTCATCGATCGTCCCATCCGTCCTATGTTCCCTGAAGGCTATGTCAATGAGACTCAGATCACCTGTACGGTCATGTCCAGTGATCCTGATGCCTGCCCTGACATGACTGCCATGTTTGGTGCATCCTTAGCCTTATGTGTTTCCGACATTCCCTTCGAAGGCCCTATCGCTGGCGTTCACGTGGGAAGAGTCAACGGTCAGTTCATCATCAACCCTACTGTGGAAGAGATGGCTCAATCCGATTTAGACCTTTCTGTTGCTGGTACCGAAGTTGCCATCAACATGGTCGAAGCTGGTGCTCAAGAGCTCAGCGAAGATGAGATGTTAGATGCTCTTATGTTCGGTCATGAAGCCGTCAAGAAGCTCTGTGCTTTCCAAAAGGAAATCGCTGCTAAGGTCGGCAAACAGAAGAGAGAACTCAACATCTATCACATCGATGAAGAATTCGCTGCCAAGTGCAGAAACTACATCGCCCCTGGACAGAGCGAAACCACCGAAAATAGAATCATCAAGGCTGTTTCTATCTATGACAAATTAGAGAGACAGAACACCATTGATGCCTTAGAACAAGAAGTCATCACCTTAGTGGATCAGGCTAACTGGCTCACCGGTGAAAAATATGAGACCATGCAACTTCATGACTTAGCTGTCAATGAAGCCAAAGAAGTCTTAGAGACTGTGGTCAGAGATGAAGTCAGAAGACTCATCACTGTCGACAAGGTCAGACCTGATGGAAGAAAGACGGACGAGATCCGTCCTTTGGAAGCTCAAGTTCATCTCCTTCCTAGAGCCCATGGTAGCGCCCTCTTCAGAAGAGGTCAGACTCAAGTTCTTTCCGCTTGTACCTTAGGTTCTTTAGATGATGCTCAAATCTTAGACAACATCACTGGTGACACCACCAAGAGATGGATGCACCACTATAACTTCCCGCCTTTCTCTGTCGGTGAACTCGGCAGAATGGGTACTCCTGGCAGAAGAGAAATCGGCCATGGTAACTTAGGTGAGAGAGCTCTCTCCTATGTCATCCCTAGCGAAGAAGAATTCCCTTATACCATCCGCTGCGTCGCGGATGTCTGCGAATCTAACGGTTCTTCTTCTCAAGCTTCCATCTGCGCCTCTTGTATGGCTCTCATGGATGCTGGTGTCCCCATCAAGGCACCTGTCTCTGGTATCGCTATGGGTCTTATCACCTCTGGTCCTTTAGATGGAAATCATCCTTACACCATCTTGACCGATATCCAAGGTTTAGAAGACCACTTAGGAGATATGGACTTCAAGGTCGCTGGTACTCCTAACGGTATCACCGCTCTCCAAATGGATATCAAGATCCGTGGTATCACCAAAGAAATCTTAAAAGAAGCTCTCTATCAGGCTAAACCTGCTAGAGCTCAAATCCTCTCCGTCATGTTAGGCGCGATTTCTGAGCCTAGAACAGAACTCTCTGAATACGCTCTCAAGATGAAGAGATTCAACATCGAACCCGATAAGATCAGAGAAGTCATCGGATCTCAGGGTAAAGTCATCAACGGCATCATCGATGAATGCGATAACGATGTCAAGATTGACATCAACGATGATGGTAGAGTCATCCTCTACTCCGTCCACTATGAAACCATCGAAAAGGCCTACAATATGATCATGTCCATTGCTAAGGTTCCTCAAGTGGGTGAAATCTACGAAGGTAAAGTCGTCAGAGTGGAAACTTATGGCGCCTTTGTCAATCTCTTCGGTAACACTGACGCCTTATGCCACATCTCCAAATTAGGATGGGGCAGAGTCGAAAAAGTCGAAGATGTTTGCAAGGTTGGCGATACACTCAAGGTTATCATCACCGGCATCGATGCTCAAGGTAGAGTGGATGTCTCTCACCGCGATCTCTTAGAGAAACCAGAAGGCTATGTGGAAAAGCCGGAACGTCCTAAAAAACCTTTCCACAAAAACAATCACTAAAATCTTAAAAGGCTAGCTCGTTGGAACTAGCCTTTTTCTCTTTGATATCATTTTTACTTAATTTATAATATTAGTAATGAAATTGAGATATCTATCCACATTCATCGTTCTTTCGTTTCTCTCTTCCTGTTCCCAAGGGTTGACAGGTCGTATTTATTTTGATTTGAATGGCGGTGTCTTTTTAGATAACTCTTTCTCTACCAATTATCTCTCGGGGCAAAGTGGAACTCCAGTGAAAGTCAATATTCCTGACCCTTATAAAGAAGGGTATTATTTTGTCGGTTGGAGAGAAAAGACAAAAGAAGGCGCTTATCGAGAAATCAACAAGAGAAGAGCTGAAGATGGTAACGCTTATTATTACTACCCCTATGGCTCCGATACCTTCTACGCCTACTTTGAGCCTCTTGTCACTTATACATTTGATTTAGGAATTTCAAGTGAAGATGGTGGAAGTTTTGTGGCTCCTCTTTATGATGCAACTTCTTTCTCTAACAATAAATTGAACGGCTATGCTTCCAAGACAATCCCCAATACCGACTACCTCCCCACGGCCGTTTCGAATAACACGCACCTTCATTTCCAATACTGGTATTTAGAATATCCTCTCGTCTCAAGTATCGATGAACAAAATCTCAAACACTATTCTCTGGATACCACCCAAGAAAAAGGCGAATACCGTTTTGATAAAGCCTTTGGTACAGACTATATGTCTTTCCTTTTAGACAAAGACACTACCCTCTATGCCAAATGGGAAGAAGACACCACCATCACCGTTCATTTCAACATGAATGATATGGAAGATTATTCCTTCCAAGGCAACACAAGTATTGAAACAGAATTGATAGATTTGATGTATGAGAAATTCCGCATCAACTTAAATGAGGAAGCGGAATATTATTATTACCCAAGACAGTCCAAGAATTTCCGTTTCCATGGTTTCTATTTGGACGAAGAATTCACTCAGCCTTTCCCTCTCAATTCCTCTATCGCTTCCACCGATTTTGATCTCTATCTCTCCTGGGAGAAGAGAGTCACAGTCACGCTAGATTATAACGGAGGACAAGTATCTAGTGAGAGCTCTCACACCTTCTCTAACACCTATTATGAAAATGATATCTTAGGTGCAGAATTGTTAGAACAATTCACTCCTACAAGAAGTGATGCTGACTTTTCTTATTACACCCTCGAGGGAGTAGAATTTATCTTTGACCGCACTCCTCTCCCGGATCACGACATCACTTTAGTGGCACAATATAACTCTTATCCATCCTTAACACTTCACTATGATTATCCTGATAATTATTTAGGGGATAAATTAAACGACTTTACTTATCACATTAAAAGTGGAAGTGATATCACCGACGTTTTAGACAACTTTAAAACTGCAGTGAATGACCCTTCTTTATCTATCGAAAACTTCTATATCAAGGACGTGGACAAGAAAGAGCCTTTCTCCTTTGTGGAGATGCCTCTCAATGATTTAGAAGCTTATCTTCTTTTGAATTATCGAAGCAAATATCAAGTTCAAACTTACTATAACCCCGATACAAGCTATATCCTTTTAGAGGATTCCACGGTAATAAATTATCTAGATTCCACTTTGAAGGAAGAGGATTTGGCTTCGTTAAAAGATAGATTAAACAAAGAAGATGTCATTTATCTCTTTGATGGTTTCTATAGCGATGATACTCTTTCTAAGACATTATCTCTCCCTCTCTCTACTAGCACCTCGCATGAACAAGTCAATCAATTGAATCTCTATAGAAAGATGAGCAAAGCGATCATTCTCACGTTCTATGACTACACCACTAGAGATCCTTTAAATCTTTCTTTACCGATTTTGAAAGGAAAGAGATTGGTAGATTATGAAGGAGAATTGCACGAATTATTAGGCGATTATCAACGTTTGGTCATCGATGATGGCGGGGTAGAAAGAACAATTTCTTCTATCCTTCCTTCTAGCGACACTATCGTCTATGTGGAACGATAATTCCTTTTGAAGCATTCGATTTACAAACAGGGTTTTGCCCTGTTTTTTTGTTTTTCTATTAACTTTCATATTAAATGCGAAAATAAATAGATAAACAATGTAGTGGGATATCTTCCTGTCTCATGAGACAGGAAGACGGGCATTTGTGCTTCCCACTACTTTTTTGATATGATTTTCTTAGCGGTCTTCCCTTCTTG
>JAFUFH010000092.1 GCA_017470005.1 Bacilli bacterium | reverse complement strand
TTTAGGAAACTTGTGGCACGCTCAAAGGAACCTTTGGAGAATTAGCTACATATCGTTTTAAAAAAAGAAAGGCAGAAAAGCCCTAGAATAAGGGCATTTTGCCTTTTTTTGCTTAAAAAATGTGTCAAAGACGGAATTATAGTTGAATTGATTCCGTTTTTCAAGAATTATTATCATTTAATTCACGAATAATTTTATCAGCTTCTTCTCTCGTGAGTTTTCCTTGTTCTACCATCTTTTCAATGGTATTTTTCATGAAGAACTTTTCAGAATTGACGACCTCATCTTTTTGAGAGATTTCTTTCATTTCTTTCTTTCTCTCATCTCTTTGTAATTGGATATAAGGTTTTAATCCTTTCTTGACATCTTGAAAAAGCTTCTCAATGAAGATAAAGTAAGTGATGATATAAGAAAGATACCCGACAATATTTACAATCAAAGTGATTGTATTTCCCCAATCTAAAACCGGATCTCCATTATTAAACTTCCCATTAAATCCAATAGCGAAATAAAGAACTTCTAATACCAATTCCACAGAAAAGGAAATCAAAGAAACCAAAGTGACCAGTCGAAAGGTGAAAAGTCGATACATAAAGATAGAAAGAACCCCAAAGCAGAACTGGACGATGAGAAGGATGAAAGCAAACATCGTAAAGATAGCGGGTAAGATTGTGCCCCAATTCAAAGCGATAGGTTCTCCTGTTTCTGTAATATTGCTATTTAAAGCGGTCATCTCCCCTAAAAGAGCGTATTGAGAGTGAGGAATAGCAAAAAGACCAAGTAAAAGAGCAGAGAAAGCTAAAAGAAGGATGACAGGGATAAAATTTTGAAATCTGAGTTGCGTTTTCATATGGATATATTTTAATCTTTCTTATTTCTCTCTTCAATCTCTCTTTTTTGCATCAAATAAGCGTCTCTCTTATAGAGAATATTCTCAGCAGCCTCTTCAGGAACCAGCTGTAAAAGTTCGCTTTTGCTGACTCCTTCTAACGACTCCATCGTTGGATAAAGGTCTAAAAGTTTTTCTTTTCTCTTCTTACCAACTCCTTGGATATCATCATAGATGGTTTTAAAGACAGCCTTTGCTCTCTTCCCTTTATGATAAGTGATGGCATAACGGTGAATCTCATCTTGCATTCTCATGAGAAGGAAGAAGAGAGGAGAATTTCTCTCCAATGGTATCTCTTCACCCGTATCCGCATTGATGAGAGTGTCTGTCTCATGCTTATCATTCTTTTGTAAACCAGCCAAAGGAATATCGACGCCGCATTCCTCTTTCACCTCTAAGCCGATCTGACATTGGGTAACACCACCATCAAGGATGATAAGGTCTGGCATTTTGGCATTCTCTTGTTTGAGTCTAGTGAAACGTCTTGTCAAGACTTCTCTCATGGAAGCCAAATCATCTTGAGGATTCGGTTGGGTAATCTTATATTTTCGATACATCTGAGGAGCTTTCTCTCCATTGATATATTTCACCATCGCCCCGACAGGTTCATAACCTTGCGTGTGAGAGTTATCATAAAGCTCGATATCTAAAGGAGTTTTTTCTAATCCTAACTTCTTTTGTAATTCTTCTAATAAAAGCAGAACATCATCACTTAGCCTTGCGGTTTGGAAGTGTTGGTCTAACATTTGTTTTGCGTTTTCTAAAGCCATGGAAAGCAAGTCTCTCTTCTTTCCACGAGAAGGAGATAACACTTTACAGCCTAACGTCTCAGAAAGAAGAGAAATCATCTCTTCATCGCTGATGATGAGCTCTTTAGGAATATCGGGATGTCTTTCATAGAATTGAACGATGATATTTTCTACCAAATCATGAATATCATCTTCAATCTCTTCCACATAATACTTCTTACCTAATAAAACACCCTTACGGTAAAGAAGGAAACAGATACAGATATATCCTTCTCTTGTAGAATAAGAGACAATATCTCTATCGACATGGTCGGAAAAGATAATCTTTTGAGAAGAAGTGATTCCTTCAATGGTTTCAATCAATTTCTTATATTCTTGGGCTTTTTCAAATTCTAAATTCGAAGCGTATTCTTTCATCTTGCTCTTTAGTTGAGAGATAGTATCCTGGGTATCTCCATTCAAAA
This sequence comes from Bacilli bacterium, assembly GCA_017470005.1. Taxonomy (GTDB): domain Bacteria; phylum Bacillota_I; class Bacilli_A; order RFN20; family CAG-288; genus Enterosoma. The sequence continues at coordinate 14,724 of JAFUFH010000092.1, read as the reverse complement.
ACTTTGTGATGGAAGTAACCATCTCTTTGGATTTCTGCTCATCTAATTTTTGAATGCAAGGGGCAAGGCATTGACCTAAATGATAATAAAGACAAGGTTTATTCGGAATGGTTCTACACTTTCTTAAAGGATAGATTTTATTGAGAAGGTCAATCATCTTATAGGCCTGAGAAGAATTCGGGAAAGGACCGAAATAATAATAGCCTTTCTCTTTGTCACTTCTAGCGATTTTCAAATAAGGATCATCCTTCTTTTTCAAGGCGATATAAGGATACATCTTATCATCCATCAACATGATATTGTATTTTGGATAATAACGATGAATCAGGGAGATTTCTAATAAAAGAGATTCTTTTTCAGTATTGGTTTCTATGATATCAAAGTCACGAATCTCCGCAACCATTCTCGCCACTTTCCCCACCTGTGGTCTCGTGAAATATTGCTTCACTCTTTTTAAGAGAGATTTTGCTTTTCCAACATAAATGATGGTTCCGTTTTCATCTTTCATTTGATAGGAACCTGGTTTATCTGGCAAAAGAGATATTTTCTGTTTTAAGACAGGATAATCGAGGTAGCTCATTTCAGTGTCACCACTGTGGCGCCAAGTCCACCCTCTCCTTGTCCACCTAAGCGATATTCTTTGATGAATTCTTTGTGATTAGCAAGATATTTCCAAACCGCATTCTTCAAAGCAAAAGTGCCCGCTCCATGAATGATTCTGACATAAGTGTAACGGTGAATTCTTGCGCTATCTAAGAAGGATGTGACTTTTCTCATGGCTTCATCGACATGAAGTCCGATGATATTCAGTTCAATTCCTTGAGATTCTCCTAAGTGAAGTAAGGCGCTATCGGTTGCCGTATATTTTTTCTCTTTTTTGACTTTCACATCGCTTTGAGTCAGTTTTGCTCTCTTCAAGCCTTTGATCTTTCTTTGGAAGGTGAGACCATCGACATCAAGAAGCACCTCATTCTTTCTCACTTCGATGACTTTGCATCTTCTATTATCTTCATCCACTAAAAGATCTCCGACTTTGACATCTTTGAGCTCTCCTTCTTTTCCTTTGTTCTCTAAAGAAGGTTCATTGACTTCCTTGATCTTATTGAGTTCTCCTTTGGCCTGAGAAACTTGAGAATAGGTGATATCCCCTTTTCCTTGTTTCTCTTCCCAGATGGAATTGATTTGAGCGACCCTTTCCTCGACAAGGCGTTTGACTTTCTCTTCCGCTTTCAAGCGGATAGAGTTTTTCTCTTCATTGAGAGAATCGATGGCTTTTTGTCTTTTTTGAATGATCTTTTCTAAATCTTTTCTAGCGTTATCTAATTGACGAGCTTTCTTTTCATTCTCACTGACTTGCTCTGTCAGTTTCTCCATGAGAGCATCCGTATCTCTTGTGCTTCTCTCTTGTTCAAAAGCGATAGCATCTTTGACAATGCTCTCTTCTAATCCCATCTGACGAGCTAAAAAGATACCATAAGATTTTCCTGTGGTATGAAGAAGCAAACGGAATGTCGGCTTCATATTATCGACATTGAATTCCATGGCACCTGTTAAGACTTTCTCATCGCTTGCGGCATAAATTTTCAATCCATCAAAGTGAGAAGTAAGGATAGTAAAACATCCTTTCTTAACGAAGAATTTCAATAAGCCAACACCTAAAGCTTCACCATCTTTAGGAGAAGTACCTTCTCCCACTTCATCGATGATGACAAGAGAATTCTCATCGGCTTTCTCGGTGATATTCTTGATTCCTAAAAGATGAGAAGAGAATGTGGAAAGATTATCTAAAACAGATTGATTATCTCCTCCTAAGAAATACACTTCATCTAAATAAGGAATCTTTGCTTCCCCTTTACAAGGAACATACAATCCTAATTTATCCATCAATACGGCCAAAGCGACTGCTTTGATAAAGACAGACTTACCACCTGCGTTAGGACCGGTAATCAATAAGGCTTTCGGCTCTTCTTTTCCTAATTGTAAAGAGTTCGTCACAACGACTTTGGCCTTTAAAAGAGGGTGGAAAAGAGAAGTCAAGAGAAGTTCGTCTTTGCTATCTTGAGCGATACAACCCATATAAGACATACCAAATCGTACCGCGCCTAAATAACGGTCAAATCGAGAGATGATTTCGTAATCTTTCGTGAGAAATTTCAGTTGTTTTCTGCACTTAGAGGAAAGGTCAGTCAAAACTTTCATGACTTCGGTAGCTTCCTCTTGTTTAAGAGAGTGAAGTTTGTTTCTTAAATCTAACACTTCATAAGGAACCATGTAGACGGTCTCCCCAGAAGATGAGTAAGAGACTACACTACCTCTGACATATCCTTTATCCGATAATTTGACAGGAAGAGCTTCCTCTCCCGCTTTAAAAGTGATGGTATCGGAGGAGAGATAAGCAGAATATTTGCTCTTATAGGTATTCATGATATTGGCAAGCTGTCTCTCTAAAGCTCGGATTTGAGAGCGCACATCTCTTAACGTAGGAGAAGCGTGGTCAGAGATGGTCATATCACTTTCAATCGAATTTTGTAAATCCTTTTTCAACTGGGTCAAAGGATTGAGATCTAACGCATCATTGTTGAGGAAGAAATATTCTTTTTTGTCATATAAGATATCGTAAATATATTCACTTGCGGTCAATAAATCCCCGATAGAATAAAGTTCAACACAAGAGAGAACACTTCCTTTTTCTAACACATCAAAGATAGGATCTAAGTCGATGAGAGACGGAATGCTCACTTCATATCCGTGACTTAAAAACTCTTCCCATTCGTGAAGATAGGAATGAGAATTGAGAATATCGTTAGCATCTTTGGCGATATAATCTTCCACATTAAAGTGTTTTTTCAAGCCTTCTAAGGCAAAGAAATCCTTCAATTTTTCGATGATAGCATTCGCTTCTTGGTAAATATAGTTTTCTTCCATAACTTAACTTTGTTATTATACAACAAACTGTTCTCAAATGGGGGAGATAGCTTCACTTCCCTATGGCAATATGTGCATCATAAAAGAAACACGAACTCTTGTATGAATACAAAAGAATGCGTGTTTCATGGTTCAAGTTTAAATCGCCATATATCATTTAGTTTTATCTGTCGAGATTTTTCCTTTTTAGATCAAGATAATAGTTCTCGATTCTTTCTCTTGCTCTAATATAATATTTTTCTAATCCGGGGTCGAAATGTTTACCCATGCTATCGATGATGATTCTATTGGCATCTTCAAAGGAGAATTCGTCTTTATAGACACGCTTACTCACTAAGGCATCATAGACATCCGCAATTGCCATAATACGAGCTTCTAAGGGGATTTCATCACCTTTTAAGCCATCTGGATATCCGCTTCCATCCCATTTTTCATGATGATAATGTGCGATATTGATGGTGATTTGTTCAAATTCTTTATCCGTGGTATCACTTAAGACTTGATCGATAATTTTAGCACCTTCTGAGGAATGTCTTTTCATCACTTCATATTCTTCTGGTGTAAATTTACCTGGTTTTCTAAGTATTGCATCATCAACGGCAATTTTACCTAAGTCGTGCATTGGAGCGGCTTTAATAATGTCGTTATAAAACGCATAATTGGTAGGTAAGAGAGGATCTTTCATCATCTCTTCTACTAAGAATCGAACGACATCCCTAGTTCTTTTAATATGACCACCAGTAGAATTATCTCTACCTTCAATCATAGTTGCTAAACCGATGATGAGTTTATCTTGTAAGGTTGCTTCTCTGTTTTTGATCACGGTGAAGGTGAAGAAGAAAACGCCTTGAGTTAAGATAAGAATAATCGCTCCAACAAAGATATTTACAACAAGATCATTTTCCGTTCCACCCGCTCTTATGGATTTAATAATCCAAGAGGAGAGAGAATAAATGATTAAGATGAATAAACCAAATATGGCAATCATCGAACTACCTAATTTATGTCTTTTATCCATCTTAAGATTGATCGCATAATATATCAGGCCAATAAAGGACCATATAATGAAAATCAAGATAGATTCTCTTGCCAAATAATCTTGTGTAATCAAATCATTGGCAATGACAGAGGTAGCAAATATCAAACCTAAAATTAAACTGACAATACCGATGACAAAATGGATATTATTCTTCTCTTGTTTCGCTTGATACATCGCAATGATGGCAATATAGAGATAAACGATGATTCCACAGAATGTGTTGATATCTACAATCCATCCGATTAAGACTCTTCCAAAGAATAACATCAAACCGGTGACTATGATGATAAAAATCATCGCATTGACAGGAACATCGTTTTTATTTGTTTTTCTGAAGAACTTAGAAAAGACATGATCTTTAGATGCGGAATAAATCAAATTGGATAAAGCTATCATATTACCGATCAAACTAGTCATGATGATAGCTAATAATGCGATAACAAACATCACTAAGCCAGGAACACCTAAAAACCTATGAATTACATAGAAAGCAGGAATACCATCTAAACCAGTTAATGAGGAAGTACTAGTTAAATATTCATACCAATTATCGTATTCATCAGGGAATATACTGATAGATAAAGAACAAATTAAGATGTATAAAACGGCGGTAAGAACAATAGAGATAGCTAAGATTTTAAATGTGTGACGATGATGGAATTTAAAGTTTTTAGAAGAGTGTGAAATACTTTCAAATCCGATAAACGCCCAAGGCATCATACCGATAACACCGATAATCTGCGAAAATTCATTATTACCATCAGGAGCAAAATCAGGTTTATAGGTATCAATTCCACCCTTATGCATGATGAAGGCGACAAGAAATCCAGCGATGATTAAAGCGATAAAGATCAATGCTAACCCAGAATTGATCTTTGTTGCTATATCTCTTTTTAAAAGGCAGATACCACCAAACAAAAGAAGGAAGAATAAAGATAATAATATCTCACCAAGCCAGACATCATAGCCTCCGATTACATAATGGAAGCCAAATTGGAATGTGCTTCCGAAGATATATCTAGCAAATAAAGAGAATGAGGAAACATTTGCCCATAAGATAGCAGCATAAGTGATAATTAAAAACCAGGAGACTAAAAAGGCATGGTCTCCACCTAAAGTCATTTTAGCGTATGTATAAATACCACCATTAGAATCAGGGTATTTATTTATCATGTAATGATAGTTATAAGCGATTACCATCATGATAAGAGCACCGATAATAATACCGATAATACTACCTAAAGGACCTGCTTTACTTAAAAAAGAACTTCCGGTTACAACAAAAGAACCCCAACCGATAGCAGTACCAATAGATAATGAAAAAGCACCGAGAGCGGATACTCTCTTATTTTTACTTAACATATTTATAAATTATCCTTAACTTTAGGAATACAACTTTCAATCTCTTTCTTAGGGATAGCAGCAAAGATATCCACTAATTCTTTATCAAATTGTTTATCAGATTCTCTTTTTAGTTCTTCAATTGCTTCCTCATGAGTCTTAGGAGGATTATAAACTCTACCGATTGTCATAGAGGAATAAGCGTCGCAGATAGCAAGCATTTTACTTGGGACGGGAATAGAATCACTCTTCTTGAAATAATAACCTTTTCCATCGACTCTTTCGTGATGATATAAAATCCAATTAGAGATGTATTCAAAAGAAGAAATACGTCTTAACAATCTCACACCAACTTGAGGATGTGTTTTCATCTTTTCCCATTCTTCAGGAGTTAAATCTCCGTTTTTTAATAAAATTTCTTCCGGGACGTTCAAATTACCAATATCATGTAACAATGCGGCAAATTCCAAACTGACAACGGAATAATCTGCTTTTAAATAACGAGGCATATGTTTATAAAGGGTAAGAATAAGATTCTTTACGTGAGTGGAATGACCGTAAAGTTCACCACGAGCATCAATAATATCCACTAGGATTTGAGCAAGTTCTAATGATCTCACTTTGGAGGTATTAATCAAATTAGTCAGCAATAAGATAACAACGGTGACAAAGATACTACCAAAGAACATGATGAAACCGGTGATGAGACTAGAATTATCGACAATGGCGATAAATATATATCCTCCAAAGAAGAAGACGATAAGAATTAAACCGATATACATCATAATCAAATCTTTTTTGACACCACCAGAAATGACGTCTCTCATCTTTAACAGGAAAAGAATATACATGATGATATTACCAAGCATGTTAATAGCGCCAAGAATGATTAATAATAAGACAATAATTTGTACAAATTCCATAATACTTATCCTAGTCCTTTTTTATCCCCTTGTGAATCAAATAAATCTTATATTTTTATTTTAGAACATTTGTAAGAATAAAAACATAACTTTTGTAAAAAGCGATTTAGTTACATTTTTTTAAATAACAAATTTATTTGTTTGACAAAATTAAGAAACAAAAATCATATCCTGGATATTACAGCCAAGATACCCGTATTTAGGATTTAACTACCCAAATCTAGGGGCAAATCCTAAAGTCAGGTATTATGAACTGTAATAAATACAAATTTCAACGAACAAAAACGGGAACCGCTTTGGATTCCTGCTATTTGCTTTCTTGCGATTGCCCAATCACTTCCCGCTCGGATACTTAGAAGTGGCTAGAGTGATAACAAGAAAAGAAATATGATAAAATATTGATATGACCTATTGTTCCATCAAAGTAGATTTGGCCAAAGCTAGCGAGATCAAAGATTTCTATCATGCGGAAGAAATCAGTGATGAAAAGCATCCTTACGATTATTTCTTTGTCAACAAAGAAGGGGTTGCCATTCACGGATATCGAAACAAGAAAGAAATTTACACCATCACCTTCTCGGGAGAAGGAGAACGTCCTTTTGAGATGGCCTCTCTTTTCTCTGACCATGTCACAAGAAAAGATATGGAAGTCAAAGAGAAACAAGAGAAAGTCAACATCAAAGAAGGGTGGGAAGATTTCCATGCACAAATCGGATCAGATGAAGTAGGAAAAGGAGATTTCTTCGGCCCTTTGATCGTGGTTGCCGCTTTTGTAGAACAAAGAGATATTCCCTATTTAGAGAAGATGAGAATCAATGATTCGAAAAAGATGAAGGATGATTACATCCTCTCTATCGGTGCTCAACTCAAGAGAAGAATAAAATCCTATATCGTCATGGTGACACCAGAGAAATTATCGACTCTCTATGAAAATCATTTCAACATGGATAAGACTCTCTCCCTTTGCCACAATCATGCCCATATGGGTTTGATGAAGAAATATAACATTCCCGATTTTGTCATCACTTATGTAGATCAATTCACTCCAGAGAAAGATTATCGAAAACAAGTCGGAGATGATATCATCGCTAACCCTCTCTATTTTAGAGTCCAAGGAGAAACATATTATCCTTCTGTCGCTGTAGCTAGTGTCATCGCTCGTTACACCTTCTTAAAAGAGTGGGAGAAGATGGAAAAAGAATTAGGATGCAAAATTCCTAAAGGAGCATCCGCTCTTGTAGATAAGGTTTATAATCGTTTGAGAAATCTACATGGCGAAGAAGTTATGAAACGTTACGTAAAAACCTTCTTTGCAAACTACAAAAAACAAGATTAAACATTTATAATAGATTGCCTATGAAAGGAGGAACACATGAAAAAGCTATTCTTTGCCGCATTGTCTTTGGTTTCTAATTTCTCCAAATATCAGGATGAGAGTAAAGACATCAAAGGAATGGAGATCGAAAAAAACTCGGATTTCATCATCTCTGGCACCTATGAGAATGTCAATAATTTCTACGGTCTCAATGTCACGAACACGGGAACAGAAGACTATTTCTATACCTTTGAATTAGATGATTACGGAAAAGTATACAAGAGTGGAACCGAAGTATCCTTTGACCAAATCAAAGAAGGCGATAAGCTTCGCGTTCACTACGATGGTTCTGTCTCTCTTGTCTTCCCTCCCAAGCTCAACAATGTCACAAAAATTGAGATTCTAGACGAAGATAACAAAGAAATTGAAGAGAACAACGAAGAGAACAAAGAAGAGAAATAATCTCTTCGATTCTTCCACCACTTTCCATCATATTAGAAAAGTTTTATCAAAAAAGACAGTCTGATGAAGGACTGTCTTTATTTTATTCTTTAACGTTTTTTCGGAGAATAGAATGTCTTCAATAATCCTTTGAAATAATCATCTAAAGGAGCGTAGAAATTCATTCTTTTCAATGTGGAAGGATGAATGAGAGATAAGGAGAAAGCGTGAAGGGCTTGACCTTGCATGGCAAGAGAATCACTTTTTCTTCCATAAAGAGTATCTCCGACAATCGGGAATCCAATATAAGCTAGATGAGCTCTGATTTGATGGGTTCTACCCGTCTCTAAAGTGACATGAAGCAAAGAGACTTTTCCGTTGTTGGCTAATAGGACACAGTGTGTGATTGCATCTCTTCCTTTATAGACATCCACTAAAGCTTTTCTTTCGGAATGATTCGGACGAGTGAGAGGAGCATCAATACGGAATTTCTTATCCGGAACATTTCCGTACACAAGAGCCAAATAATGTCTATGGAAATCTCTTTCTCTCACTTCCATTTGAAGTGCGGCTTGGCTCTCTTCATTTTGAGCGACCACCAATAATCCAGAAGTATCTTTATCGATTCGATGCACGATACCAGGGCGGATATTCTCTTTGTCTTGGCTATCAAAATCAAATTGAGAGTCATCATCGAAAAGATAATTCACCAAAGTATCTCTTTCATGTCCAGGGGCAGGATGCACCACCATGCCACGAGGTTTATTGATGATAGCGATATCTTTGTCTTTATAAACATAATTTAAAGGGACAGATTCCAAAGGTTTTAATACTGCGGGCTCTTCTTTTTCCACTTTCTCATATTCGATTTCATCATCGAGAGAGACTTTAAAAGAAGGAGAAGTGATCACCTTATCATTCACTTTAACTTGTCCGTTTTTGATGGCTTTGCTCAACTGGCTTCTACTTTCTAAGACAAGAGAAGCTAGTATGACATCTAATCTTCCATTCTCTGGGCTTTTCATTCCGGATTCTCCTGAGAATCATCTGGATTTTCTTCTTTGTTCTCTAAAGCGGCAAGCTTGCTAGTCATATCGATATCTTCTCTTTTTTGTTCTTCACTAAAAGTAGTGGATTGAACTTCTTCTATCTGTTTATCTCTTTTACTAGCTTTGACATACTTTAAGATGACACCGACAACTAACACGACAATGCCGATAGTCAAACAATAATCGGCGATATTACAGACAGGGAAAGAAGGCCAGAAAGTGAATTTTAAGAAATCGATGACTCCATCTACATATCTACCACTCTGCGCCCAATATCCGATGCGGTCCACTAGATTTCCAGCAGCTCCAGAAAACATCAATACCACACCGATATTTAAGGTGAGCTCTTTGTGAGAGAAGTGGAACAATAACCAGAATAATAAAGCCAAAGAAGCGATAGCAGAAAGAGGAACTAAGACATAAGAAAGGCCAGAAAAGCTTCCAAAAGCTGCTCCTTTATTCCCGACAAGGACAAAGGAGAGAAAACCGGGGATAAAGTCGACAACCTCTGTAGAAGAAAGATTGTCATAAGCCCAAGCCTTCGTAAAATAATCCAACAAGAACAAACCGATAGCCACTAGGATAAAGGTGATGTAAAGAGGGAGGTTGAGGTTTTTGAAATAGTTCTTGAGATATTTTGTGATTTTCTCTTTCCAAGTCAAAGACGAATTCTTTTCCATTCCTTAACCCTCAATCACGCTCTTGCAGCGGTGGCAAACATGATGACCTTCATCATCTTCATCACATTCATCAAAATAATTCCAGCATCTTTCGCACTTGATACCTTCATGCTTGTGGCAAGAATTTTCTTGTGCGAATTCAAATCCAGAGATGATGAGAATCTTCTTTAAATCTTCTAAACCGATCTCATCGATCAATTTCTTTTCTTCTTCATTTGCATGATAGGAAACATAAGCTTCACTAGAAGAACCGATGACACCGTTCTTTCTCTCTACTTCCATGACAGCGTTGACTCTATCACGTAAAGCAAGCAATGCGGCATACTTCTCAGAAAGAACAGGATCAACATCGCCTAGAGAGGGATAATCTTCCATAGCGACAGAATATTTTCTATTCTCGACTTCCAAAGAACGATAGATCTCTTCACAAGTGAAAGCTAAGATAGGAGAATAAGCGATATCGATAGATTTGACAATCTGATAGATGACATATTGACAATTTCTTCTCTTCTCAGAATCTTTCTTTTCACAATAGAGAGTGTCTTTATTGAAATCTAAGTAGAAAGAAGAAAGATCGTTGATGAAGAAGTTGTTGACAGCATTAGTGACATTCATGAAATTAAATTCGTCATAACCCTTCTTCATCTCTAAGAGAACCTGTTTGAGACGGTTGAGCATCATCTTGTCCATCAAGGAGAGATTCTTAGGCTCATAAGAAGGAGAATAGGCGTTTCCTTCATCGTCATCTAAGAGGTTAGAAAGCATGAATTTGAAGGTGTTACGAATCTTACGATACTGATCGGCAACCACTTTGAGAAGGTCTTGAGAGAGACGAATCTCCGCAGTGGAATAATCGATAGTGGTGGTCCAGAGTCTTAAAATATCGGCGCCGAAGGTCTTGCAAATGGTTTCAGGATCGATACCATTGGCTTTGGATTTGGAGAATTTGTCTCCGTTTTGGTCCACTAAGAAACCGTGAGTTAAAACATTCTTATAAGGAGTGACACCACGGGTAGCCACAGATAAGATCATGGAGGAGTTATACCATCCACGATATTGGTCATTACCTTCTAAATAGACATCGGCAGGGAACTTCTGTCCTAAAGCAATATCCGAGCCTAAGAAAGAAGAACCAGAATCAAACCAGACATCCATGATGTCTTTTTCTTTACTGAAATGACCGTTAGGAGAATGAGGATTCTTGTATCCTTCTGGGACTAATTCATCCGCACTCTTTTCAAACCAAATGTTAGAGCCATATTCTCTGAAGAGTTTCTCCACGTGATCGAATAAGACTTTGTCCAACAAAGGTTCTCCATCTTCACCGTAGAAAATCGGAATCGGGACACCCCAAACTCTTTGTCTAGAAATGCACCAGTCATCTCTACCCGCCAACATCTGTTTGAGTCTTTCTTTACCCCAACCAGGGATGAAAGAAACGGTATCGGCTTGAGCGACAAGCTTATCTTTGATCTTATCCACAGAGCAGAACCATTGATCGGTGGCTCTAAAGATGGTGGGTTTCTTGGTTCTCCAATCGTGAGGATAAGCGTGAACTAAATCTTTGGTAGCCAAAAGATTTCCGTTCTCTCTCATCATTTCGATGACTTTGGTAGAGCAATCTTCATAGAAGAGACCATTGACCTCTTCGCCAGCATCCACCATATAGCCTTTGCTATCGACCGTGCAGATGATAGGAAGATTGTATTTCTTACCGATACGATAGTCGTCAGCACCGTGTCCAGGACCTAAGTGAACAATACCGGTACCAGAATCAGAAGTGACATAATCATCGCAACAGCAAGGAACTTCTCTCTTCTGATAAGGGTGCTCGACTAAGACACCTTCCACATCCTTACCGGTGAATTCTTTCTTCTTATCCATTCTCTCAAAGCCGACTTCTTCTTTGAGTTTTTCGGCCAAAGCAACTAACATGACATAATTGCCTTTTTCGGTCTCATAAAGACCATAGACAAGCTTAGGATTGAGACAGAGACCTTGGTTAGAAGGAATGGTCCAACCAGTGGTAGTCCAAACTAAGAAATAATCTCCTTCAGAAACAAATTCATTTCCTTTCTTGACAGGGAAGCGGAAATAGATGGTGGTCGCTTTGACATCCTTGTATTCGATCTCAGCTTCGGCAAGAGCGGATTCACTAGACCAAGACCAGTTGACCGGTTTGAGTCCTTTGTAAATGAGACCATCTAATGCCATCTTAGCAAAGATAGAGATTTGGCAAGCCTCATATTCTTTATTCAAAGTCAAATAAGGATGCTTATAATCGCCGATGACACCCAAATTGAGCATCTGCTTTCTTTGGATATTGACCTGACCTAAAGCATATTCATAGCACTTGTTACGGAACTGAGCAGCAGGGGTAGTTCTTCTATCCACGCCCATCTTTGTCACACAGTTTTCAATCGGAAGACCGTGGCAATCCCAACCGGGAGTGTATTCCACATAATAGCCTTCCAAGTTTTTACTTCTGTTGATGATATCTTTTAAAATCTTGTTTAAAGCATGGCCAGCATGAATGACATTGTTGGCATAAGGAGGACCATCGTGAAGATAGAAAGCCTCTCTTCCATCGTGCTCTTGTAATAATTTTTGATATAAATCATCATCGTTCCACTCTTTGGCCATATCCCCTTCCCAAGCAGGAAGATTGGCTCTCATGGGGAATTTACCTTTCGGCATGATCAATGTTTTTTTCAGTTCCATAGGCGCCTCCAAAATAATTATTTCTTATTAAAGCTTATATATTATATATATACGTATGTGATTTTACAAAAGAAAAACGTTTCCAATGTATGGAAACGTTTCATTTACATGTCTTCTTCTAAAGTGACTTCGTCACAATCGGGATCGATTTTGGCAAAGATTTCATTGAAAGTAGGAATCTCTTCTCCATCATCATCCAAAGCTGTATTTTTAACTTCTTGTCTTTTCTCTTGCGCGGTGAGAGTGACATTCTTTTCTAAGATATAAGGGGTATCGAAGCAGAAATTCAAGATATCTTCATAGACGACACCATTGAGTTTCAATGTCTTTAAGATGCCGTGAGACATCTTAGGATAAGCGTAGAGAACATGTTCGCCTTGAATCTTCTTATTCACCTTTGCGATAGAGTGAGGAGTACATAAGACATCGGCATCTCCACGGATGAGCAAGGTGTCCTGTTGAACTTTCTTGAAATATTTTCTGTTCTTCAAGATGGAATAGAAGATAGCAATCAATAAACCAGGTAATCCAACTACCGTTTGTCTTCCAACGGCATTAGCGACTCTTTTTCCATACTTCTTTTGAAGCTTAGAGAATTTGACAGCGTATTCGAAATATCCGGGAATCGCACCATTGACTAACGTGTCATGAACGGGGGCGACAAGAATCAAACGAGAGATATAGTTTTGATACTTATAGGCCATCTTAGCAGCTAAAGCACCAGAGAAAGAATATCCTAAGAGAATGATATCATATCCAGCTTTTCCATAAGAGACAATGGCATCGGAGAGAGTCTTTTCAAACAATTTAGCGTGGTGAGTCTTCTTGACACCAGGTTCAAAAAGCTTGACGCAAACGATATGACAATTTTGATATTGTTCACGGAAATTGTTGTTGAAATATTCCATCATAGGAGTGGAATCATGGGTGTCTTGTGTCTGGAAACCATTAGCACACAAAAGAATTGTCTCCCTCGTGGGTTTACAAATGCGAATGTTTTCGTTGACTTCTTTTCTGACTTGAACCTGATCCATACACGCCTCTTAATGACGGAAACGATACATGAATATGCCTGCAGCTATAGCGACATTGAGAGAATCAATCCCTGACATCTCAATGCGAAGCTTTTCGCCTAAGTCCATATTCTTTTTGGACACCCCTTGTCCCTCGTTTCCAAATACAAGGACAAAAGGTTTGGGCAACTGATCTAATGTAGCTTCATCGATACCGTCGAGAGTGGTAAGAAAGATGTGATAGCCTCTTTCTTTCAACTCAGACAGTTCTCCCCTTGCAATCGGCAAGTGGAATAAGGCACCTTTCGAACTTTGCACTACCTTACTATTATACAACGAACAAGAGTCAAGAGAAAGCATGAACCCACTATATTGGAAGGAAAGCGCTGTCCTAATCATGGTTCCTACATTGCCAGGGTCTTGGACATAGTCCAAGTAGATCACTTTTTCACCCAAAGAAGAGATATCATCATACTTCTTTTGGCAGACTGCCATCACCTCAGGAAGAGATTGATAGGAAGAGAGTTCTCGATATAGTCCTTGCTTCAAACCATAGATAGGATAATCCACAAATGGACACTTGGTTCCATCCACGACAATCAAGGCTTTGATGAGGCACGCTTTTTTGGCTTCGTCGACCAAATCTTTTCCTTCCACGATAAATAAGCCTTCTTTCGCATCTCCTTTTTTGAGCTTCAAAAGGTCTTTGAAGGTTTTATTCTCTCTGCTTTCAATCACTTTAAAAGACATAATGGTCAACCTCTCCTTCAAATCTTCCCTGATCAATGTAAGAATTCAAGCGGTCATATTCAGGGCAATATAACTTCACAATTTTGTAAAAACGATCATTGTGATGAATCTCATAGATATGAGATATCTCATGATAAATCACCGAATCAATGATCTCTTCCTTATAGGCAAACAAACGATAATCAAACTTCATTTGATGTTTGACTGGGAAACATACTCCATAGAAAGATAAGAACAATCCCGTTCGTATTTTCCAGTCCGTCAAATCTTTCCCCATCCTTTGACCAATCTGCTTTACTCTAGGGGTGATCCATTCTAAAAATAACTTTTTATATCTTGTGAGTGGATCTTTGCAATTTTTAGGGATGTAGAAAAAGTTGGAATCATTTTTCTTAGAAGGATCATTGGTAAAATACTTCTTATCGCCTAAGAGATAGATATAGACATCCTCCTTCATAAAAGGTCGATTCACAATGCAGTTTCTCTTGGTGTTATAAACCTTTGTGACGAATTTATCTAAATCCGTG
>JAFUFH010000091.1 GCA_017470005.1 Bacilli bacterium | reverse complement strand
GGGGAAGGAGCTGCGGAGCCCGACCTTTCCGATGGATATGGAGCGCGACCTTCCGGCGGCGTCCCGGTAGTTTCTTTTTATGTAAACGGCGGTCTCCCCGTTCTTGGCCGGGGTATAGACAAAGGAATAGCCTTTCTGCATATGATACGTCCTCCTACACTATTTTACCACATTTTGCGTATTTTTACTACAAAAAAATTAACAATTTGACAAAATTTTTACATCAAAAAAAGGCCGAAACGGCCGTGGGCATGGGAAAATTCGGAAATTCAGAAATCACGGAAGGAGGGCACGAACTGTAAAACTACCGGCATTGACCTTCTCTATTCCATTCTCTATTGTTAATTCGGCCTTAGATAAAAATAAGAAATATTGCCTTAAATCAGTTGAAATAAGCGCTTACATTTGTTAGAATAAACACGTAGCAAGAGTCCTTGTTATCCACTCTTGCCGTGTACTGACACGACAACCTGCATCCCCCTTCCTTACAGATGTGATATCATCTGGCGTTGGGCAGGCAACGAATAAACAATCAGTAATAAAAGAGGGCCTTAAGCCCTCTTTTTGGTTTTCGATTTTTATGCTTCAACTTCGGTTTTGTTTTCTTGTGGTTTATTGGTTCTCTTATCTAAGATGGAAACGACGATAGAGAGAGCCATCAAGATTGTGGAAAAGGAGAACTGAGTGACGATATTGGAGTAATCAAAGTCTCCATATCCGAATGTTTGTAGGAAATTGTTACCGCAGATTGCAGTGATAAACAAGGAGACGAAGGATAAACCAGAGATGATGATAGGAAGAAGAGTCATAGACTTTCTCACCTTTCCTTCAAATAAGGCGCTAGTAGCATCAAGAGCTAACCAAACAAGGCAAGTGATGAGAGCAAAGTAGATCACGACATTGATGATACCCGTAGCAAGATAGATGTTGTAAGAAGGAAGATCCTTAGGATAGAGAGAGGCATACCATAGCACATTCAAGAAGCCCATATCGTATCCAGGAGAATAACTCTTGGTTACAAGGAAGCCAAAGGCTCTATTGTAGAAAGCAAACATCAAGGCGCAGAGGAAGAACATGGAGATGAGAAGAATCGCGATGTGAAGTTTCTTGGATTTGTCATCTTTGGCAAATAGACGGAAGATAAAGATGATGGCGATAGCGATGACGGCAAAGACATTGATGACGATAGGACCGACACCGATACGCACACTTGCGTTCACGGCATTGGAAGCTTGAGGGGAGATGAGGTTGAGTAAGATTGAGGTGGTGAAGAGGTTGATCAAGAAGATATAAACGATATCGTTGATAGAGACAAAGCGATTCTCTTTCAGGTTTGTCGCTGTCTTGATGATTCCTTTGATGGAGAAGAAATAGATACCCACCAGACGGAGAACATAGACCACCGTGACAAGAACGGCAATCACAGCGGGAAGAGGAGTGGACCCATCGGTTCCATTCTCTTGCCAGATACCATTGATGATGTAATCAAAGTTTAAGGCGACATTTCTTCCTTGACCAGTGATGTAATAGATAAAGACATCTGACCAGGAGAGAACCAAGAATAAGACAAAGACCACTAAGGAGATGATGGAAGCAAAGAGATAAAAGAAGGCGTTAGAATTTGCTTCTGCTCTCGGATTCAATTTTCTCTCTTTCGTCTCTTTTTCTAACTGCACGCTCTGACCTTTTAAAACCGGTTGAGCGACAACTTCTTTGACATCACTATCTTGAAAACTTTTACCACATTCTGCACAAAACAAGGCATCGTCAATATTTTCATGTTGACAATAGGGACATTTCATAACATATCCTCCTTTCGCACAATATCATATCACAAGAAAAATGAAAGTCAAAAGAGTTAAAAATAGCCCAAAGTAAGCGACTTCTAAACAAATGTTCTTTTTTCACTTTTATAACTATGTTATAATTTTGTCATGAATAAATCGCTCTTTGTATTAATACCGCTCTTTGTATCTCTTACCTCTTGTTCCCATAAAGCATCGCTTGAAACAGAACGTTCTGCTCTTCATGAGAAGGACCCTTCTGCTTTTTTATTGGATACCGATGCTTATTTTTCTACGGAAATCAATTATGCGATAGAAGAAGGAAAATATTATTACCGCTTCTCTCTTTTTGATGTCAAAGAAGATCAAAAGAATGCGAGAGTGATCTTAAGCGATGGAAGTAAAGATTTCTTCACGGGATATGAAAACACCATCCATCTTGTCAACAACAAAGAGAAGAAAGATAGCAGCAATCATTTCTATTTAGGATTAGCCATCAATTTCTCTCTCGATAAAAAGATCGATGAGATGATTGCTTTCTTTGCTAGCGATGAGATTCAAGAGCTTTATTTTCAGATTACGATTGACTAAAGAAAGGCAGTTATTATGGATATCCATCAAGTCATTGCAGATGAATTAAATTTAAACCGTGCGAATGTTGATAGCGCAATTTCCCTTCTCGACGAAGGAAATACCGTTCCCTTCATCGCCCGTTACCGTAAAGAAGTCACCGGAGGACTTAACGATGAGAACATGAGACTCATCGAAGAAAGACTCTTCTCTTTGCGCAACTTAGAAGATAGAAAAAAGACCGTCTTCAAATCTTTAGAAGAACAAAAGATTGATAATCCCGAGCTTCTTTTAAAGATTGAAAACGCCATGACCATGGCAGAAGTTGAAGATTTATATCGTCCCTATCGTCCTAAGAGAGTCACCCGTGCTTCCAAAGCCATCAAGGCCGGGTTAAAACCATTATCCGAATATTTATTGACCGATAAAACGGGCAACTTAGAAGAGGAAGCAAAGAAATATATCTGCGAGGAATACAAGAGTGAAAAAGCTTGTATCCAAGGCGCTTTTGATATCTTAGCCGAAAATATTTCCGATAATACCAATTATCGTATCTATATCAAAGATCTCGCTCAAAAGCGTGGCTTGATGACCTCCACCAAGATTGAGGATTGCCAAGATAAGACCTACGATAACTACGCTCAGTATTCTCGTAGACTCAGCGACCTTCGCTCCTATCATGTGTTAGCCATCAACCGTGGGGTCAACAAGAAAGCTCTCAACAAGAAGATCGTCTTAGATGATGATGCCATTCTCTCTCACATCAACACCTTTGAAATCCCTTCTAAAACTCCTTATTACACCCAATTTGTCGAGATGGTTGCTGACTCTTATAACCGACTCATCTACCCATCTGTATGCAACGATATCTTCTCCGATTTGATGGATGAAGCTAGCGATAGTGCCATCGAAGAATTCAAGATCTCCTTGAAAGCTACCCTTCTTCAACCTCCGCTAAAAGGAAAGAGAATCTTAGGCTTTGACCCTGGCTTCTCTCACGGTTGTAAATTGGCTTTCATCGATCAGAACGGAAAAGTCTTAGACACCTATGTCTTAAACAATCCTTTCATGAATGACCGTTCCAAAGAAAACGCCAAACAAGTCTTAAGAAAGCTCATCATCAAGAATCAAACCTACACCATCGCTTTAGGTAATGGTACCGCCTCTAGAGAATCTCAATCCCTGTTAGAAGAGCTCAAAAAAGAATATGCTGACATGAAAGAATTAGAGATTGCTGTCGTTTCTGAATCTGGTGCTTCCATCTATTCCGCTACCGAATTAGCTCAGAAAGAATTCCCAGATTTTGAACCTAACTTAAGAAGTGCAGTCTCTATCGCAAGAAGATTAGAAGATCCTCTTGCCGAATTGGTCAAGATTCCACCCGAATCTATCGGGGTTGGACAATACCAATACGATATCGATTCTAAAAAGCTCTCTCTCGCTTTAAAGGGTGTTGTAGAAGACTGTGTCAACTATGTCGGTGTCTTTGTCAATACCGCTTCCGCCTCTCTTCTCTCCTATGTTTCTGGTATCTCCATGAAGATTGCCGAATCCATCGTCAAATATAGAGATGAAAACGGAGCCATCAAGAGCAGAGCCGAACTGAAAAAGATTCCTTTCTTAGGTCCCAAAGCTTTTGAAAACTGTGCGGGCTTCCTCCGTATCCCCGAATCCAAAGAACCTTTAGATAACACCGCCGTTCACCCGGAATCTTATCCCATCGCCAAAGAAATCTTAAAAGAGATGAAAGGTACTGACGATAATGAGACCAAGGAACATTTAAAATCCATCTCTCAAAAACAATTGAAAGAATTATCCGATAAACTTCACGTCGGTATTCCCACATTAGAGGATATCATCAAAGAATTGATTCAACCTTCTCGTGATCCTCGTTTAAACGCAAAGACTGCTCACTTGACCGAAGGAGTGACCGACATCAAAGATTTGAAAGTCGGAACCATCATGGAAGGTACCATCCGCAATGTCGCAGGCTTTGGTTTCTTTGTGGATATCGGTGTAGAAATCAACGGTTTAGTGTATCTTAGCGAAATCACCAACAAGAGAGTGGAAGATCCTCACCCTTATGGAAAACCCGGAGACATCGTGAAAGTCAAAGTCATCGGTGTTGATTTAGAACGAAAGAGAATCTCTCTTTCCATGAAGAATATCAAACAAGATTAAAGGAGGTTATATGCCTACAAGTTATTACACCAATACCGCAAAAGGCGGTTCTACCAACATTTCTAGCAACGTTTTCTCTCAAATCGCTTATGATTCCTTAGTGGAAGGGGCAAACAAAGATTATGTCAATGACATCTCTTTGACTCTTCCTAGAGGAAAAAAGAATGTGCAAGTCGAAATCGTCAAAAACAAAGTCTCCATCAAAGTCTTTGTTTCCGCCTATAAAGAAGGCAATGCCAACAAAGCTTTACAAGCCTTGCAACAGAAGATCTATGACGATATTTATGAGGCCACAGAAATTTCTAATGTCAAAGTCGATCTTTCTGTTTTGACCTTTGTGGACAAGAAATAATGCTCAGCAAAGAGAATTATGAAAAGGGAGTCAAGACCTATGGATATCTAGCCTCTCTTCCTATCCTTGTCTCCATCGTGCACATGCTTGCCCAAGTGTTTCTTCAAATCACGTTAAATTACACAGAAGGAGTCGGTTTTAGTAATATCCTCTCTTTCCCCTTCACCTTTGGTTCCTCTCTGTTAGGTGGAATCATCATGGAAGGAAGCAAAAATTTAGATTTTGTGAAGAACACTTCTTCTTTGGTGGGAGTTGTCTTCTGTTTGGCTCTCATCTTCTTATCTACCGCCGCCGTCAAAGGAAAGAAGATCTATTTCTATATCTCCGCTTCAATCTATGGCGTAGACTTTCTTTGTATGATTGCCTCTTTCATCACCGCCTTTATTATCTCTTCCACCATTGGCACTCACCCATTGGTGATTGTCATGCAAAGTCTACTTCACCTCATCTTTATTTCTCTCTTTGTTTACGGTATCCTACTGAGCAAAAAATTAGATGAATACGAAATCCATCAAACAGAAATCAAAAACCAAATCCACACGGGAGATTGATATGAAAGAATATTCTAGAAAAGACGAAAGAATGAAGACCATGCAGGCCTTCTATCAAGTGTTCCTCTACATCGAAAACAAAGAAGAATTTGATGCCACCGAAGTCATCAATTCTATGTATGGAAGTCAGAGCATCGACGATGTTCCTAAGTTTTCTAAAGCCATTTATGCTTTAGGATTAGAACACTATGATGAGATTGTCGCTAAGATTCAAGAACATTTAGTGAATTGGACTTTCTCTCGTTTAGATAATGTCGCGAAAGCCATTCTTTTCTTAGGTGTTGCCGAAGGCACTTATGTCCGTTTGGCCCCAAGAAAAGTCGTCATCAATGAATGCGTAGATCTCGCCAAAAACTTCTTAAAAGTTGGCGATCACAAATTCATCAATGCTGTCTTAGATAAATCCATTCCTGAATATGATTTTCAATGAGAAGAAAGCCTACACGGTAGGGGAGATCTCTTCCATTCTCAAGTCCTGTTTTGAAAACCCCGCGTTTCAAAATGTGCCAGTCTATGGAGAAGTCTATTCCATCCGTCTAGGCAAATTTAGCTACATCGATTTAGGCGATCACGGAGAGAAAGAAACCTCCGCTCCCCTTTTACGATGTGCCTTCTCTACCTTTTATGGAAATGATTACGGCTTAAAAGATGTTAAAGTCGGAGATATCATTTTGATCACGGGATCTCTCTCTTACTATCCTCACGGCTCTTCTATCACCCTCTGGGGAAAGAGTTTAGAGATTCTCTCTTCTCAAACGGGTAAAACCTTGTTAGAGAAGAAAAAGACCTTAGAAAAATTAGATAAGCTTGGCTATTTGGATGAGAAACGAAAAAGAAAGATTCCTCCTCTTTGTAAAAGAGTCGCCATTCTCACCGCCAAAGATGGCGCCGCTTATCAAGATATCTTAAAGACACTTCATGACCGCTTCCCTGTCTCCACTACTCTCTATCCGATCACCGTGCAAGGAGAGAAAGCTGCATCTAGCATTGTCAAAGCTCTCAATAGAGCCAATGAGAAAGACTATGATGCCATCATCTTAGGAAGGGGAGGAGGAAGCAAGAGTGACCTTTCTTGCTTCGATGATGAAAAAGTTGCCCTCGCTATCGCTACCTCTAAAGCCCCAGTCATCACTTGTATCGGTCACACTATCGATGTAGCAATCGCCGATCGAGTCTCGGATAAAAGAGCCATCACGCCAACAGAGGGAGCCTCTTGTATCAATCCGACGATGGAGGAAGTATTACAGAAGAAAAGACTCTTAGAAGAAGGGATATTAGACGCGTATCAGGGTGTCTTAAAGAACGCTTATCTCAATTTAGATCACTTGTGCAAACAATTCGAGAGTCATTCTCCTAAGAATCGTCTCTATCAAGAGAAAGAGAAGATTCAGACGTTAGAAGCCAATTTCAAACGCTTCTATACTCACCATCTCTCCTCTCAAAAAGAGAGCCTAGAAAGCTTAAAGAAAATGCTTATACAAGGGATGGGGAATATTCAAGAGAAAGAGAGAGCCAAGATCAAAGAAATGAATTCTCTTCTCGATGCCCTAGACCCTTCCTCTCTCTCGAAAAAAGGGTACGCTCTCTTATATAAGAACGGAGAGAAAGTCTATTCTAGCTCACAGCTAGGCAAAGATGATGAAGTGGTCATCACATATGTGGATGGAAGAAAGAAAGCCGTCATTAAATGAGGTGAAATATGAAAAAAGATTTGAGCAAATTGTCTTATCAAGAACTCGAAGAAGAAGCCAATGAAACCTTAAAGAAATTAGGAGAAGTCTCTTTAGGTTTAGATGAAGCCGCTAAGCTTTACGAATATGGTAAAATGATTACAAAGGAAATGAGCAAAAGATTAGAAGAGCTCACCTCTTCTGTCTCTGACGAAATCGAACAAGAATAAATGATGAAGAAAAAAGAGAAACGGGATCATCTCAGACGAAATCAGCTGAAAATTTTAGCCTCTGACATTCGTGCCAAGATTTTTTCCGTGTGCTCACAAAACGGAGGACACCTTTCCTCTAACTTAGGAACGGTAGAACTCACCATCTCTTTATTACAACATTTTGACGCCTTTAAAGACGATATCCTCTTTGATGTCGGACACCAGGCATACGCCTATAAAATCTTGACGGGAAGAGATATCTCTAGCATCAGAAAAGATGGTGGTATCGCCCCATTCAATCTAAGAAGTGAAAGTGAAGCTGACACCTATAATAACGGCCACGCTGGGGATTGTCTTGGCACCGCAATGGGTATTGCCAAGGCCAAGATGCTCTCTCACGATGAAACCTACACCATCGCTATCATCGGAGATGGTTCTATCGGAAATGGCCTTTCCTATGAAGCTTTAGATTTATTATCCAAAGATAGTAATTACAAGAGACTCATCGTCATCATCAACGATAACGAGATGTCTATCTCCAAAAATAATGGACCGGTTTCTAAACGTGTTTCTCGCTTTAGAAATTCCCGTTTCTATTTCCGTTCCTCGTCAAGACTGGGTAACGCAATGAGCAAACACAAATGGTCTTATCGCCTCTTCTGCTTCATGAAATCCATCAAAGATCACTTCAAGAGATTCTTCATCTCATCCACTCTCTTTGAAGCCATGAATATCAAATATATCGGTCCTTATGATGGACACGATTTTGAAGACTTAGATTTGGCCTTTGAAAAAGCTAAAATTGTCTCTAATAAAGGCGCTTGTGTCCTTCACTTATTGACGCAAAAAGGACAAGGATATGTCCCCGCCGAAAAAGATGAACAAGGCATTTACCACGGCGTGAACAAACACTTTGAAGAAAACTTTGACACATCTATCGATTACAGCCAGTTCAAGAGCTCCTATTTGATGGAAATGATGGAAAAGGATGAGAAAATCTTTGTCATCTCTCCCGCTATGGAACAGAACTCCAAGCTTCATGACCTCTTTGTCAAATATCCCGAAAGAAGTATCGATACCGGTATCGCCGAAGAGAATGCGGTCCTTTACGCCTCAGGTCTTGCCTTAAAAGGGTATCGACCCATTGTCGATATTTATTCTACTTTCATGCAACGCTGTTACGATGAGATCATCGAGAATGTCTCTAGACAAGATATCAGAGTGGTATTCATCGTGGAAAGAGCGGGTTTGGTAGGAGAAGACGGTTCTTCTCACCAAGGCATTTATGATGTCGCTATGGTAAAATCCATTCCCTATCGAAGAGTGTTCATGCCTTTTGATTCTTCCTCGATTATTGAACTTCCCAACTTTACCAAAGATATTGAAAAAGGACCTATCTTCATCCGTCTTCCTAAAGGGGAAATCTACGCTGCTGACTTTGATGGTGTGTTATCTAAACTTGGCTATTTCTATGCTCAAAATGAGGATAAGAAGACAATAGTTATTGCTATCGGTCCTTTAGGATACGGCTTGCTTCGTCAAGTGAGTGACTCTGTCACAAAGCTTCAGCTTGTTGACTTGTTACCTCCTTTATCGCTACTAGATGAATATGAGATTTCTAGCTATGAAAACATCATTCTTTATGACCCCTATTCCACCCAAGAAGGAAGTGCATCCTATTTCTCCGATTATCTGTTAAAGAAAGGATTTAAAGGGAAATATACGTTCTTTGCTTTTGAAAATGATTTCGTCACCCATGGAAGTGTCAAACACTTATTGAAGACTCTCTCAATGGATATCGATTCTGTCTTAGAGAAAATCCAACAAATCCTTCCAAAGGAGTAACCTATGATTGAAGAACTTCACATTTCTAACCTTGCCGTCATCGAAGATACAACCTTAGATTTTACAAGCCCCTATACCGCTCTAATCGGTGAGACTGGCGCTGGTAAATCTTTGGTGGTGGAATCTTTATCTCTTTTGTCTGGAGAAAGAAGTGATTTTACTCTCGTTAGAGATAAGAATAAGAAAGCCTCTGTCTCCGCTTTGTTTCATTTAGAAGATCACTTCTTAGCAAAACATCCAGAGATTCAAGAATATGTTGATGAAGACAAGCGAATCTTGATCAAGAGAGTTCTTCAAAGTGACAAGAGCAATCGCTGTTATTTAAATGATGAGATGGTCACGCTCAATGAGTTTAAAACTATCGTCAAACACCTCATCGATATCCATTCTCAAAATGGAAAGAACGAACTTTTAAATGAACCCAGCCAGATTCATTATTTAGATTTTTATGGGGGAGAAAAGCTTCAAAAAGTGCTCCAATCCTATCAAAAAGAATTCCAAAAATGGAAAGATTTAGAAAAGGAAGAAGAGACACTTCTCTCTCAAAACAAGGAATTGGACCGAGATTATTTATCTTTCCAAATCGCGGAGATTGAAAAATATGATTTGAAAGAAAATGAGATTGAAGACCTCAACAATGAATATGAAAGTCTTCGCTCTTACGATAAATTGAAAGAAAAATATCAAGAATTCTTAGCTCACACGCAAGGAAATCAAATCTCTCTTCCTGATTTATTAAATAGTGCGATTTCTCAACTGAGAAAATTTGATGGCACCGATTTAGAAAGCCAAGCCAAAGAAGCCCAAGAATACGCTATGAATACGCTTGCTTCTCTTTCTCAATTAGATGACGATTTCCATCATTTAAGCGCTGATCCTTATCGCTTAGATGAAATCAATGAACGTCTTTTCCAGTTGAAAGGACTTCAAAGAAAATACGGAAAATCTAGCCAAGAGATTCTCTCTAAACTTGCTTCTTACAAAGAAAAACTAGAGCAGATTGATTCTTTTGAATGGAAGAAGGAAGAATTAGAAAAGAAGATTGCCGCTCAAAAAGAAGTCGTACAAAACCAAGCAAATAAACTTTCGGAGATTCGAAAAAGCACAGCGGAGAAGCTAAGCGCTCAAATCGGCTCAGAAATGGCTTATTTGGGCTTGAGAAAGAATGGCTTTAGGATTTCCCTTACTCGGACTCCTTTAGCCTCTCTAGGCCAAGATAAATGCGTCTTTATGGTCGCTTTAAATGAAGGCATTGAAGAAAGCAGCCTTTCAAAAGCGGCATCGGGAGGAGAATCCTCTCGTTTGATGTTAGCCCTAAAGGTCGTTTTGAACGCTCTAGACCCCTATGATGTCCTTGTCTTTGATGAGATCGATACTGGGGTTTCTGGTAAGATTGCTTCTTTGATTGCCAAAAAGATCAAAGAGATCAAATCTCATTCTCAAATCATTGTCATCTCTCATCTTCCTCAAGTGGTCGCTTCCGCTCTCTCCTATGTCAAGATTGAAAAACATGTGAAGAATCAGATGACTTCTACTAGTGCTAGAGTCTTAAATGATGAAGAGGCTTTAAAGGAAGTTGCTTCCATGTTATCGGGTTCTAAGACCACCGAAAGCGCCCTTTTGCAAGCGCAAGAATTGATGAAAGAATACCGGGATTGATATGAAGACCATCGTCCATATTGACTTGAATGCCTTTTTTGCTCAATGTGAACTTCTTTCCGACCCCACGCTAAAGGGCAAACCTATCGCTATCGCTTACGATTCCAAAAGAAGTGTTCTCTCTACCGCTTCTTATGAAGCGAGAGCCTTTGGTGTCAATTCCGCTATGCCGGTTTCCACGGCAAAAAGATTATGTAAAAACTTAGTGATCATACCCCCTCACTTTGAATTATATTCCTATCATTCCAAACACTTTTTCTCGTATTTGAAAAAGAGATATCCCATCCTTGAACAAGCTTCTATCGATGAATGTTATATCGATATGAGCGATGATATCCCGATGGGAAAAGAACAAGAATATCTCTTTGATTTGCAGATGACTCTCTACCGTGTCACCAAATTGAAATGTTCGATAGGATGCGGAGCGAATCGATTCTTAGCCAAGATGGGTTCTGACATGAAAAAACCATTAGGACTCACCATCTTAAATCAAGGAAATATCCCTACTCTTCTTTGGCCTTTAGCCATCTCTAAAATGTATGGAATCGGTAAGAAAACCGCTCCAAAACTAATGGAAGCGGGAGTGCTAACTATCGGGGATTTAGCGCATTGTGAAGACCCAAAAGTGAAGAAAATCTTAGGCAATAATTTTGAATATTTCAAAGGCCATGCCCAAGGATTTGGCTCGGACTTTATCGATAACAGTGCCTTTGATCCTAAATCCATGTCCTCCGAGAGAACCTTCCAAGAAGACGCCTTCTTTGAAGAAGGAGTAGAGATGATCAAGAAGTGTTGTGAAGAAGTCTGCCAAGAACTTCATAAATACCACAAGAAAGCCTTGTCGGTAGGAGTAAAGCTAAGAACACCAGATTTTGTCACCAAAAGCCGTAGAACCTCATTTAGTGAGCCGATAGATGATGTAGCATCTCTATTTGCTTACGCCATGAAAGTGTTTGAACAACTCTACAAAGACCAACCCATAAGATTGATCGGTGTCTCTATTGAAAGAGTCATCGATATAGAAGAGAATAAAGAGGATGACCACCTGATTGAACAATGGAATTCTCAATTAGAATATGGTGGTAAAATCATAAAAGCGAGCGATATCGTAAAGAAATGAAAACTAGAGAAGCCATAGAGGAATATCTCACTTATCTCATCACCGAAAAAGGCGATGCCTTAAACACCATAGAAGCGTATCAAAAAGACCTCTATGCTTTTTGTGATTCCATACAAAACAAAGATATTCAACGCATTCAATCCAAAGATTTAAACGACCATCTTTTTGTGTTAGAATCCAAAGGCTTAAAGAATGCATCGTTAGTGAGAAAAGGAACAGTCATCAAAGGGTTTTTATCTTATTTAAAAAAAGAAGGTAAAATCGATTTAGTATTGTCGGATTTATATGTTCCTAAAAAAGAAAAACACCTTCCTACCTATCTCAATTCGCAAGAGATTGAACGTCTCTTCTCTGTCATTCCCATCCAAGAAGAGAGAGGATTATTAGATTTAGCTCTGATGGAAGTATCTTTTGCTTGTGGACTACGTGTTTCTGAAGCTTGCAGCTTAAGAAAAGATGCGCTCTCTTTGACAGGAGGTTACATCAAAGTCAAAGGAAAAAGAAGCAAAGAAAGACTCATTCCTATCAGCCAAGATGCCCTATCGATACTGCAACTGTATTATGACAATATCCGAAAGAATATCAAAAGCAAAAGCCCCAATCTCTTTCTTCACAGCAATGGTAAAAATATCTCAAGACAATATTTCTTCCTTCGCATCAAAAAATATGCCAAAGATGCTGGTATTGAAAAAGAGATATCTCCTCACTCCCTTCGTCACTCCTTTGCCACACTGTTATTAGAAAACGGCGCACATTTAAGATCCGTGCAAGAACTTCTTGGTCACTCCGATATCAAAACCACCCAAATCTACACGCATTTGTCTCACAAAAAAGAACAAGAAGTCTATGAAGAGAGCATGAGAAGAAAAAACAGAGTTGATTAACCAAAAACAAAAAGTATAATATTTAGCACTGAGAAAGGAAAATCGTATGAAATTCAAACGTATATTTGCTATCGTCATGGATAGCGTTGGCATCGGGAGTGAACCAGATGCAGACCGCTTCTTTAACGCCGGTCACAATGATGTGGGAAGCAACACCTGGCTCCATGTCTCTCAACAATGTCATGGCTTAAATATCCCCAATATCAATTCTTTAGGTATTTATGACCTCTGCCCTGAAATTGAAGGAGCAAGCAAAGTTGACCACCCTCACGCTTATGTTCAAACCATGAGAGAAGCCTCTAACGGAAAAGATACTCTCACCGGACACTGGGAGATGATGGGTATCCTCACTAGTGAACCTTTAGTCACTTTCACGGACACTGGCTTCCCGAAGGAATTAATGGATGAACTTTCTGCTAGAACGGGTAGAAAGTTGATTGGTAACTATTCTCAATCTGGTACCGTCATTTTGACCGAACTTGGTGAAGAACAAACTAGAGATGGATCTCTTATCGTTTATACTAGCGCAGACTCTGTTCTTCAAATCGCTGCCAATACCGCTGTTGTTCCTTTAGAGGAATTATATAGAGATTGTGAGATCGCCCGTGAGATCACCATGAAAAAAGAATGGAAAGTCGGAAGAGTCATCGCTCGTCCCTTTGTTGGAACAACCAAAGAAAACTTCAAGAGAACTACAGAGAGAAGAGATTACGCTTTAGCTCCCGCTGGCCGCACTTCTTTAAATGATTTACAAGACGCAGGATATAGAGTCATCGCTGTGGGTAAGATCCATGATATCTTTGCTGGAAACGGCATGGATGAATCCTCTCATATCGATTCTAACCACGATGGTATGCTTCAAACCATCGAGATTGCTAAGAACAAAGACTTCACTGGACTCTGCTTTGTTAACCTCGCTGACTTTGATGTCTTATACGGACACAGAAGAAATCCTCAAGGTTATGGAAAGTCCATTGAAGAATTTGATCAGGACTTAGGCGAATTGATGAAGAACTTAAAGGAAGATGATTTGCTTCTCATCACCGCCGATCATGGAAACGATCCTACTTGGTATGGGACAGACCACACCAGAGAGAGAGTCCCTCTCTTCTCTTACTCCAAGGGTTTCAAGAACGGAAGAAAGATTGAAGAAGTCGATTCCTTCGGTTGCATGGGTAAGACCATCTTAGCTAACTTCGGATTAAAAGGTTCTGAAAATCAAATCGGACACGTCATTAAAGAATTAGTAGAAGATAAGTAAACAAAATTAATTAGTATATTATTAGTACTAATTATTAACTAGCTATAAGAATTAGTAGTATTATCAGAAAAATGATAAGATAATAATAAATTTAGATTTAGTTAATAATTAGTACTTTTTTATTACTAATTTTTAAATTAGTAGTTCCATATAGATTTACCAGGATCTTGGAGAAATTTATATGAAGTCACACTCCAAATATTTGTTCGTATACGAACTATTATTTATATAGTTTTGCTTCTCTTGTTTTTGTTTTTCTTTTTTTATTAACATAATATCTATTATACGAAGTAAACTATTTAAGGGAAATTTTCGGAATTCCTTAATCATCCTACAAATACCATTTCTTTTAACTTTACTTATACCTAAATAGTTCTTCCCTACTGACAACATCATCCAAATACTAAAAAAGAAGTGATCCATTGGTTGAATCACTTCTCTTTTTAAAATGTACTAATTTTCTACTAATCCTAAATCGCGTTTAAATTCATCTTTTCTGGCTAACTATACTTGTCAGATTATATTTAGATTTAGTTTATTTTTAGTACTAATTATTGACTAACTACTATTTTTCACGATTTTAGTATTTTAGTCATTTATTAGTACCAAATATTTACTAATAGTTACTAATCAAGTAATAAACGATTTCACCAGTCATGGCACAGCTCTCTTTGAGTTGCTCTTCATAAGATCTGGTGTTATCTTCCACCGTGGTATCATCAGAAATGGTTCTGATGATCATGAAAGGTTTATTTGCTAAGAAAGCACATTGTCCCACCGCAGCAGATTCCATATCACAAGAGACAGGGTTTTCAAAGAATTCGTAGAACTTGGTGTTAAGATTCTCTTTGGTAACAAAAGTGTCAGAGGTCAAAATCAAGCCAGTCTTGAGTTTCTTCTTTGGGAAGGTGAGAGCTTTTTCAATTCCTTCTTTATCACATTCAAAATAAAGAGGGCATCCTTGCATCTGACCAAAGGGTAATCCCCAGGAGACTAAGTCAACGTCAGAATAAGCAGCCTTAGAAGCGACTAAGGTATCAAAACATTTCAGTTCACTTGAGAGTGAACCAGCGACACCTACATTGATGATCTCATCCACTTGGAAATCATTCAAGAAAGAACCAAGCTTATAAGCCATGGCAACTTTACCGATACCTGACTTCATGACATAAGCTTGGAAATTCTCTCCTTCGATTAAGTAGAGATTATTTCCCATATCTTTGGGTTTGCAGTGCAAGAAGATACCATCGATCTCTGCTTGCATCGCACAAACAATTAAATAACGTTTCATCCTGTCCCCTTTATACTGTTTATTCGTACCAGTTGTTATCTTGGCTTTCGGCTTTCTTTCTCTTGCGATAGTTGGGTTCTTCTTTGCTGATGACAATCTTGTGAGGGCAATCGGCGTAGAGAGCATCCATATCGACTCTCTTTCTCTCTTCCTTGGTGAAGAGATGGACAACAATGTCATGAGCATCCACTAAGATCCAAGTAGAATCATTTCTACCTTCGGTGTGGTCCACATCTTTGTAATTGTTGTATAAAGCCTCTTTGGCGGTGCCAACTAAGGCTCTGAGTCTTCTATCGGTAGAAGCGGAAGCTAAGATGAAATAAGAGACATAAGGAGTCTTTTCTCTGACGTCATAAACCACAACATCTTCGCCATAGTTCCAAGATAAATCTTGGGCGATGTGAAGAGGTCTTAAGGCACGGATAGAGCCTTTGTTTTCTAATTTCGTTTTCTTTTCTTGTACTGATTTTTTTAACATGTTATATTCTCCGAGATAATATTGATACATCTCCTTGCTGAGTCTATATTCACTGTAAGAGATGTTTCTTTCTTTAAAATATCGTATTTGTTGTTTTAAGGTGGTGACAAACCCGCTTTCTAGATCGTTTAGACATGCATCTCTTCCAATCTTGGTTTCAAAAGGACGAGTAGGTTCCACCTTATCGGCGGCATAGATGATTTTTTCATAATCGCTCATCTCTTTCTTTCCCGTGCAGTGGAAGCAGATGGCGTTTAGAATCTCTTCATCTTCACAACCGAATTTCCTTTGTGCGAAGATCTTTCCCGCAAATTGATGAAGAGCGAAAGAAGGAATCGGTTCATATTCGCTCATTTCCTCGTGTATGAGAGCAAGAAGTTCTTCATCAGGATAATCTTTTGCGCAGTCGTGAAGAAGTCCGCCTAGATACGCTCTCCTTCCATCTAATCCATTCGCTAGTGCGATATCGTATGCTGTTTTTGCAACCGATACGGAATGCAGATAGCGATGTTCTTTCTCCATTTTTGCTAGCTCTAAGCAGAAATAGAGTTTATGATCAGCAATCTCATCCATATCTTCTCTAGATAAATCTAATTTGGAACCGTTTCTTGTCTTCTCATAATTCCATAGAAGTGGAAGAATCTCGCCTTCAATCGGATGAAGTTTCCCATCAAAATATTGGGTATAACTTTCCGGAATTTTCTCTATCACTTCTTTAGAAAGGAATCTCTTTTCCACATCATAAACAGAAAGCTCTCCAAAGGCAATCTTAGGATAATTCTTCTTTAAGGAACGAAGGGTAAGAGAAGCAAATTCTTTTTCTTCTTCCCTGTCTCTTGCATCATAAAGAGGTAGCACATAGACAGAATCAAAGAAAGATAAAGAAAACTCAAGCAACGCGAGGTTGCTTTGAGTTACAGGCGAAACTGGTAAAAATAAGACGGCATTAGAGTTTGAGAGAGGCATCTTCTAAAGTTACAATGACACCCTTAGGTGCGTAGACATCAATTTCTTGATTCTTTCCGTTATATTCGACAAACATCAAGCCATTGACATTGATGCGGTTGGTCTTTCCTTCTAAGGTGGTGAAGTGATGGACTTCTAAATCTTGGATAGAAGTGACTTTCTTAGTGCGGTTATCTAAACCTTCGTTGACACAAAGATCATTGAATCCTTGATCGGCTTTGTTGAGTTTATGTCTTTCGATAGACAAATCGTTGCTCTTATAGAAGGTGAAATTGACCTTATCGCCTTTGACAAAATCAAGACGAGCAAGGTTAGCAAGAAGGAAGGATTGACCCTCTTTTGCCATATACATTTCCGGACGAATCTCATTTCTAGGAAGAACATATTTGATGATTTCTGGTTCGACAAAGGAAATCATGCTCTCGGCGTTGTACATACCGGGAGTGTCATACATATTGGATTGATCATCTAACGGGATAGAGATGACATCTAAGGTGGTTCCAGGATAGGGAGAAGTGGTGATGGTTCTAGAAGTCATATTGGAATAGTTCATCAACAAAGCGTTGATTAAAGAAGACTTACCAACTTGATAACATCCGACAAAATACACACTCTTTCCGTGCCTGTTTTCATCCACGGCTTTCATCAATTCTTCGATGTGATAATTCTTGGTTGCGCTAGCAGCAGTCACTAAGATAGAGATGGGATGAATATTCTCTTCTTCTAAGGCTTTCTTGGTCTGAAGCAAGAGATAATCATCGTTGTAAGACTTAGGAAGCAAGTCTCTCTTGTTGATGACGACTAACACATCTTTAGGGAGATATTTTCCGATGCCTTTTAAAACAGAGGCTTGGATAGAGAAAGCGTTGACGACATAGATGGCAAGAGCGTTCTCTTCTTTGGCGTGATCTAAAATGGTGACGAAATCAATATTGAGACCGGCGGTCTTCTTGAAAGAAGAATAGTGTCTCAATTTATAGCATCTCTCGCAGAGAGTCTCATCTTCAGATTGGAATTTCTCTGTCGGGACATAGCCGATTTCATTGGGGTCTTGGTCTTGTAAAATCGCGCCACAACCATAGCAACGTTTGACACGGATTTCGGCAGTGAGACCAGAAGTTTTGTTGTTTTTAAAGAGCATTTTTATCTCCTTTCTTTTCAGGACAAGCGAGTCCTAATTGATTTTTTTTACGCCATCTTCGTCTTATCGACTTATCTAACCAACGGACAAAGCGTGTGACAAAGTGGTCTTTTTGATATAGGGGTTCTGTAAGAATCAGTCTTCCTTTGATCTTGTTGGTGTAGATTCGATCCGTGAAGATCTGATCTCCAACAAAGATACAATCTTTCACTTCTAATCCGTTCTCTTTTAAGAAGGCAAGAATCCTCTTTCCGGAGAACTTTTGACTGGAAGCAAGGCAAGGCACACCCAGCTTTTCTCCATAAGGTTCTATGATCTTTTTGACATTGTTGGAGACCACTAGAACTCGAATACCTCTCTTTTGAATCTCAGAAATTAAATCTAGGGCTTCTTGAGAGGGAGAGAGAGCTTCGTAAGAGTCAAGCGTGTTATCTCTATCGATGACAAGGGCCTTGATGGGATATTCGTTAAAGAAATCGAGATCAAGGGCGTAGATAGACGTGCAGTGTGCGAAAACTTTTTCTTTCATTACTAGTATACAAGAAATAATTATTTATTAGTATTCTTTTCAAACAGATCAAACAAGGAAAGTTGTGTATCGGCTTCATCCACCTTCGCTTTGGTAGAGACTACCTTGGCAGGAAGAGGATCTTCTACGACACAATTTTTGCTTAAAACAAAGCCATTAGAAGAGTAACCAGTGACCAGATGAGTGCCAAGACCTGGCACATTTTCTCTCATTTCCATATTGCATTCCACAGGAGCTAAAGCGCCAAGATCCATGGCGATATTGCTCTCTTTGGTGGTCAATAATGCATAATTGGTTTGACCTCTGACTTTATCTAATTTGTACACACCAACAATCTTGTAAGGATTCTTCTTCAAGACTTTGATGAGAGGAACTTTGGCAGATAATCTCTCGCCCGCATCAATCTTAGCCGTAGAGATGATTCTAGCCGCCCTTCTATCGGCAAGAACAAGAAGTTGTGAAACTTCGTTATGAGCTAAGACAACCAGAGAGACCAAAGAAGCGTGATCGATAGAGGAAGCGATAGCTTTTACACCCATAGCGGAAGTAGAAACTTCCGGAACTTCACTCTCGTTAAAACGAGATGATCTACCCAAAGAATCGATGACCACCAAGTCAGAATTACCGTAAGAAATCTCCGCTCCAACCACCTTATCATCCTTATTGAGAAGCTTACAAGCACGGATAGGACGTTTGGTGATGGTATTGGTTTCAAAGTCTTTTAACGGAGTTCTCTTGATCTTATTTTCTTTGGTTAAAAGGACGACATGTAAACCTTCTTTGAAGGCTTCAATCTTCATGGCTCTGACAATCTTTTCATTGGACTTTAAGGCGATGAGATTGTTGAGATGTTTACCTTCTTCTTTCCACTTCATATCGGAAAGCATGTGGATAGGAAGATAACCATAATTTCCTAAATCGGTGAAGAATAAGATTCCTTCATGGGTATCGGCTTGTCCAAAGTAGACTAACTTATCGCCAGGTTTCATCTTAGGAAGACATAAAGGATCGGCTTCATCTTTATTGGAACGCAAAGAAGCTTGATAGGCTTTTAAGGTAGTACGTTTGGCATATCCATCGGCAGTGATTGCCACCATGACTTCTTCTTTGGCGATGAGCTTAACGGCATCCACGCTTTCAAAGGACTGCTTCTCTTGTAAGATTTGTGTCTTTCTAGGAACAGCAAACTGTTTTCTGACATCGGAGAGCGTCTTGACAATGGTAGCATCCAATTTATCGGTATCGGAAAGAATGTTATTGATTCTTTCAATTTCAATATTAAGCTCGCCTTGTTCTTTTTGTAAAGCAACAATATCGGTGTTAGACAAACGATATAAAGGCATCATCGCAATGGCTTCCGCTTGGCGTTCAGAGAAGGAATAATCATTCTTTAACATCGTCTTGACGCCTTCTTTACCGTTACATTTACGAATCTTTTCAATGACTTCATTAAGGATAGAATATACCTTCATGTAACCATTGACGATCTCGAGACGGTCATTGGCGGTCTTTAAATCATATTGGAAAGCTTTGGTGGAGACTTTTCTTTGATGTTCGATGAAGGCATCGATCATGTCAAGAAGGGGCATGCACTTGGGGTGACCTTTATCGATAGCTAAGAAGTTACAAGAGATGGTGGTCTTCATCACGCCCTTGCTCTGGAGATAGTTGAGAATGTCTTCGGGGGAGGCATCTTTCTTGATTTTGATAACGATGTTAACATCATCTTTTGCGGATTCATCCACAATCTCTTCGATGTTGTCTAAGTGATCGTTTTCTTTTCTCTTATTGAGAGCCGCGACGAAGTCAATCTTGACGACACCATAAGGGATCTCAGTGATGACAATGGCGTTATCGGCTTCATCAATCTCGGTCTTACAATAGAGATAGAAATTAGCTCTTCCGGTCTCATATAAAAGACGGAGAGTCTCTTTATCATCGATGATACCACCGGTAGGGAAATCGGGGCCTTGGACATAATTCATCAAATCGTCCAATGTGGCTCTCTTATGATGGATGCGATAGATTGTCGCATCGATGACTTCCCCTAAATTGTGGGGAGGAATATAGGTGGTAGAACCGACAGCGATACCTTGTGTACCATTGACCAAAAGGTTAGGGTAACGAGCGGGTAAAACGGTGGGTTCTAAGTTCTTATCATCGAAGGTAGGAACCATTCTTACGGTGTTCTTATCGATATCTTTGACTAAGAATTCACTGAGCAAAGATAGTCTAGCTTCGGTGTAACGGTTAGCGGCAGCAGGGTCATCATCGATAGAGCCATTGTTACCTTGGAAGTCAATCAAAGGAGCTTCCATCTTCCAGTTCTGAGACATGTGAACCAAGGCATCATAAATGGAAGAATCACCATGAGGATGATAATGTCCCATGACGTGACCGACGATAGTAGCACATTTGACTGTTGGCTTAGAGAAGAGTTGACCTTGATCATACATATCGAAGATGATTCTTCTCTGAACGGGTTTTAAGCCGTCTCTGACATCTGGAATCGCACGGTCGGTAATAACTTCTTTGGCGTAACGGTTGAAGGCGGAAATGAGGACATCGGTCATCCCGGTATCGATAATTTCTTCTTGTACAGGGATGGGTTTGGCATTCTTTTTAATTTTCATGTGCTTTTACCTCCTCTGTGAAATTATCGACAGCATTGAAATCAATATTGTTTTCAATCCATTCTTTTCTTCTATCGGTATCTCTACCTAAGAATAAATTGACTTTATCTTTGGCATCTTCGTCATCTTGAAGCATGACTTTGATGAGTCTTCTCTTTTCGGGTTGCATGGTGGTTTCAGATAACTGAGTGTAATTCATTTCACCTAAACCTTTATAACGGTTGACTCGATAGCCCGCACCGACTTCTTTGATGGCCTTAGCAAGCTCTTCATCATCATAAGCGTAAATTTCTTTACGGTTGTTATAAACGCGGTAAAGAGGAGGGCAAGCAATGTAAAGATGACCTGTTTCAATCAAAGGCTTCATATGGTTATAGAAGAAGGTGAGAAGCAAAGATTGAATATGGCTTCCATCATCATCGGCATCGGTCATGATGATGACTTTTCCATAATGGATATCTTTGATCTTAAAATCAGAATCATAGCCAGCACCGATAGTGTAAATCAATGTGGCGATCTCTTTATTTCCTAACAAGATCTTTTCATCTTCAATATCGGTCGTGTTCTTCGGTTTTCCTCTCAAAGGAAGAATGGCTTGATATTTGGGGTTTCTACCTTTCTTTGCCGAACCGCCTGCAGAATCACCTTCAACAATGAATAATTCATTGAGCATGTAATCCTTACTAGAGGCAGGAGTGAGTTTATCGGAAAGGTTATAGCCGCTAGCTTTATTCTTTAAAAGCTCACGCTCTTTCTTTCTATCCTGTTCGGTCTTATCGCGAATCTTCATTTCATCGCTGGTCTTTTTAACAACCGCATCGGCTTCCACTTTATTTTCTTCCAAATAATAAGAGAGTTGATTCTCGACGATGGTATCCACGGCATTGACCGCTTCTTTGGTACCTAATTTTCCTTTGGTCTGACCTTCAAATTGAAGGAGATGTTCAGGAACCCAAACAGAAAGGATACAAACCATACCTTCTCTTAAGCAATCCCCATCTAAAGGAGAATTGGCTTTGATGAGGTTGTGTTTGATTCCGTATTGGTTAAAACAAGTGGTTAAACCTTTCTTAAAACCAGTGACATGATATCCGCCATCTCCGGTTCTAACACCGTTAGCAAAGGAGATGATCTTTTCATTGTAATCATCTTTTAAGAAGCCGAAGACCACTTCGACTCTGATGCCATCTTGTTCGCCTTTGAATTTGATAGGTTTGGTTAAACCTTCTTTTCCAAAGGTGTGTCTGGTGTAATATTCTTTCAAACCATCCTGATAGAAGAAGTCCTGTTTTCTTCCGCTTCTTTCATCGATGAGATGGAATGTGACACCCTTAGTCAAACAGGCTTGGTCATCTAAGTGTTGAGCGATACGGTCAAAATTGAAGGTCGTATCTTCAAAGATGGTGGGGTCCGGAAGGAAGCGAACGTTGGTACCACGTTTAGAAGTAGCACCTTTCTCTTTGATACCAGAGAATTTAGAACCGCCTTTTTCAAAGCGTGCAAAATGATCCACTCCATCTCGATAAGAGTGGACTTCCATCCATTCACTTAAAGCATTGGTGACAGCAGCACCAACACCGTGAAGACCACCAGCGCTCTTATAGTTGCTCTCATCAAATTTTCCGCCTCCGTGAAGCGTTTGATAAACGATTTGGAATCCGTTGAGCTTTTCTTTTGCGTTGTAGTTATAAGGAACACCTCTTCCTTGGTCTTCCACTTCTAAAGAACCATCCGAATGGATGGTGACGGTGATATTTTTACCGTGACCTTCATTGGCTTCATCGACAGCGTTATCGACAATTTCCCAAATGAGGTGGTGTAGACCCAAAGTGGATGTGGATCCGATATACATACCGGGTCTCTCTCTGACAGGTTCGAGCCCGTGTAAGATGGTTAAACTTGAAGCGTCATAGTTAGCAGCCATTTGAAAACCCTCAATTACATAATTTTTTAATGAATATATTTTAATATATTTGTGCTTAAAAACAAAGAGAAAAGGGATGTTTCAAAGCCTGATTTGAGAAAAGAAATTAAGGAGAGAAATTTGGACAAAAAATGGCTTCTCTTATGAAAAGGTTTATTTTTCCTAGAGAATCTTTTATAATAGTTTTCGCTTCTAAAACGAGGTAATCATATGGAAACTTTATATACAATTCTTTTCCTTCTTGGCACGATAGTATTCGCCTATCTCATGGGTTCCATTCCCTTTGGAATCTTGATCGGAAAGAAACATGGTATCGATATCAGAGAACACGGTTCTGGAAATGCGGGTGGAACCAATGTCGGAAGAACCTTAGGAAAGAAAAATGGTATCTTATGCATGGTCTTAGATATCTTAAAATCTTATGTCACCTTGTGGGTTATCTTCATCCTTATCTCCTACACAGGATTAGGAAGTGTCCTTCTCACTAGCGCTTATGAATTCCAAACCGAATTATATATTGCAATCGCTGGCTTCATGGTCTGCATCGGTCACACCTTCCCTATCTTTGCTCAATTCAAAGGTGGAAAAGCGGTCGCTTGCTTTGCTGGATATGTCCTCTTTGTCTCCCCGATCTTATTCGCATTTGGTTTCGGTCTCTTCATGGCTCTCTTTGCCTGGAAACATAGAATCTCTATTTGTTCTATCATCGCCGCTCCTTCTGTCTTCTTAGTCTCCGCTGTCCCGATGATCTTACATTACGCTCTTAATATGAATGTCACTCAGTTTAATGGTGGCATGTACTTCGGCCCGAATTGCCTTCTTCACTTGTGCTACATCACCTTCATCAATATCTTCTTATGCGTCATGATCGTCATCATCCGTCACAAGTCCAATATCAAGAGAATTCATGACCACGAAGAGCCGGAAACTCACTTCCAAAATACAGTAGATAACAATTAAGTTCCTTCGCGAACTTTTTTCTTTGCCAACTTTTATTTCAAGATAAAAAGTTAGACTAAAAAATAAGCATGAAAAAACCCGGTTTTTCACCGGGTTAAGTTTTTACTTGCTATTCTTTCTAGCGTTCTCCATCGCCTTCATTGTGGCGTTGAGTTGTGCTTCAGAAGGGGTGCGTCCCATTGAACGATACATCGCCTTGATCATGTCTTTGGTGATGGGAGGATTCTTTTCTAATTGAGAGCTGAAGAGCTTTCTAGAAACGAAGTATCCGATCACTACACCGACGATGATGCTTCCTAAAATGATGAAGATAAAGGCAATGGTATTGATTGTGAATTCCATATTAATTTACCTTTCCAAAAAAGGCCACAAAAGCGGCCTTTACTTTTGCCATTAAGCTCTAGAATCGTAGATGCCGTCTTCTGTACGGACAACAATCTTAGTTCCGTTCTTAATGAACATAGGAACTTTGAGCTTGTAACCAGTCTCAAGAACAGCATCCTTCATCGCTTTGTTGATGGTGTCGCCAGCGACAGCATTGTCATCGCAATCGACAATCTTCAAAGTGACCTTGGCAGGAAGTTCAACACCTAAAATTTCATTTTCATAATAGGTGACGGTGATGGGGTTTTCTTCATTGATGAAGTTCTTTTCCCATTCTAATCTTTCCACAGGGATACCGACCTGTTCATAGGTTTCAGCATCCATAAAATAAACAAGACCATCTGCTTCATAAACATAGTTCATGAGTCTCTTGTCTAAATAGATCTGTTCGACTTTGATGTCGCCGTTGTAAGAACGTTCCATGATGGAACCAGTTCTCAAGTTCTTGGCTTTGATCTTGACGATCATGCCTCTCATAGCGGTTTTGTTGTGTTCGATATTCAAAGAAGTGAAAATATCGTTTCCATCCTTGAAAGATTTGCCGGGTCCAACATCACCGATCATAATCATATCAGCCATAATGTTATCCTCCTATGGTTATAGATCTACTTCTTCTCAGTGTGAAGAGTCTTCTTATTGCACTTAGGGCAATATTTTTGAGTGGAGAATTTGTCGGGATGAGCTTTCTTGTTCTTAGTGCTGATGTAATTCTCGCTCTTGCATTCACTGCAGCGAAGAATGATATTAATTCTTTTTTCTGCCATGGTTTTTTAACCTCCTAAAAAACAGCTTGTTTATTATATATATAAATATATGTGCTTTTCAAGAAAAAGTATTCTTTTATGCAAATATTCTTTCACTTTTTTCTCTCTTAGTAGAATTATTTTGCTTGAAGATTACCTTTTTCGTATTCATCAATCATCTTAAAGAGTTTCTCTAGCGCTTCTTCTTTTTGATATTGACCTAAAACTTTACCTTTAGAGAAGAGAAGATAGGTATCTTTCATACCCGTTCCTGCGATACCATAGTCGGCATCCTTTGCTTCTCCGATACCATTGACAGGACATCCCATCACCGCCACTTGTACATCAGAGAAGACCGCATCTAATTTTGCTTGGACCAATCTGGAGATCGGTTTTACATCCACTAATGTTCTACCACAGGTAGGACATACCACTAAGTCAGGGATATCTTTTCTTCTACCTGCTAAGCGAAGAAGGGTCTTACAAGCTCGAATCTCTTCTTCTCTATCATCGGCTAAAGAGACGCGGAGAGTATCGCCAATCCCTTTAGAAAGAAGTGGGAATACACCAAGAGCGGACTTGATACAACCATTGGTAGAATAACCAGATTCCGTTAAACCTAAGTGAAGAGGATAAGGATATTTTTCATAGGCTTTGGTGTAGACTTCTTCTAAATCGTGAGGGTTAGAAGATTTTAAAGAAAGAACAATCTTTTCCAATCCTTCTTCCCTAAATACTTCTAAGGTCTCATCTAAAGCTAGTAAGATGTCATCGGCTTTCGAAGCGGTCTTTCCTCTATACTTATTCAAAGAACCAGAATTGACTCCGATTCGGATAGGGATATTTTTCTTTTTTGCTTCTTGAATCACCAAACGAAGATTCGCTTCTCCTCCGATATTTCCAGGATTGATACGGATCTTATCCACTCCAGCTTCCATAGCCATAAGAGCAAAGGTGTAATCAAAATGAATATCCGCGATGATAGGAATCATAGTTTTTGCTTTGATTTCTTTTAATGCGAATGCGTCATTTTTATCCAACACAGAAAAGCGCATCATATCTAATCCCATCTTGGATAAACGATTGGTCAAAGAGACAGCATAATCCACTTTATCTGTCTTTTGATCTCCCATCGTTTGAATGAGACAAGGATGGCCTTCACCGATCATTTTCGAGCCGATAGCAAACTGTAATCTTTTCATAAGAATACCTCTGTGTTTATTTTACCTTATTTGATGGATAGATGTATCTTCTTTTGATTTGCAAAGAGAAAAAAAGAGGTGCAACGCGCACACCTCTAATTGGGATTATTTCTTTTTCGTACTTCTTCTTTTCTCTTCGTGATAATCTTGAACATTACCGCCACTTCTAGCGATATTGGTCATAACAATTTTCTTTCTGTGTTTGAGTTTGACAAGATCCACAGCACGGCTAACTTTCTTTTTGTAACCGGGTTTGACTTTTCTAGATTTGTTCTCGTTGACGGCGTGGCGAATCTGTTTTTGAAGCTTTTCACTCTCCGCTCTATCTTTCTTACCTAAATTTCTAAAGGTGTAAGAACCTTTGCTTTTCTTCAAAGTATTTTGAGAGATGGTATAACTATCAAAAGAAGTGCCACGGCGTTGTAAATCTTTCACTTGCTTGATACTTTCTTCATCATCGTCAGAATAGAAGACATAAGAATCTCCAGGAGCAGAGAATCTTCCTGCTCTACCGGCTCTGTGGAAGTAATATTGAGTATCGCTAGGAAGGTCAATAGAGATGATGGTTTCTACATCAGGAATATCAAGTCCTCTAGAGACATAATCGGAAGCCAATAAGAGTGGTTCCTCATCTTTTCTAAAGGAATCTAAGATCTTTTTGATATCTCTTTTATCCATGCCACCGTGAAGAAGCAGATGGTGTAAACCTAACGCTTTCAATTCTTCATCCAATTTTAAGAGTTCTTCTTTTGAAGAAACAAAGGCGATGGTCTTAAAGGAATTCTTTTCTTTTAAGAAGATAGAAAGAGCATTGCCTTTGCTTTGATTTCTGATGTTGACCAGATGATGAGCGACACTATTATTGGTGATGACATCTCTGACATCCACAACATTAGAGATGTTGAAAAGAGATTTCACTCTTTTGATATCTTGAACATTTAAAGAAGCGGAGAAGAATGAGATCATCATGTTATCTCTAGGCTTCTTTAAAGAGACAAGAGCGTCCTTAAATCCATCAAAGACCACCATGTCGCCTTCATCGATGATGACTCTCTTTAATTCATTGATAGGATAATGAGATAAACATGGTTTATACATGTTAGGAGTGATTAAGAGAACAACAGGTTTCGCTCTATTGAAATCGGAATTAGAATACACCGCTTTGATGGCATCTTTGGGGAAGCCTAACTTATCAGTGAATTCGGAAAAGACAGATTTGATCTGATCTAACAAGGCGACCGTAGGAGAGATGATGACGGCTTGGACATGGCCATCATTTTCTAAATCATTCAAAATAGGTAAGGCATAGGAAAGCGTCTTGCCCGTTCCGGTAGGAGCAAGGGCAAGGATATTTTTCTTCTTCAAAAGAAGCGGAATACTCTTCTCTTGAACAGGTGACATGTATTCAAAGCCATCTTCTTTTAAAATATCCAGGATTTCCGGTTTTAAGTTCAGGCTTCCAAACGGCAATAATTGTTGTTCGGACATAGTCTTACCTCATCTACTTTATTCGTTTTCTTCGCTAGCAACTACTTTGAGACCTAAGATATCCGTATCGGCAGTAGGAACAGGAGAAGGGCATTGAGACATCGGTTCGAAGGCTTTCAAGTTCTTCGGGAAGGCGATGACATCACGGACGTTATCGGTCATGGCAAGAGTCATGGCAAGACGCTCGACACCGATACCAAAACCACCTTCCGGAGGAACGCCATATTTTAAGGCTTTGACAAAGAATCCGAATCTCTTTTCGATATCTTCGTCGCTCAAACCTAAGAGTTCAAAGACTTTCTTTTGGATTTCAGAGTCATAGATACGAAGAGCACCAGAAGAGAGTTCCACACCGTTTAAAACGGTATCGTAAGAAGTGGATTTGATCTTGGTAGGATCTTCATCTAAGTAGTGCAAATCTTCATCGTTAGGACGAGTGAAAGGATTGGAGAGAGATTCGATTTGACCTTCTTCGTTTCTTTCAAACAAAGGCCAGTTAATAACAAACAAAGGTTTGTAATCATCCTTCTTGCAAAGGCCTAATTTATTTCCGTAGTAGTTACGTAAAGCACCTAAAGCCAAAGAAGCTTGATCTCCTTTTTCATTGGCACAAAGGATGACCAAATCATTCTCTTTGACATTCAATCTCTTGGCAAGAGCATCTAAATTCTCAGGTTTGATATTCTTGACGATATTAGAGACAAAAGCGCCGTTTTCCCACTTCAAGTGAGAGACACCAAAGACTCGGAATTTCTTGGCTAAGATATTATCGTTATCCATCTGTT
This sequence comes from Bacilli bacterium, assembly GCA_017470005.1. Taxonomy (GTDB): domain Bacteria; phylum Bacillota_I; class Bacilli_A; order RFN20; family CAG-288; genus Enterosoma. Next base: position 29,006 of record JAFUFH010000091.1, on the reverse strand, counting down.
TACGAGTGGTTTCACTAGCGACATTAGGAACAACGATAGCACGGATAGACTTATTCTCATAAGCTTGGAATCCGCAGCCTTCTAATTCTTTGGTGACATCTTCGATGAGCATATCAAATCTCATATCAGGCTTATCGCTTCCGTAACGAGAGATGGCCACATCATAATCCATACGATAGAAATCCGGTAAAGTGACATTGATGGTCTTCTTGAAGATATATTTTAAAAGTCCTTCGATGACTTCTAAGACATCTTCTCTTGTGACAAAGGAGAGCTCGCAGTCAATCTGCATGAATTCGGGTTGTCTATCGGCTCTTTGATCCTCATCACGATAGCAATGAGCCAGTTGGAAATAACGATCGGTTCCGGCGATCATCAATAACTGTTTATAAACTTGAGGAGATTGAGGAAGAGCGTAGAAAGAACCAGGATAGATACGGGAAGGAATGAGATAGTCTCTGGCACCTTCGGGAGTGGATTTGATCATGGTAGGAGTATCGATCTCTTGGAAACCGTGATCGTTTAAATATTCTCTGGCGTAGCGATTCAAATCGGAACGAATCTTGAGATATTTTTGCATGACCGGTCTTCTCAAATCTAAATAACGATAGACAAGACGAGTATCTTCACTAGCGGTGGTATCATCCTTGATTTCAAAAGGTGTGGTCTCAGAGACAGAGTAAATCTTGATATCTTCGACTTCGATCTCAATCAAACCGGTAGGAATATTGTAGTTAGGTTGGTCTCTTAAGACAACCTTACCTTTGGCCTGAATACAATATTCAGGTTTGACTCTCTTCTCTTCAAATAATTGGGTAGGAATATTGAGTTGGGTGATGCCATATTTGTCTCTTAAATCGACAAAGCAAAGGCTACCTAAATTACGAACGGTATTGACCCAACCACAGAGAGTCACTTCTTGTCCGACATTCTTTTCATTCAATTCTCCACAAGTGTGTGTTCTTAACATATTGTACTATTTCACTCCTTACTTAATAGACACAAGAGTAAGCTTTCTTTATTCTCGAATTCTTCTTGTTGACGACTAAACATATCTTTGAGCTTATAGGTGCCATCACTTTCGGCGATGATGACTCTCTTGGCTCTTTTTCTATCCGCCATCTTTAAGGCTCCACCAAGAGCTCTAGAGAAGGAAGAGAAGAGAACAGAATATCCTTCTTTTCTCAACTTATCCGCAATTTCCATGCTGGTACCATCTCTTTTGAAGTCGATGATGAAGACATCGATAGAAGTAGTGGAAGCCAATTCTTTCTTTCTCTCATCCGACATGGCAAAGAGAAGTCTTTCCAATCCCAAAGAGAAACCGATACCTTCCATTTCTGGGCCACCGATATTCTTCATGAGAGAGGAATATTTTCCACCGCCACCGATAGCGCCGATCTTTTCGTGGTCCGCTTCATAGAGTTCCCAGACAAGACCCGTGTAATAATCTAATCCACGGACAAGATCATCATCGATGACATATTCGATTCCAATCTGATCCAAAGCTTTGCAAATATTGGCAAATTCTTCTTGGTCTTCTTGGCTCAAATAATCTCTGACTCTAGGAGCGCCTTTGCATCTCTCTTGGTCCTCTTGAACTTTGCAGTCTAAGATTCTCAAAGGGTTGATTTGATATCTTCTTTGGCAATCCTCGCACATTTCAGAAATCATGGGAGCAAAGAAACCTTGTAATTCTTTCTTATAATTTTCTCTCGATTCGAAAGATCCTAAGAAATTGATCTTGGCTTTGACTTTGCAACCCAAGACTTTTTCCGCCCCTCTCAAAGAGAGAAGGAAAGCATCTAAAGTAGAATTCAAATCAATCTTGGTGTCGATGAATTCCACACCGAATTGATTGAACTGACGAAGTCTACCCGTCTGTGGTCTCTCATAACGGAACACAGGTCCACAATAAGAGATACGAAGAGGCATATCGGGAGTGGTATACCATTTTCCTTCGATGACAGCACGAGAGACAGAAGCGGTGAATTCAGGACGAAGGGTGTAATCTTTATCTCCTCTTCTTTCTAAATCAAATGTCTCTTTGGTGACAATATCACTAGATTCCCCAACCGTGCGATGGAAGAGAGCATTCTCCTCAAACATGGGTAATTCGATGAATTGTGTGCCATAAAGCGCGGTTTCTTGATTCAAGATATCTCTCATATTTTGAAGAATCGCTTCATCTTCTCCAAAATAATCGTTGGTACCGCGTGGTCTTTTGAATTGTTGAGCCATACGTCTCCTCCTTTTAATTGACACATAATTATATATCATTTCGTTTTCAAAATCTTTAATTTATTAAAGATTGTAAAAAAATATAAACTTTCATATTAAATGCGAATAACTTATAGCAGAACAATCATCTCTCTTTGACAGAGAAATCCATGTCTGATAGGTGCTCCTGTTGAAGACAGGAGCGTTGCATATACCCCAATGTTGTGCTATAGTTCTACTTAAAGTCCAACATAAAAGGTTCAGTACATCCTTTGGTGGATTTATGAATTAATGATCGGAGGTTGGGGAAATGACTTCAAAGAATAAGCGTAGGATAAAGAAGTGGCCCTTTTTTACTTTTATTCCTATTGGTCTTTTGATTTCGTTCTTTGTTTATATGTTTGTCATGATGTCTTTAGCTAAAGTGCATGTCAAGGAAGAGAAAACGGCTTTAATGGAAGATTTTAAAAAGTGGTCAGATGATGGATTTTCCGTTATTTATGATCATTACACAGGCACTTACCAATTCCCAGATGGTAGATTTGTTTATAATCATGATAGCATGTGCACTATTGCGGTCTCTAAAGATGAATTTCTTTTTTATGATGTATCTCGTGGAATAGAAATTTATACAACAAATTGGGATTTTATTAAACAGAGAACACTCTTTTCCTCCAAAGGAGATTTTGGATTCAGGGGACTTCAGGGGACCAAGTTTCTACTGAGACGTTATGGTGATAATGTTCAAAATTTTCAAATAGATTTTTTGACCGGTGAAGTGGAAGAAATTTACGATTTGACTACACTGAATTCTTTCTATGATTCATTTGGGAATATAAAAGAAGGAGAACAGGATTATGATATCTGTCTTCCTAACGAGAATATCATCGAGTTTCCAAAAGAAAATATTGATGCAGAGCTCCTGGCCTTGATGAATAAATGGGGATTTTACTCTTCCAAGTGCCGAAGAGCCGTTGACGGATCTATATACTGCATGTTCGAAAAAGATTACGATCCTTGGAGTGGAGGACAATCGGCCGCCCTATTATTTTCCATCGACGATTTTGGTACAATAGGTGGAATTCAGTTCACTGTAAACTTTTCGCCTGATTCTTATGCGATGGATATTCATCAGCAAAGTTTTGCTGAATATTTCAATATATAGAATAATCAGGGAAGAAGCAGGGAAAACAATTGTGAAATATGCACACTCACCATATGGAGAAGTTTCATCCACACTTCTTGATTCCACTAAAGAATACATCAGACAAATCAATCCGTTCTTATATAGGGGTACTATTATGAAAAGGAAAGTTCCCTCTATTATCTTTTAAGCAGATATTATGATCCTAGATTTAAACACTGGCATTATTATTTTTGCTTACTGGCAGTTTTAGATGGAAAGGATGAAGAAAATGACGGACTATAAAAGTGATAAAAGAAATCTATTGCAAACATTCGTACAAGCCTGTGTCATTGAGGAAAGGCGACAAAGAGTTGCTTTTGAGTTTTCGAATCCTAAGAAATATGCTATTGCTATTTCCAGGTTTGCTCATGATACTGAATCACTTTGCAAAACAAAAGCATTGGTTTCCATTACGGATAGTGAGCACATACCAACTGAATATATGAATGGAACTCTCCAAGTTTTTGATTATTATCAAAAAGGAATCACGATTGCACCAACGGAAGCAAGAAAGATGATGTTAGACTCCTATGGACCAATCATCATCTTATCCACGCAAGGTCGCGCCATGATTAAGGCAGAAGATAATAAAATTTTTCTATTTAAATTTTAATGTGTTCTTGAGACTGCTGATATTTATTGATTTTTCAGCGGGATAAAATATAGGTCATATTGTATCTATTTTCTTAAGTCTCCTACTGATTTATCTGATTATTCAGAAAATGTTTATAATTATGTAGACTTGTCAGATGGTAAACGCATTGATTATTAGTTGAGTGATAAATCAGCTTCCGTTAAAGGACAAATTTAAAAAATTGATACATGGAAATATTCTTCTAAACAGATGAGAAAATTTCTTTCAAAATTGAAAAAAAAGGATATCCAATCGATATAGAAAGAGTTATGAGTGAATGGGTTTGGCATCTAATTGCTTATAGCCTTCTGTCTTATGAATCAGCTAGAAATGCTGACATTTACTTTGATTCAGATGATGAAGAACACGATTGGAAATTTTGGCTGATGAATCACTGGAGGTGGTTTTGATGAGAAAGACTGATAAACAAATTAAACGATTCCTTTTGTTGGTTTTAAAACGTTATGCCTTCTGGATTAACGATTGTTGTTGACATTATTAGATGATTTTTGAAGGAAAAATACAAAACATGAAAAACAGAAAGAAATGCATTTATGTTGGCCTTGATGGGCTTTTCATCTTCTTCATTGGCATTGCTCTTATGATAGGTTTTAATGTATTGGTTGCTTATTCTTTTTCTTGAAAACCAATAGTTGTTTTGTCGATGGTAATTTGGATTCTGTTACATTTTTCAAGCCTTTTACTTCTTGTGTTTATTATTATCTTCATCAACAGATCATGCAATATCGTTAGTTTCGATGACACGATGGTTAAACGACGTGGCATCTTTTTCGGCTTCAAGAAAGAAATTTCAATTAGTTCTATTCAGGAAATCAAGATTGTATCCTTGTATCGAGATGGGACTTTTTATGTGCTGCTTGATGGAAAAAGCAGTACTGAAGATCGAATTAGAAAAAACTCCGCAGTTTTTGTCCCTTATAACGAAAAAGGTGAAAGTTTCATCAAATTGTTCTACAATGGATTTGTTCCACCATTTGAAGAAATAAAACGATAGGATCTATGTCTTTGCTCTTGGTGGAACAATTACAGCGGAGGATGAAACCTTGAGGGCGTATAATAAAATATCACCCTGGTGTTGGGAAAAGTTCGAACACGCAAAAGATGCGGATATGGAACTTTCAAAGAACTGGCTGAAAAACATGTGGGAAAGTCTAATATGAAGAAATGGAAGAAAATCGTCTTGATTGTCCTGGGAGCAGTTGTTGCCCACTTTACCTTGTTTTTCACAGTGGTAATGGTTTCGTTTTGGGGGAACTCTATTAGACTTGAGCTCCATAATTCGGATTTAAGTGGATATAAGAAAACCCCAATGAAAGGGGAAATAAACCCAATTCAGCCAGAGGATTATGATAAGCAAACTATTGTTTCGGATTTGCGAGGGTGTGCAATTTTTCCTGATGCCTTAACCAGCGGAAGTGCGTCAATGGCATATTTTGTAGATCCTTTGTTTGCTGATTATATGTACAAGCGTGGGCAGGCATATTTGGAATGGAGTATGGACGAAACGACCTATCATATGGAAGCCAATCGGATAAAGAACACAGAAGGAACATGGGGAAAAAAGCCGCTGAGATCTCATGATCTCTTTCCTTTGTTCTCTTATGTATCTCAATACAACAATTCCGGTGAGTTTGAATATGCATTGCTGGACGATTCTTCCTTCACCATCCGATATATAAAGATGTGCGATGTGGGTTCCTTGGGAAATGTGTTCTTCAACACGAATTTTGCGCCAAAGAAAATATTGAAGGACTCTGACATAAAGGATTATGTTGCTCCTATCGGATGGTTTAGTATATATAGCACCAACGATTTTCCTGTCCAACCCGATGAGGATGAAATCATTTCCGCATAACGATTATCTCTCTTTGACAGAGAAATCCATGTTTGATAAGTGCTTAGATTAAAGATAGGAGCATTGCATTTACCCCAATGTTGTGCTATAGTTCAATTTAAAGACCAACATAAGCGGGTGCATCGGCTGGAATTGCGTTTGGACTTTCTTGGCTTGAAAATGCGGTTCCTTGGGGCGATATTCAATTTAATAAGGCCGCGCAATTCGCCTTATCCTACGACTACGCCCTGCTTGGCATTAGCAATAGCATTATCAATGTGTATTGGAGGGGGAGGCAAAAATGAAGCGATTTATTCCGAGACCAACTCTATGTGTCTTTCAATCGTTGACGATTATGTTCATCCCGCTCTTGGCGATTCCGACATTTAAGCTTTTAAAAGGAGATGTACTAATTGTGATTCTTCTTTTGCTCGGGATTGTTTGGGCTGCTGATTTATCGCTATTCATTCTTTCCTTTATTCGATTGTGGAATGTTCCAATGTTCATCGGGAAAGAAGGCATATCAGCAAAAAAGCAAACAATTTGTTGGAACGATGTTAAAACCGTAAAACTAACAAGAAAATGTAAATCTTTTTATGGTTATCTTCATGTCCGCATAATAATCACAACAATTGATGGATTGGAATTTAGATTTGAACCAACTCCGAAAATATGTAAATGCATTCGCGATGTATGTGCCAATTTGAGTTTTATTAGGCAGCTCGACGATTGTTTTGATAATGCAAATTAATGTCATGCGGGTTTTCCGCTGTTCAACTTGTCGAAAGTGGAGATGGCACAAAATGAGCCAGTACATTTCTCACCAGGTGTTTTAATGATGGACTCTCTTGATGGCAAAAACGCCTTTAACATTGGTGAGAGCATGGAGGAAGTGAGAGAGCTGTTCTTTCTCTGAAACTAGGATGGTCATAGAGATAGTAGATGTGTTCAAAGAGGGGTTATATTTGGCTTGAATCTTATTCACTTTTGCATCATTAGCAGAAAGTGTATTCATGATATCGACAAGTAATCCAGGGCGATCGTGACCTTCCACCGCCAAGTCAACAGGGTATTCTCCAAGCTTTGTGACATTGGGGTTCCACATAACTTGAATCAAACGGTCTTGAACGCCTTCACGGTTGACATTGGGGCAATCCACACGGTGAACTTTCACGCCTTGTCCGGTGGAGACAAAGCCGATGATATCATCGCCAGGAACAGGAGTACAACAAGCGGCCAAAGAGGTTAAGACGGTGTCACCATTAGCAAGGATGACGGCATCGGAAGTATTCTTTCTCTTGTAGACGCGGTTATTGATTTGAGATTGAATCTCTTCATCAGACATCTTACCGCCATAAACGATTTGATCCGAAGCTTCAATCACTTGATAAGGAAGAATGGTCTTTCCGTTGATCATCAAGAAGAGGTCATCGGCATCTTTGACATTGAGTTTATCAAAGAGTTGACGAGTTAAGACTTTGCTCAAATCGATGTTGATCTTTCTTTCACGGAAGGAATCTAACAAGGTTTGTCTACCCTTTTTGATGTTATCTTCTCTGACATAATCCGCATTCTGGTGAATCAAGTATTTACGAATCTTAGATTTTGCAAAGTTGGTCTTAGCGATATTGAGCCATTCAGAGTTCGGGTTAGAGTTCTTATTGGTGATGACTTCCACCACATCGCCAGTCTTTAAAGAAGTCGAGATAGGAACTAAGATACCGTTGACTCTCGCTCCTTGTAAGTGTTCGCCTAAATCGGAGTGAATACGATAAGCAAAATCGATAGGAGTCGCGCCGTTAGGAAGACAGATGACGTTTCCTTTGGGAGTGAAAACATAGACATTGGCATCAAAGATGTCATGAGACAAAGAGTCCATGTAATCGCGAGCATTGCCATCTCCACCTTCTTCTGTCATGGAGACAAAGTCTTTGAACCAGTGCAATTGATTCTCAATTTCTACTTGCTCGACTTTAGGATCGTATTTGGTGCCTTCTTTATAACGCCAGTGAGCAGCGACACCACCTTCTGCGGTCTCATCCATCGCCTGGGTACGAATTTGAATTTCAAAGACGTGACCTTTGTTAGAGACAATGGTGGTGTGAAGGGATTGATACATATTGGGCTTAGGCATAGCGATATAATCTTTAAAACGTCCAGGAACTGGTTTGTAGTTTGCGTGGACATAGCCTAAGATTTCATAACAGTTCTGTTCCGTTTCGGTGATGATACGAAGGGCCATCAAATCATAGATCTGATCAAAAGCGTAATTCTTGGTATACATCTTTTTGTAGATGGAATAGACGCTTTTGACACGAGCAGAGATAGAGAAAGGAATGTGAGAACGATTCAAAATAGAGATGAGCTGTTGTCTTAATTCACTTAAAGATGCTTTGGCATCTTTTTCTACTTCCGCAATCTTATTTTCGATTTCGGTAAACTTTTCTGGTTCTAAATACCAAAGAGATAATTCTTCTAATTCGGTTTGAATCTTATATAAACCTAAGCGGTGCGCGATAGGTTCATAAACATCGAGAGTCTCTCTAGAGATTCTTATCTGTTTTTCTCTCGGTTGGAACTGAAGAGTTCTCATATTGTGAAGACGGTCAGCCAATTTGACGATGATGGCACGCACGTCTTTTGCCATCGCCACAAAAATCTTTCTGTGGTTTTCGGCAGTGAATTCGACATTCTTATAATCGGAGAGTCGAGTGACTTTGGTCAAAGCTTCCACTAATGTGGCAACTTCGGATCCAAATTCTTTTTCGATCTCTTCTCTAGTGGTATCGGTATCTTCAATCGTATCGTGAAGGAAACCGGTCATAATTGTCTTAGGGCCGACTTGTAAGCCCGCTAAAATATAAGCCACACCGATACAGTGGGAGATATAAGGATCCCCGCTTTTACGGAATTGGCCTTCATGTTTTTTCTCAGCAAAAAGATACGCCTTCTCAATGCGCTTTAAATCTTCTTCATCATGAATGTATGACGAATAGACATCCTTAACATCGTTGAAAGTATATATCTGATTGTTGATCTTCATAGGCTACAAATCTAAAATGGCTTCACAAGGTAAATCGACGTTCTTTGCTCCGTCTAAATCTTTTAAGTTGATCAAGGTTAAACAGGCGACAGGAGTGGCACCAGTCATTTCAATCAAGCCTTTTAAAGCATTGAAAGTTCCACCGGTAGCCATCAAATCATCGATTAAGAGAACTCTCATTCCTTTATCAAAGGAACCAGCAGGCACTTCTAAAGTAGCGGTAGCATATTCTAACTGATAAGTGGTCTTGATGATGACACCAGGAAGTTTACCTCCCTTTCTGGCCATAACAAATCCAATACCCATCTTATAAGCTAAAGCAGCGCCGAATAAGAAAGCGCGGCTTTCAGGACCACAAATGATATCCGGATGATATTTTTCAGCGATAGCAGCCATCTCATCGATGCAAGCTTTGAAGGCTTCAGGATTCTTTAACAAGGGAGAGATATCCTTAAAGGAAATACCTTTTTTCGGAAAGTCTTCGACAACATTGATATATTTCTCGTAGTCCATATGAATTCTCCTTCTTTGAAATACACAATAGTATATCTTATTTGCATTTAGAATGTTACTATTTATGACAAATGTATTTCTATTTTGTTAAAATAGAATTATGGTAAAAATCATCTCAGATATCGGCTATTGCCAAGGGGTACAAAAAGCCATCGATAAACTTCTAAATTGTTCAAAAATGGGAAAGAAAGTCTATCTTACCCATCCATTGTTACACAATTTGAAAGAGAATGAAAAGCTCATGGAAAAAAGCCATGCAACTTTTGTTGATAAAGAGCTTACAATTCAGGATGGTTATCTTGTTTTAAGCGCCCATGGTCATCCTTTAGAGGAAGAGGATTTTATTCAAGATAAATCCTATATTGTCGATGCCACTTGTCCTTTGATTTTAAATCGTTATCAATTGCTCAAAGAAGAAAAAGAAGATACCACCTATCTCTTTGTTGGAAAAGAAAATCATCAAGAAACGCTAGGTTTCCTCTCTCATTTCCCGTTTTTAACTTTCATCGATTCTCAAAAAGATTTGAAGACTCAATTAGATGCGATTCCCTTAAAGAAGAATGTCTTCTTCCTTCCTCAAACGACCATCTCTCAAAAATGTGTCAATTTTGTTAGAGACTACTTAAACCAAAAAGAAGTGAATATTCTCTCCTTCTTAGGAATCTGCCCTCTCTATGAGAAGAGAATGAAAGATGCCTCTTCTTATTGTGAGCATCTTGATCAGAGCAATTCTTTCTTCATCGTCTGTGGAGATACTCTCTCCTCAAACGCCCAAGAACTCTATCACGCCATCAAAGAAAAGAACCCCTCGTTACAAGGCGCGATCTCATTATCTATAGCAAATATGGATATTTCCCTTTTGAAAGGAAAAGATATCTATATCACTTCCGCTACCTCCGCCTCAAAAGAAACGGTGGAGAAGCTTTTTGAGGATTGTTTACATCTTCAAGCGTAAGAAGGATTTCATCTTATCGAGAGCATTCTTTTCAATCTGTTGAATTCTTTGTGCGCTGACATGATATTTGTCCGCTAACACACTCAAAGAAACTTCCTTTCCTTCTAAGCCATAACGAGAGATGATGACATCTCTTTCTTGCTGAGTCAAACTAGAGAGAGCTTCTCTGATGAGCTCCTCTTTTTCTTTGTTAGAAAAATATAGGCTAGGATCGCTGTTATCGGTCAAGGTATCCAAAAGAGAGAAAGAATCCTCTTTACTTTCTCTTTCTTCATCTAAAGAGATAACATCTTTTCCAAACAAAAGCAGTTTTGTAATCTTATCTTCGGAGATTTTTCCACCCAATTCTTTATAAATTTCTTCGATGGAAGGTTCACGATTATATCTCTCTAAGAAATCTTTTTGAACTTCTTTGATCTCTTTTAATTCGACTTGTGTATGAGAAGGAATCGAGATGAGATGGGAGTGTTTTTGTAAGAACAAACGAATATAGTTTTGAATACAACTATAGGCATAAGTGGAAAAAGATAAGCCTCTTTCCACTTGGAATTTCTCCACCGCATAAGAGAGTCCTCGATTTCCTTCTTGAATCAAATCCATAATATTGGCAGAAGAGACTTTGGAATATCCAGAAGCAATCGAAATGACAAGGCGAAGATTATCTTCAATGATCTCGTTGCGGAGTTCATTCTTTTCTTCCCCTTCTTTCATTTGAGAGTATTGCATCAATTTTTCATTGATCTGCTCACTCGTCAAAGGTTCTTTCTGATTCACATATTGCAAAAAGGTTTGAAACGGATCCATTCTATTTCTCCAATTCTTGTAAATCTTTCTTAAATTGAGAATACCCTTCGTGATTCTCACCAAATTGGGAGAGACGAGCAGTTTCTTTCTTCAAATATTCTAACAGAAGTTTATCTTTATTTCTTACAACATACGGACCGTATTTCTTCTCTACTTCATTATATTCTTTCTTCTCTCCCGTATAGACAAATCGAAGCAAAGGATAATGTCTTTTCTCATAGACAAAACATCCCAAGTCATTTTCATATCCTTCTTCTAATAAGAAGGTGATGGGAAGAGAAATCATCGATTGAGGTTCAATGATGATGGTCTTTAATTGATGAAGCTTTTTCTTGTCCTTAGAAAGGATAGAATGAATGGTTGCTCCACCCATTCCAAGAAGGAGAGCTGTGTCCACTCTAGTTGGTAAATACTCGATTCCATCCGATAAATGACAACGCAAGTTGTCTCTATCCGCTTGCTTTATATTTTCAAGCAAAGTCTTATAAGGTCCTTTCTTATTCTCGATAGCAAGAACAGAAAAACCTTGCTCAGCAAGAGCAAGGGAGAGAAAACCTCTATCGGCGCCAACATCAATGACATTCGCGCCGACAGGGACATAACTTAAGGCGATGGAAAGTCTATTACTAAGTTTAATCGTTGCGGAAATCCTTTAATAATTTAGCTCTGGCAGGGTGTCTTAATTTCTTCAAAGCCTTAGCTTCGATTTGACGGATACGTTCTCTAGTAACATTGAACTCTTTACCGACTTCTTCCAATGTATGTGTTCTACCATCTTCTAAGCCGTAACGGAGACGAATGACTCTCGCTTCACGATCGGTGAGTTGAGAGAGAACTTCGTTGATACGTTCGGTCTCCATAGAACGGTTAGCATATTCGTAGGGGGATTCATTATCTTTATCTTCGATGAAGTCGCCGACATGGCTATCTTCTTCTTCACCGACAGGTTTTTCAAGAGACAAAGGATCTAAGGCAATCTGTTGAATCTCACGAATTCTATTCGCGGACCATTTACCTTCTAATTCCTCAGAGATTTCTTCAGCGGTAGGATCACGGTTGAGCTTCTGAACGAGTTTTCTTTGAGCTCTGGTAATCTTGTTGATGGTTTCCACCATGTGAACAGGAATACGGATGGTTCTCGCTTGATCAGCAAGAGCACGAGTGATGGCTTGACGGATCCACCAAGTGGCATATGTGGAGAATTTGAAGCCTCTGGTGTAATCGAATTTATCGACAGCTTTCATCAAACCGAGGTTACCTTCTTGAATCAAATCGAGGAAGTCCATACCACGATTGACATAGTGTTTGGCAATGGAGACAACCAATTTCAAATTGCATTGGATGAGTTCATCTTTGGCATCTTGGTCACCTTCTAAAACTCTTCTAGCTAATTCGACTTCCTCATCTTTGTTCTTTAAGACTTGGTAAGCACCGATAGCGTGAAGGTATTGTCTGACAGGATCGCTGTTTTTGACATCCACATTGTTGGTGAAGATATCATCCGGTATCTCTTCACTCTCACCATCGAAGTCATTATCTTCTCCATCAAATTCATCATCTTCATAAGAAGGAAGAAGGTCATCATCGACATTCTCACCATCTAAGTAAATGCCTTTTTCTTCTAAGAAGATCAAGATTTCGTTGAAAGCATCATCATCGAGTTTTAAGTTTCTAGTGACACGGTCGATATCTTTTTGCGTGACGACACCATTCTCTTTACCGATAGAAGCAAGTTGATTCTTGATGTCATCTAAACCATATAATTCTTTCCCGGTTTTAGAGAGTTCAGAGATAGAAACTTTCTTACCAGAACTAGATTTCTTCTTAGATTCTTCTTCTAAAGAAGCGATGAGGATATCTTGTTCATCTTCAGAGAATTCTTCCTCTTCTAAATCTTCTTCATCAATATCGTCCACTGCTTCTAAAATAGAAGTGAAATAATCGGGATCTTCATCTTGAGAAGTTTTCTTTTTTGCTTTGGTAGGAGAGGCAATCTCAGGAAGATCGCTATCTTTCGCCTTGCTAGATTTTTTGCGTTTTGTTTCTTTTTTACCTAAGATTTCTTCGCCTTCTAAACCAAGAGAAGAAGTTTCTCCTTCTCCTAAAATCTCAGGAACTTCATTTTTAGATTTCTTACTTTTTTTCTTAGGCTTTTCTACTACGATGTCTTTATCTACTTCATTTTCCACAATTTCTTCCACAGAAGACACTTTTTTCTTTGCCATTGAATTACCTCGCATATTTTAATTATTGTGCGTTTTACAAATTTTTAAAGGAAATTTTTCATTATTTTTTTGGATAATAGCCAAACGACTTCAACTGAAGGTCGATTTTTCGAATTTGAGCACGGAATTCCGCAGCATCTTCCACACCATATTTGGCTTTGGATTGTTCTTTATAGAGATGCTTTTTCTTCAATAGGGATTCGGCATGAATATAGCGATTGAAGGACTCTTTTTGATAGATATTCTCTTCCGGAAGAAGCATCATCACATCTAAGATTTGAATCAACAAATCGATATCCGAATCTTTCAGTTCTACCCCACTGACATAAGGTTGCGCTTCTTGGTCATCGATTTGGAAATCAAAATCACCAAGGTCATCTTCCTCTTCCTCACTCTTAGGAGCGACACTTTCTATCTCCATATCATCAATTTGACTCGGAGGTAAAGTAGGAGTTTCTTTTTTGGAAAGAAGAGCATCTTTGATCTCTTGCAAATTCGAAGGCGAGAGCTTTTGACGAGTGACATCCATCGCATAACACTCTCCAAACATATTCGCTAAGAAATACAAAGGACGAACCATCAAATCCACGTGACTATTTTGGAAGAGATTCATCGCTTCTCTATCAAAAGGAATGACAAGAATCAGACCGATTTCATTCTCTAAAATGATCGGGTCATAATCTTTATCTAACTTAGAACAAACAAGAGCATTGAGTTGAAGAATATATCGAATTTGATTCTGTCTCTTATCGGTAAAAACCACATCCTTAACAAAGTTAGTTTGTGGATTTGTTTTCGGGCGGATATAGTCTCTATCAGAAGTTCTCTTTTGAGTTTTCTTTGGAGTTTCTTCTTCCTCTTTTTTCTTCTCTTCCTTGATGATTACATTCTGATTCTTCAAAATGTTGAGAAGCAGATCTTCTTTCAATCCGGTGACAGAAGCAAGGATTTGAAGATCTTTTCCTTGAGCAACTTCATTCAAAGCGAAGTAATAAGGGGCGCTTGCTTTGATGAATTTTTGAACTTCTAAGGTATCCTCTAATTTCTTGCGATGAATGTTTCCGTGATTGAGTTGTCTAGCAAGCAAGAACAAAAAGGGATCAAGCATTTGCTTTACCGCTTCTTGAAGTGCTTCTATACCAAACTTGGTCAACAATTCATCAGAGTCTTTGGCATTGGTGTATTTTCTCACCACACGATAGCTTAAAGAACTCGCTTTCAGCATCGGAAGTGCTCTCTCCATTCCAGCTTGGCCCGCTTCATCTCCGTCTAAGCAAAGACGGATTTCTACACCGAGGCGCTCAAAGATTTTGATGTGGTCCATTGTTAGTGCTGTACCCATTAAGGCTACCGCATTTTCAATTCCCGCTCGATAAAGAGCAATCACATCCATAAAGCCTTCCACGACATAGAGACAATTCTCTTTTTTCGCCGCTTCTCTTGCTTGGGCATAGTGATAAAGGATCTCACTCTTTTTAAATAGAGGGGTCTCAGGGGAGTTGATATATTTTCCCCCTTCTTGTCCTTCTTGATATCGTCGCCCAGAAAAAGCGATGACATGTCCAAAGCTATCCTGGATAGGGAACATGATACGATTGGAATATCGATCTTGTAAATCTGTCGCATTAGAAAGAATACCCGAACGCTCTAAAACCGAGACTTCATAATTGACATTCTTTCCTCTTAAGGCGGCGATGCTTCTTGTGGAATCAAAAGGAGCATAGCCGATTCCAAAATGGGAAATGACATCGCTAGGAAGTCCACGAGTCTCTAAATATTCTCTTGCGGCACTCGCTTCTGGAGTGGTCAAAGAGAGCTGATAGAAACGATTCATATCTTCTAAGGCCTTCAATTCCTGTGGATACTTTTGCTCGACCATGGGAACAAAGGAGGTCTGATTAGAAAGAGATTCAGGAAGAGGAATGTGAGTGATCTCACAAACCTTTTTCAAAGCTTCTAATTGGGAGATCTTATAGTATTTTGCAACGAAATTGATGCTATCTCCCCCAGCATCACAAACCCAACATTTATAAGAGTTGCGTACAGGATCAATTCTCATGGAGGGGTCATGGTCATCATGGAAAGGACATATGGTGACATAATCCTTTCCTTTCTTGATGACATTATTTGCGCCCACACAAAAGCTGACAACATCGACAATATTCGCTTGTTTGGATACTTGCTTGAATATTTCGTTGTCTGCCATGAATTTCTCCTAATTATTTGACTCTATTTTTAGAAACGAAACGATGGATGTAATCGTTGAGTTCATCGATAGCAACACGCTCTTGACTCATGCTATCTCTTTCTCTGACGGTGACGCAGTGATCATTTTCACTCTCGAAGTCGAAGGTGACACACAAAGGAGTACCGATAGCATCTTCTCTACGATATCTCTTACCGATAGAACCAGTAGTATCAAAGATGGCATCATATTCGGTGTGAACCATATCAAAGACTTTCTTCGCTTGGTCATTGAGCTTATTGGATAAGGGCATGACAGCGACAGTGTAAGGAGCGATTTCGGCAGCAAAGTGCATGACGATTCTTTCATCCTTACCATCGTTTAAGCTTTCCACATCGTAAGCGTCGCAACAGAGAGCTAACATCAAACGGTCTAAACCGAAAGAAGGTTCCACAACATGAGGGATATATTTGGTGTTATCTTCGGGATCTAAGTAAGTGAGATCTTGGCTAGAAGAAGACATGTGTCTTCCTAAGTCATAATCACCACGGCAAGCGATACCCATCAATTCACCCCAACCTAAAGAGGGGAAGAAATATTCGATATCGGTAGTGGCGGAAGAATAGAAGGCAAGTTCGGCAGGTTCATGATCACGGAAACGAACCTTCTCATCTTTCAAACCGAGCTTTTCGACAAAGCCTTTGCAGTTTTCTTTATAAAATTCAAACCACTTTTGATCTTCGCCAGGTTTGAAGAAGAATTCAATCTCCATCTGTTCAAATTCTCTGGTACGGAAAGTGAAGTTACCAGGAGTGATCTCATTACGGAAAGCTTTACCGATATCACAGATACCGATAGGAAGTTTTCTACGAGTGGTTCTCATGACATTCTTGAAGTTAACAAAGATACCTTGAGCGGTTTCGGGTCTCAAATAGACCACAGATTGTTTATCTTCGGTGACACCGATGAATGTCTTAAACATCATTTGGAATTGACGGATAGGAGTGAATTCACTCTTTCCGCAGCTAGGGCAAGTGATCTGACCAGATTGCATGACATCGTTGAGTTGTTCTTGGGTCATACCATCGACATCTAATTCACTCTTCTGTTCATGAATGATTTGGTCAGCGCGGTATCTAGCGTGGCAATATTTACAATCCACCAAAGGATCGTGGAAATTGGCGACGTGACCCGTAGCTTCCCAAACTTTGGGGTTCATGATGATAGCGGGATCGATTTGAACATTGTATTCAATGCCGCGGACAAAGTGTCTCAACCATAAATCTTTGACATGGTTCTTTAAGAGAGCACCTAAGGGGCCGTAATCCCAGGAATTAGAAAGACCACCATAGATTTCACTTCCAGGATAGACGAATCCAGATGTGACAAGATGACTGGTGATCTCTTCAAATGTATGTTGTTTTTCAGACATGTTGGTTTACCTCTTTTCTGTATTTTTATTTCACGCTTAACGCGTTAACAAACATCGCAAATGACTGCAACTTCTTTAAGTCGAAGTAGTCCATCAGATAAAGGACTAATTCGTTTAAGACTTTAAATCCCTCCGCTGGAGGAACGATTCGATTCACGTTCTTTTCATTCACTTCCATGAAAGCGTAACGGAAGACATGAATCTCTAAATGATTTTTGACTTTTTCTTGGCCTAGACAATCTTTACAAAGAAGTCCACCTTCTTGTAAGGAATAAGAGACAATGTTATCACTTCTTTGACATTTGACGCATTCGTCAATGCTCATATTGATGCCTAATCTTCGATAGAAGGTTCCTACCAATAATAGAGCAAGGCTTAGGACATCCTTCTTTTCACACAAAGAGCGGATAATGAGAAGAAGTTCTTCGTAAGGAAGTCTTTCTCCGTATTCAAATAAAGCATTGGTCAATTCTTGAAGGAATAAAAGGAAGCAAGAACTCTGATAATCTTGATAAGCGCTAGAAGCATCTAGAATGACTCGACAAGAGTGAGCAAAGGATGGTCCAGAATCGCTTTTCTTATAATCAATCTCTAATAAATTTCCGGTGATCAGAAGGGCTTTAAGAGAGCTTTTGGGTTTATAGACACCTTTAGCAATCAAAGAAAAGATACCTTCTTTCCCCGCTAATTTGATGATGGCAGAATCATCTTGATACTTTGTAGCAAGAAGAACAATTGCCACATCATTTTCTAATTCTTTAGAAATCATAGCGATTCATCATATCCGAATTTCTTCAGATATCGTTCATCGTTTCTCCAATCGGGAATCACTTTGACCACAAGGTTTAAATCCACCTTGCATCCAAAGAAAGAAGCCATAGATTGAGAAGAATAACGAGTGATCTCCGAGATCATCGCCCCCTTCTTTCCGATGACGATCGCTTTTTCGGATTGTTTTTCTACGATGATATTGCCATAGACGGACATGACATTCTCTTCATCATCATAATCGACACTCTTGATATCGATAGCGATAGAGTGAGGAACTTCGGCAGAGAGTAGTCTCATACATTTCTCACGAACAATCTCAGAGATGATGTATTCTTTGGGACGATCGGTAGCCATATCTAAGCCATAGAAGGGATATCCTTCTTGGAGAGTATCTTTGATCTCACTGAGCAAAATATCGATTCCGAAATTGTCTTTAGCAGACATGCGGACCACCTTTGCTTTAGGAAGCAAAGAGACATAGCGAGCTAATCTCTCTTCTCCGACATTTGCTTTGACCAAATCGACTTTGTTATAAGCGATGATGATGGGAACTTCGGCATTTTGTAACTTTTGACAAAGTTCAAAATTAGGAACTTCGCTGGCATCGATGACATAGACGATACAATCCACACCTTCTTTTGCACTTTCTGCGTCTCTAAGAAGGATAGAGCCTAATTTTCCATGGGGTTTAAAAACACCAGGAGTATCGACAAAGATGATTTGACTATCTTCATCGTTATAGATGGCTTTGACATTATCTCTTGTGGTCTGAGGTTTAGAAGAGACGGGAAGAAGTTTATAGCCTAAGCATTTGTTGATGATGGTAGATTTACCGGCATTGGCCCTACCATAAACGGTGACAAAACCTACTTTTTTCATAATCCTAAATCCTCACTGGAGAAAGCAGCAGGAAGAAGTTCTTCCACGGTCATCACTCTGCATTTGCTCATGTCTTTGTTATAGATGAAAACAGGGCAATCTCTATCCATCAATTCCGACATCACTTGTCTGCATTCTCCACAAGGAGTTCCGACATTTTCACTGTCCGTGATCAAGTCAAGACAAGCGATATCTTCTTTCTGATATCCGCTAGCATAGGTGTGATATAAGGCGACTCTTTCTCCACACATACAAGATCCATAAGCGCTATTTTCAATGTTGAAGCCTTGATGAAGCTTTCCATCCTTTGTGGTAAGAAGAGCACCGACTCTGAATTTTGAGTAAGGAGCTCTCGCCTTGCTTTGAGCATCAAGCAACAATTTCTTCACTTTGTTTTCCGAAGCGAAGAAGTGATAAGGCAGGGAATTCAGAATCTTGTTTTGAAGAGCAAACATGATGGTGGCTTCCTCTTCGCTACGATGATGGTCATAACCAAAAGCGTGAAGAAGGCCGTGAATGAAAAGGAAAGCTAATTCTCTCTCTTCGGGATGAGAGAAAGATTTGGCTTGTTCTAAAGCGACTTCCGGAGAGATGATGATGCTACCTAAATCACAGACAGGTAAATCAATGGCATCGTCTCCTTCTAAGAAAGCAAAAGTGAGAACATCCGTAGGACGATCTACATCGCGATATTGTTTGTTGAGAACATGAATCTCTTCTTTGGAAACCAAAGATAAAGAGACACAATAATCTCCCTTCTTTCCTAACACCTTCAAGGTGTGTTCATAGACGATTTCAAATATTTTCTTTAATCGTCTCCCCTTCGACATCTTGTCGAGATAATCCAACACGTGCTTTTCTTTCATTTCGGTCAATGACTCCTTCATCAGCCTTAATAGTATAATCTAATTTTATTTTACTTTTAAGTAAAAAAACTCCTAAATCATAACTTAATGAATTTATCGCACGAATACGCTTATGATCCCCGAGCAATGCGGAATATAATTGACGTAAATTGACACTCAAAGACATCGCTAAACCAAAGTAGAAAACAAAGACATTCAAATGCATCCCATCTACGGTGACCATGCGAATCAAAATGATAGAAATCAAAGCGATAGCTTCTAATACCCAGCTAGCTAAGATCAAAGATACCAAACCAAGTGCAGCTCTTTTGGCCTTCTGATAATGGGAAAGTGCGACATCATCATTCTTTCCTAATTCGTTTAAAAAGATTCCTTCATGGATGGAACAATAACGATTGGTGTAATTCTTTTTGTATTCGAGAGGAAAGCGTAAAAAAGAAAAACTCAAAGAGATCAATGTCAACAAAGACATATACAACGAATTCATGAAGATGAGAAAGATAACCCCAACACAAATGGCAGCATAAGAGACACTCTTTGACATCTTTCCAATGCTTTCATTGACAAGACTAGAAAGGTGAGAATAATCTTCTTTGTTCTTGCTGACTCTCAGATACGGAATCATCAATTCGATATCTAATCTTTTCCTAACCATAGAATTGAACACATTTTGTATTAAGATGAAAGATAAGAAAACAACCGCCATAACAATAGAAAAGATGAAACCACCTGTGATATTGGTGGATGAGAACAAAAGACAGAGTGAGGCACTTTCCAAAACAAAGAGAGAGAAGTAGAGAACCTTCTCACTCTTTTTAAAGATATCGGTAGATAACACATCTGGTTTCTTCCCGATGGTATCCTTGAGTAACACTTTGTTTAAAAACACTTGAGAGAATTCATCCAAAGAAAGAGAATAATTTCCAAATTGAGGATCGAAAATAGTGACATCTTTCTTGCTGATCTTTTTAATCATCACAAAATGAGCGACATCCCCATTCATCACTTGGGCGATACAGGGAAGCTGATTCTTACTAAGATAAGCAACATCCTCCACTTCATAAGAAGTATATTTGCATTCATTTCGTTCTAATTCTTCTCGTATCGATTTAAAGTTTTTACAATCCGAAATCAAATTCCGTGTTTGAAACGCATCATCTTTAAACACTGTCGTCAATAATTCACGAACGACCGCTTTCCCACAATCATCTTTTTGTACCTGATATGACATAAAAAAAGTCCTCCTACCACATGTTGTGTTCTAGAAGGACATTTGAGCTAATATTTTAAAGAGAAATCTTTGATGGTGACTTCTTGGAAGATCTTTTCCACTAGAGATAAGGCTTTAGAGAGTTTATCGCTATCTTTGAAGGCATATTTGATGGTCTTTTCCGGAGAAAGAGAATGATAAGAGCAGAAAGTTAACTTTCCACTTTTTGCTCTGCTCTCTAAGAAAGGAAGCAAATATTTATCTTCGAAATCTCCACCACACTTAGGATAGGAATTGAAATCTTCTAAGAATAAGACATCGACAATACATGCTTTATGATAATCTTTTTCGGCAAGTTCGTTGGAATTGTAGCTTCTCAATTGATAGAAGAGAGAATTGGTATTTAAGTAGGAGCATTTCACTCCAACTTTTGCAAACATATAACAGATTGTCTTTAACAATGTAGAAGGCAAATCTTCGCTGTTGATAGCATGAATAGCAAATCCTTTGGTCTGTTTCTCTTCAAAGGATAAATCCTTGAGAAGTTTAGAGACAGAGACGATGAGAGATAGAGAATCTTTCATGATCTTTCCGTTCTCTTTTTCCATCAAAGCCACTAAGAATTTAGAAGCTTCACTATACATTCTTAACCCGTTGATATCCAGAGGATAAACATTCTTTAAAGCGAGGTTTACTTCTCTAGAATATTCGCATTCTCTCATAGAGATTTTGATTTCATTTCTAGAAGAATCATATGTTGGAATCAAACAATATCCCTGTTTCTTCTTCGGGCAATCATAGAGATGCTTGTGGCAAGAAGAAGAACAAACTTTTCTATCTTTTAAATAAAGATAAATATTTCCCAAAGAATTCGAAAAAGTATTCTCATCCTTCAATAATTTCTTGATGGATGTGAGTCCATGAATATCTTCTTGCATCATGGCTTGGACGGTTTTCTTTAACATTTCTTCCTCTTTAGGATTCAAGGTGATTTCGCCAGAAAATCCTAAAAATTCCGCCGTGATTCTCTCATCCCCGTTCATAAGATATTTAACCCCTCAAGAGCATCTTTGAGCTCTTCTTGTGTAGAACTATCTTCTTGTTCTACCACTTCTTCTTTTTTCTTTTTGCTGCTTCTTCTCTTATTGGAAACTTCAAAATCGCGAGAAGTGAGCATGACCATCGCAGAATAGACATCGCTGACATTCTTTCCCGAAAGGGTATAAGCGACCTTGTCGATGAAGTTCTTATTAAATTCCATATTGGTCTTGCTTAAAGAATAGTGAAGGATAAGATTGATCATATTGTTTTCAAAGCCTAAATTATTCTTCAATTCTTCAATCTCTTGCAGCATGTATTTGGCAGGTTTGGCATTGAAACGGAGATAGAGATATTCTTCTGGAGTGCAATCATTAAAGGCTTGGACAAGCTTAGCAATCTCTTCATTACCAAAAGCAACGTCTTCTTTCTTAGAAGAGTTGTTAGGTTTAGCAAATTGCCTATATGAGCGAATATCTTGGATGAACTGTTCTAAATAAAAGTCTCCGTCACTATCCGTATTCTTCTCAATCAATTCATAGATGTGTTCTTCATCGATATCATAAAGAACAGCAGCGTTTTGAATCTGCGGCATATATTTTTCTAAACGAGAAACAGGGTACTGATTCTGTTTAAGAATCTTCTTTAATTTTGCTTTATCAAAACGAGATTGTGGTTTATAAGACTTGTCCTCTAAGACATCCATGACCGGTTCTAAAGAGACATCCCCATCTTTGACTTGAGGAATGAAGACTTCCTTAAAAGGAGTTGTGATATTGCTAAAGCCAGTCAAATCTTTGCTAATAGTCTTAAAGTATCCGCTTAAGAAATGATACCTCTTCTGTCCTACTTCATCTAAAAGAAGGGCGCGAAGAAGGACATCTTCGAAGAATTTTTTGGGAGAAGCAGGGGCGACTAATTTATAAATATAAGTTACTTTGCTTCGATGTTCTTGATCGTATTCTTCTTTTCGATAGGTTTCTAATAATCCGATAGCTTCCAATTTGCTTCTAGCAAGAAGGAAAGAAGCATCGCTCATATTGATCATGGAAAGAAAATCTTGATGGATGAATCCACCTAAAGAATTCTGTAAAGAAGTGTAATCATAAAAGATGCGATACAAAGAAAAAGCTTCCCCTTTCAATATGGGTAAATAAAGGAAAGAGAGAACTTTGTGATCAGATTCCGATAGAGAGAAGTCTTTTATGAGAGAGAAATAAGAATTGCTTTCAACGATTTTCATATTCCTTATTATAATCGATTCTAGCTCACTTGAGGAATGAATATTTGCTTTTTTCTAGACAGAATGCATTTTTAGGGCAAAAAGGCAAAAGGAGAAGACAATATCCCTTTATTTATGAGGGAAATGTGTCTATAATATCTAAGGTTAAATATAGAATATATTTATATTAAGATTTTGATTATCAAGGAGACTTCCACATGTATTACAGAATTGATAAAAAAACAAAAATCGTTTGTACCATCGGTCCTGCTAGTCAAGACAAAGAAGTCATGCTTCAATTACTAAAGAATGGTATGACTTGTATGAGACTCAATTTCTCTCATGGTACTTATGAAGGACAATTAGAGAAGATGAACACTCTTCGTCAAATCATGCAAGAAGAAAACATCATCATTCCGATTTGCTTAGATACCAAAGGTCCTGAGATCCGTACCGGTATGTTTGAAGGTGGCTATGCCGATTTTGAAACCGGAAAGACCACTCGCATCACCATGGGTGTAGAAAACCTTGGCACTGCCGAAAAGTTCGGTGTCACTTATCTCAACCTTTTCAACGATTGTCACGTTGGCGATAAGATCCGTTTAGATGACGGTAATCTCGCCCTGGAAGTCATCGAAAAAGATAACGAACACAAAGAGTTAGTTTGCAAGGTGTTGAACAAACATCGCTGCAAAGATAGAAGAGGTGTCAACTGCCCTGGCATTCACCTCACCATGCCTTATCTCTCAGAACAAGATAAGAACGACTTGATCTTCGGTTGTCATCATCATGTTGACTTAATCTCCGCTTCCTTTGTCAGAAATGTTCAAGATATCCGCGATATGAGAGAACTTCTTGACGCTAACGGCGGAAAGAACATTCTCATCTTCTCTAAGATTGAGAATACCGAATCCATCGAAAACTTGGATGAGATCATCCGCGAGAGCGATGGCATCATGGTCGCAAGAGGTGACTTGGGTGTGGAAATCCCTGCCGAACAAGTTCCTACTTATCAGAGATATATCATTGAAGAGTGCCGTAAATATGGTAAACCTGTCATCACCGCTACTCAGATGTTAGATTCTATGATTCACAATCCCTTCCCCACCAGAGCCGAAGTCTCTGACGTGGCCTGGGCGATTGATCAAGGTAGTGATGCGGTCATGCTCTCTGGAGAATCCGCTTCGGGTCAATACCCTATCGAATCTGTTGCGATGCAAGCAAGAATCGCTAGAGAAGTGGAACTTCATTACAATTACAAAGATGCCAAAAACGAAGCCTTTGAAACTTCGGATAAATCTGTCTCTGACGCGATCTCTGCCGCTGTCACAGATACGGCAATCCTCATCAATGCCAAATTGATCGTTTGCTTCTCTGTCTCTGGTAAGACCGCTATCCGTATCTCCAAAACTAGACCCGTTTGTCCCTTATTTGTTGTCTCTTCTGATATCGATACTCTCACCCATTCCATGCTCTACTATGGTTGCTATCCTTACCATGTAAAGAAGGTTCCTCAATTCACAGAAGAGATGGAAGTTTTAGCCCTCAAGATTGCAAAGGATTACAACATTCCCTTTGGATCTCGTATCATCATGACAGGTGGTACACCTGTCGGTGCTGGAAAAACCAATTTCATGAAAGTTCTCACCCTCAACGAACAGGGTGTGTATGATGAAGACTAAAAAAGAGAGGTATTTATGTCTATTGAAAAAGTCATCGCCATCGACTGTGGTGGCACAAATCTTAGAGTCGCTGTGGTTGATAAAGAACTCAATGTCTTAGCCGTGAGAAGACAACCTACCCTTGCTAACAACCCTTTAAAACTTTATGAGATCATGAAAGAGCTCATCGGAGAAGTTTGCAAAGAAGCGCACTGCAAGGTCGAAGCGATTGGTATGTCTATGTGCGGTGTTGTCGTGCATAACAAGGTCGGTAGAGTCGGCAATTTAGGCATTGAAGGTGGATTCGATTTTGAAGAGCTCTTCTTAAGAGATTTCCCCAATGTCAAAATCAAGATCGCTAACGATGGTAACTGCTCCGCTTTAGTGGAAGCAGAATACGGCGTCAACAAAGGCTTAGCAGATTCTGCGTTTGTCACCATCTCTACCGGTATCGGTTTGGGTGTCGTGCACAATGGGGAACTCATCGATCTTCCTTTGGAAGCCGGTAGAACCATGCAAGAATATAACGGAACCATGTATGAGAGCGAATTCCTCCTCTCTGGTAATGGTATCGTTCACTTAGCTTCCTTAAACGGTGTGAGAATCGTGGATGGAAAAGAATTCTTCGATGGCGTGAGAAGTCGCAATCCCGAAATCTTGAGAGTCTATGATATTTGGATTAAGATGTTAGGTCTCTTCTTTGGAAATCTTCAACTCCTCTTCGATTGTGAACAATACGCTCTCTCTGGCGGTGTCATGAAATCTAGCGATGTCTTCTTAAAGGATTTAGAGCGTATCGCTAACGCTTCTGTCGCCACTTGGAGACTTAGACCTATCGTCTTAAGAGAAGCGGCTTTCAAACAAGATGTCGGCATTGCTGCCGCGGGTGCCTTAGCTTGGTACGCACTCAAAAAATAACTACCAAACCACCAATTTAGGAGAAAATAATTTATGAATCTGATATTACCTGATAAATCCATCAAAGTGTTAGAAGATGGAGCTACTGGCTTAGATGGTGCCAAATCTATCTCTTTGTCTTTGGCGGAGAAAGCCATCTGTGTCAAAGTCAACGGTGAGCTTGTCGATATGAATGAACCTCTTCCTGGAGATTGCACTTTTGAAGTCATCACCAAGCAGAGCAAAGAAGCGCTTGAAGTTCTTCGTCACAGCGCCGCTCACTTGATGGCGGAAGCCATCTCTCACCTCTATCCTAGCACCCAATTTGCTTATGGTCCTGCCACGGAGGATGGTTTCTATTATGATATGAAGCTTCCTGTGGTCATCGGCGAAAATGATTTTGCTAAGATTGAAAAAGAGATGAGTCGTATCGTCTCTATGAACCAGAAGATTGAAAGAGTCAATCTCACTGGCGAAGAAGCCTTAGAATTATTCAAAGATCAAAAATATAAATCCACTCACATCAAAGAATTGGTCGATGCTGGTGCAAAGCTTTCCATCTACCGTCAAGGCGATTGGTTTGACCTTTGCCGTGGCCCTCACATGAAAGCTACCAAGGACATCAAAGCCTTCAAGATCATGTCCACTTCCGCTTGTTATTTCCAAGGCGACAAGAACAATGATTCTCTCACCAGAATCTATGGTACCGCCTTCTTCTCTCAAGCCGATTTAGATGCTTATTTGAAGCTCTTAGAAGAAAGAAAAGAAGCCGACCACAAGCGTTTAGGTAAAGAGCTTGGTCTCTTCATGTTCTCCGATTATGGACCTGGTCTTCCTTTCTGGCTCCCTAACGGTATGATCATCCGTCACGAATTAGAAAACTTCCTCTGGGAAAAACTCACTCAAGGCGGATACTATTTCTTAAAGACTCCTCAGATGCTCTCTAGAGAGCTCTGGCTCACTTCCGGTCACTGGAAGAAATACAAAGAGAACATGTATATCACCAAGGTCGATGGCAAGCCTTACGCCATCAAACCGATGAACTGCCCTGGAGCAATCCTAGTCTATCAAAATGATCTTCACTCTTATCGTGAACTTCCTCTCCGTTTAGCAGAATATGGTTTGGATCACCGCCATGAAGCAAGCGGTGCTTTAAACGGTCTTTTCCGTGTCAGAGCCTTCACCCAAGATGATGCTCATATCTTCTTAGCTTTCGATCAAATCTCGGAAGAAATCAAGAAGATGCTCAAGCTCTTCGGGGAAGTCTATTCTACTTTCGGTTTGACTTATGAGGTTGAACTTTCCACTCGTCCTGAGAAATTCATCGGTAAGATCTCCACTTGGGATAAAGCGGAAGAAGCCTTAAAAGAAGCCTTAGAGCACAACAAAGTTCCTTATGAAATCAATGAAGGCGATGGCGCTTTCTATGGTCCGAAACTTGACTTTAAGATCCGCGATTCGTTAAACCGTGTCTGGCAGTGCGGTACCATCCAGCTCGATATGCAGCTCCCTCACCGTTTCCACTGCGCTTACACGGATAAAGATGGCAAGAAGAAAGAACCTGTCATGCTTCACAGAGCCATCTTTGGTTCCTTTGAACGTTTCTTTGGTATCATCACCGAAAACTTCAAAGGTGCCTTCCCCACTTGGCTTGCTCCTGAACAGGTGAGAATCATGCCCGTCAATGATGATGAAGCCATCATGAAATATTGTAAGGAAGTTAAAGCCAAATTAGAGAAGAAGAGTGTCCGTGTCTCCTTAGATGAGAGAAATGAAAAGCTCTCTTACAAGATTAGAGATGCCCAGACCAAGAAGATCCCTTACACTCTTGTCATCGGTTTGAAGGAAGCCACTGCCAAAGATTTGACTTATCGTCTCTATGGTCACATGGATTCAAAAACCGTCAAAGAGAACGAATTCTTAAAGATCGTTACAAAAGATATCTCCACCAAAGCCTTCAAGAGAGAATATTAAAGCAAGATAAGGTCGTGCTAGCCACGGCCTTTTTCGCTGCTCAAAAAAAGTGATCCTGCGCGGATCACTTCTTTTCGTTGACAGAGCGGATGACTTCTCCTAAGCTCTCTCCAGAGCGGATGAGCTTTCTTCTTTCAGAGACAGAGAGAGGAATCTCTAAAATGTGTTCCACACCTTTTCTTCCCACGATAGAGGGGATAGAAAGTGCGATATCTTTTAATCCGTATTCCCCGTCTAATTCGACAGAGACCGGAAGCATAGAGTGTTCGTCATTGACAATAGCGGAGCAGATTCTACCCACAGACATGGCGATACCATAATAGGTAGATCCTTTTTTGGAGATGATCTCATAAGCGGATTCACGCACTTCTTTATCGATCTCTTGTAAAACTTCGCCTTTGTTTTCAATACCTTTATAATCCATGAAATCTTCTAAAGGCATGGAGGAGATATTGGCGATAGAATCCACCGCTAATTCGCTATCTCCGTGTTCACCGATGATGACGGCGTGAACGTTTCTCGGGTCTACTTCTAATCTCTGAGAGAGAAGGAATTTCAGTCTTGCTGTATCTAAGACGGTTCCAGAACCGAAGACTCTGCTCTTAGGAATGCCGAGTTCTTTCACAGCAAAGTGGGTCAAGATATCCACTGGATTAGCCACCAGTAATAAGATGCCTTCCATCTCTACTCTCTTCAATTCTTTTAAGATACTTCTTAAGATGGCGACATTCTTGTGGATGAGATCTAAACGAGTCTCACCGACTTTTTGAGCGGCACCAGAAGTTAAAATGATGACGGAAGCATCTTTGATATCTTCGTAATCTCCGTGATGAATATCCATGACGGAAGAACAATAAGGAAGACCGTGGGAGAGATCCATCGCTTCCCCTTCCGCTTTATCTTTGGCGATATCGATCAAAACCAATTCAGAGAAGAGATTGGTTGTCATCAAATGGAAAGCGATAGAAGCTCCCACATTTCCTAAGCCGATGATCGCAGCTTTTTTCAAATTGACCATAATATATTTCTCCTTTCAAGGATAAGATATTTTATCATTTACTGATACTATCGTGTTGAAAAATGAACAAAAAAAAATCAGGGGGAAGACGAATCTTCACCCCTTCAAGTGTTTGGGAATTTATGATGGAATTAATTATCGTTTCAAGGTCTCTCAAGCGGAGAGAAAGATGACAATGGATGTCATTCTTTGTGTAGTTATTTTACTAAATTTTGTCTCATTTGTATATAGATTTTTTCTATTAAATCAATAATTAATAAAACTATGGCGACAATTTTCTCGTCTATTGGTGCAAATGTAGGATGAAAATATGTTAATGTTGTATAATCATTTAGCCAAACATATTTAGATTGTGTTGGTGATAGCCGGCTAGATTTGTTTGGCGATGAATCCTCTCCGGCTATCACCAACGCAACAG
>JAFUFH010000090.1 GCA_017470005.1 Bacilli bacterium | reverse complement strand
TCTGTTCGGAAACACGTTTACTATGCTCGTAAGGAAGAACATGAGAGGCACGAAGGAAAGCAAAAAATAGGAAACTGTCGATGACAGAACCTTTCACAACAGAAAAAGACAGGACAATCTGAGTTCTGTCTTTTTTCGATGGAAAACAGCAGCAAAAACAGGGAATTTTAATATTTATGAGTAATGACTATCAATAAATAGTGAATTTGATTTCTTTAAGTGAGATAATATTTTTAAGCACGAAGGTAGTTCATATGAAAAAGCATTATTTTACATCCGCTCTCTTCTCTTTATTCTTACTTGTTTCCTGCCAAGGAACAGGTCTTTCTACTCCTCAAAGTGAAAACACCTCAGAAAGTACAACTGCGACAACAGAGAATAGCACAGTTGATACTACAACTAGTGAAAACACCTCAGTTGAAGAAACAACAAAAGAAGATTCTACTACTGCAAATTCTGAAAAAGATAGTGAAAGCAATTCTGCAACAGATAGTCAGGTTGAGCAAGAAGACATCGAACTTCTTTCCTATTGGAACACTCTAGATTTAAACCTTTATGGTCAAAATATGTTGGATGCTCTTGTTCCCTTAATCAATGCAACCGGACACAAAACCATCGGTTATTCTCAAAATAACAATGTCTTAACATACAGTGACTCCATCGATAATAAGGGAGAAAAAGTCATTCCTTTCTATCATGGACCTAATGATGCTGTCGCTTCGACAGTCGGTAGCGGTTCTATCAATAAAGAACATGTTTGGCCGAATTCTAGAGGCGTGGGAAAGAGTGGACCTGGCGCAGATCCTCATATGTTACGTCCTGCCCTCTCTAACGAAAACTCCGATAGAGGCAACAATTTCTATGGTCTAGCTGGGGCAAAAACCTTCGATCCTGCTTCTTTAGGTTATGAGCCTGCTCGTGGAGAATGTGCGAGAATCATCTTCTACACCTGCGCTCGTTATCAAAAATCTCACGGCCTTTCCTTAAGCAATAATCCTAACGATTCAACAAGTCAAAAAACTATGGGTAGACTTGACCTTCTCATCTCTTGGAACAACACCTATCCTGTCACGGATCAAGAAAAGAAGAGAAACGAATATCTTTACAAAGAAGGCTTTGGTAGAAATCCTTTCATCGACCATCCACAATTAGCCAATTACATCTGGGATTCTAACGATATCCGTACTTCCTCTTATCAAGGCGGCGGTTCTTCTGAAACAGAAGGCAATGTTTATAACCGTATTTCTTCTGTCGACAAACTAGTAGATGGTTCAAAAGTTGCTATTGTCTCTAATTATCAAGATGTCAGTACTTCCTATGCTGCTTTAAAAGACACTGCTATCAGTCAAAACTTACCTTGGTATCTCTCTTCTACCGCTGTAGAGAATCCCAAAAATAACGAGATAAACACCCACAACAATCTTTGCTTATTCAACGTGAAAAAAGAAGGTGATTATTACACCTTCTCTACCGAAAAAGGATATCTCTTCCATTATCACACGGACCATTATTCTATCGGAATCGGAAACACTCCTACCGATAACGGCTCCATCAAATGGAAAGTGAGTATCAATAATGGCAAAGCAGTTCTTTTAGGAGAACAGGACGTCTACCTTGTCTTATCCGATCAAAGTCACGCCACTTGGAAAGGTTATAGCAGCGATCCTTCTGCTGATTTAGGTCTTTACACCTTACAAGCTTAACTGTCTTATTTACTCTTAGCTTTTTTAGCTAAGAGTTTTTTCTTCCCCTTCTTGCTAACTTAATTTCTTTATTTATTTCATCTAAACTCATGTCAGAATTCCCGTTGTTTTCAGATGTGGTCCTCATCTTATCTACAGATAAAATGGCGTTTAATGTCAATTGGTCCACTTTAGTATCAAAAGGAATACCTCCTTCTAACACGCTTTTTTTCAAAAACATTCTTACAGCCGTAGATAAATCAATCCCTAGTTCATTAAAAATTGCATTAGCTTGATTTTTCAATTCTTCATCAACTCTTATTTGCAATAAAGCCATACTTATTCCTCTCTATATCTTGATATTTACTTTATAAAACTATTATCATTACATTGTCAATACAAGTCCTAGTAAAAACAAACATATAAATGAATGTTATTCCGCTTTTCTCTACCGAAGAAACTAAATAAAGATGGTAAAAAAGCACCTTGATGTTATCTCAGGCAGTATCTGTTATTTAAGATGAAATAAAGGAAAAGAGCGATACCACAAGGTATCACTCTATACGATTTATACTGGGTTGAAAGCACCATTTTGATACAAAACCCGTACACCCCAAAAATAGCCTAAATTCCGTAGAATTCTCCGTTTAAATAGGACACGTCATAATCTAGTTTTCTCTCTTCTGATCTGAAATAACTTTCGCCTCTTTTTATTTCAATCGGACCTGGCTCTATTTTTTCGCATTCCCTGTAGAATTCATTGTTAATATAAAGGCCACCATCGAAGTAATATTTAGCGCCATCTAAATCATAATCAATTAGGAAGGTGCCTTTTTCATATTCGCCCATTTTTTCTAATTCTTTAGTGTCTAAATCTAATTTGAATAAAAAAGCCTCGCCTTGATTGCAGATACAATAATAGCCAGAATAGTTTCCACATTTTTTATTTTCTACGTAATTGTATGCTCCAAAGACAACTTTATTGTCAATCAAAAAAGCATTCGAACAAAGCGTGTCAATTCTTTTATCTACTTCAAAAGAATAATCTTCTCCATGGATTGTTGCATTAATATTGCCATTGTATAAATAAAAATCAAATAAATCTCCAAAGTATCTATGGGAAACTCTCTTTTCTTTGTCCCACCAATTATCCAAACTAGTTTTCTCAGAAATCACTTGAAGATGGTAAGAGTTATTATAGAAAAGACTGACTCCGTTATCTTCTACCGAGGTGTTCTTTTTGATGTCTTCAAAAACTAATTTTGTTTCTTTTGTAGAAGCATCATAACTATACAAAGATCTCTTCCCTGGAATGACATCTTTTGAATCTTCGGTCAAAGTATTTTTTTCACTGAGAACATAGTAAAGAAGCCCATTAGCCGTACACTTACCAAAAATATACATGTCATCCGGAAAAATAATGGTCTCTATGAGTTCAAATTGTTTATCATAAATTCTTAGCCAATAATTAGTTTGCCCGCCACTATTGCCATCATCCAAAAAATAATAAAAATAATTATTGTCACGAACTAATCCACGGGGATTCAACCAATCGCCATTATCATCTTTACGATTGAAAAGATGTGGCGTTTTATTGTCATCGTTATTGTAATAAAACAAAAAATCGTTTTGAACAAAATAGACAATGCCATTTTCATCTTTGAAAACATCACTAGTTTGATTTAGAACTGCTGGGCGATGAATATGATATGGAATAAATAAAGAAAGAATCACCAAAAAAATTAACAAAACAATGGTGGAAACAAATGATGCTGGAAGAGATGCAATAGAAGCCGCAATTATTGGTGCTTTAACTCTATTTTTTGTTGTTTTTATCTGTGATTCTTCTGTGGAATTAGCACTTAATGATACAATTGCGGTCCAAAAATACCCTAAAAGAGGAACCAAAATCAAGAATGACAAACCCCATGGTAAGCCTACTGTATAGAACCTTCTTGAAGTCATAGAAATCAAAGGAATGACTACAATGTAGCAAATCACAAAGGTTGACACAGCGGCAGCATCCATCGTTGGCATTAACTCAGTAAAATTAAGTTGCCATATAGCTATTAAAACTATAGCAAAAATTGTATAAAGGCCAAGATCGCTTCCATACTGCTTAGTTGTTTCTTTTCCTTTAAAGATGAAAAGATTAGCCCAAATTCTAACAAAAGGTACTTTTACAAGATATTTCATATGAACTAATTATAAACCAAACAAGTTCACTGTGTGGCTTTTTATATTTAGCACCTTTCATTTTTTGACGTTTCCATTCGTTCCAACTTTTTAGACGAAAATAAAAAATGAAGCCAATAGCGCGACTTTGTTCAGCATTTTTATTAAAAAATGGCTTAAAAATGAAAAATTCTGACACTTTTTATCGTATCAGAATTATTCTTCTTACGTGGCGGAGCAGGAGAGATTTGAACTCTCGCTAGGCTATTCACCTACTGATGGTTTTCAAGACCATTCCCTTCAGCCGCTTGGGTACTGCTCCAGAAAAGAAAAAAACCTCACAATTGCCGTGAGGTTTAGCTTTGCTTTGAATGGTGGGCACTACAGGGCTCGAACCTGTGACCTTCCGCACGTCAAGCGGATGCTCTCCCAGCTGAGCTAAATGCCCAAAGCTAGATAATTATATTGATTTGGTTATCCCGTGTCAATTGTTTTTTCTTATTTTTTTGGTTTTTTATCTCTCCTCTTCTCTTTTTTGCCCAAATCGTTTCCTCTTTAGAATATATAAATTTAAATTTATATATTTTTCCTTTCGTGTTAATATGTTATATATTAAAAATGAAAAACCAGAAAAGAATACTTACCATTACCTTCATCGTACTCTACGCTCTCGTTCTCTCTTTTTCAATTCTCTTTCTTGTTTTACAAAAATATTTTGTTCTTCTCTTTGTCACCTATCCTTCTTTGTTCTTGATTCCTTTATATCTCACCTTTGATATGTTCAAGAAAAAAGATTATCACTTAGGGTTTTATATCGGTCTTTCTATCTTCTTAAGATTCTTATTAATTCTCTTAGCTACCCTCCTTCCTTCTCTGCTTTGGGGCCTAGTGGAAAGTGTGAAAGAGGGTGTAAGCGTTTACTATATATTTATACCCTTTATAGAAATAATCATTATATATATAATAAATGTAATCTTTAATTTCGCTTTAAAGAAAGATAACTGATTCCATGGATTTTGGCAGATTGTTGAACAGTGATTTCATCAAGATGATTTCACCCCAATTCATCACTTCTATGATCGTGATGCTTGGCATCATCGTCTTTTCTTTTGTCGTTTATTTCAAACAAAAGAAGTACTCTCCTCTCGATAAACCAAGAGGCATTGTCAATATCGCTGAATACATCGTGGAATTTGGAGACAGCAAGATTTCGGAATTGATGGGTTGCCCAAAATATTTCTCTAATTTTGCCGCTTATATCATTCCTTTAGCTCTCTATATCTTCTTAGGATTCTTTGTGGGAATGATCGGTTTCCCTATCTTCTTTGCCTTAGGTCCTTCCGCGGATGGCTATCTTCTCAATGAGAAAACCATGTGGACTCCTCTTCCTGCTCCCTTCACCAATCTTGCTTTCACTCTTGTTCTTGGTTTCCTCACGGTCGTCTTGATTGAAGTGACCAAGATTCGTACGCAACGTTTTGCTTATTGGAAACAATTTGTCTTTACCTTCCCTCCTCTCTTACCTTTGATGACAAACTTTGTTCCTATGTTATCTCTCGGTATCCGTTTATTCGGTAACGCCTTTGCAGGATTCTGTATCATGACGTTACTCTACAACGCCTTAAACGGGATCGCCGGAGGCTTTGGTTTGATTGCATCCCCTGTCATAATGCCCTTCATGCACGCTTACTTCGATTTATTCAGTGGTTTTATACAGACTCTCGTGTTCGTGATGATCACTATGATGGACATCGCGCAGGAAGCACCCGTAGAAGAAGCACAACACGAAGTCGCAAAAGCCATCACATTAAAGGCATCGGTGCAAGAAGCCAATCAATAAAGGAGGCTGAAAATGAACTTACTTAACTCATTCAAATTCTTAGCTGAAGGAGCCGCAGACAACGTCTTCACTGCCGCCGGATTCTTATATCTTGGCATCGGTATCATCATGTTGGCCATGGGTCTCTCTTCCATCGCCGAAGGTTTAGTTGTCTCTAACGCCATCAAAGGTATGGCTAGAAATCCTGAAGCAAGCAAGACCCTTCGTTCTTCCATGATCTTAGGCGTCTCTTTGTGCGAGACTGTCGCTATCTACGGCTTAGTCTTAGCCATTCTTCTCATCTTCGTCGCTGGCCCTGGAACTTTCCAAGCCTAATATTTAGAGGAAAAACATGAAAAAGAAGATTGCTTCTCTTTCATTGTTCATCGTCCTTCCGCTTGCACTTACTTCCTGCGATATGCAAGCCGCTTCTAACGCCATTGAAGAAGGGGTGGGAAATGTTGTTCCTAACCTCTATATCACTTTGGCTCAACTAGGTGCTTTCCTAGTCATGGTTTTGGTGTTCTTCAAATTCTTCTATAAACCCATCAAACAAAAACTCAAAGATCGTCAAGACTATGTCGAGAAGAACATCGAAGAGAGCAAACTCAACAATCAAGAAGCTCAAAAAGATAGAGAGATTGCTGCTCAAAATATCAAAGACAGCCGTCTCCAAGCCAAACAGATTGTTGATGATGCCAATAAAGAAGCAAAGCTTTCTGCTGAACAGATCATCGCTGACGCTAACGATGTTGCTAACAACATCCGTGAACAAGGCGAGAGAGATGCTCAAGAGAGAAAGAAGGAAATCGAGCGTGAAGCTCACGATACCATCGTCAAGAGCGCCATCATGGCTTCCAAGGAAATCCTCGGGCGTGAGATTGATGAAGAAGACAATGAAAAAGTGGTCAATGATTTCATCGATAAGATGAACCTTGAGGACAAGGATTAATTCTCATGAATCAGAATCTGCTCAAACACTATGCCATCGCTCTCTTCTCCTTAGGCAAGGAGCAAGGTAAGATCGAGACCTATTTAAAGGATCTCGAAGAGCTTTCGCTTGTGTTTGAAAAGACTCCAGAATATCTAAAGATTCTCTCTTCTCCCAAGGTGACCAAAAAAGAAAAAGAAACATCCTTGGACCAACACTTCGCTTCTTGGCTAGATCAAGATGTCATCGCTTTTATCAAAGTGATGATCAAGAAAAAAGCGATCTATCATTTCTCAGATATTCTCAAACATTATCGAGAATGCTACAACCAAGAACAAGGTGTCTTAGAAGGAAGAATCTATACTCCCTTCCCCCTCAAGAAAGAGACGTTGAAGAGAATCGAAGAAAACTTCGAAAAGAAGTATTCTCAGAAAGTCATCTTCAAGGTTCTCATCGACAAACGAGTCATCGCTGGCATGAAGATTTATGTACAGGATACTCTCTACGACTATTCCATCGACACAAAGCTCAACCGCGTCAGGGACAATCTCGTCTACGAGAAGTGACCTGAGGAAAGGAAAACAATATGGCAGATATCGATCAAATCACAAATCTGATCAAAAAAGAGATCAGCTCATACAACGATAAAATTGAAACTAGCGACGTCGGAACCGTCATCTCTGTCGGCGATGGTGTCTGCACCGTTTACGGACTAGACAAAGCCATGTATGGTGAGCTTTTACAATTCGAAAATAATGTCTATGGTATGGTCTTAAACTTAAATGAAGACAGTGTCGGTTGTGTTCTTTTAGGAAAAGATACCGACATTTATGAAGGCGATAGCGTCAAGCTCACCGGAAAGGTTGTCTCTGTCCCTGTCGGAGATAAGATGATGGGAAGAGTCGTCAATGCGCTTGGTGCTCCTATCGATGGTTTAGGAGAGATTGAAGCGGATGATTATTATCCTATCGAAGCCAATGCTCCCTCTATCATGGACCGTCAAAGTGTCTCTGAACCTTTAGAGACTGGTATCAAAGCAATCGACTCTATGATTCCGATCGGTAAAGGACAAAGAGAATTGATCATCGGTGACCGTCAAACTGGTAAAACTGCTATCGCTATCGATACCATCATCAACCAAAACGGAAAAGATGTCATTTGTATCTATTGCGCCATCGGTCAGAAAAACTCCACTATTGCTCAGATTGTGGCAAAGTTGAAAGACCACGGTGCTATGGATCACACCGTCATCGTCAACGCCTCCGCTTCCGAGACCGCTCCGATGCTTTATGTTGCTCCTTATGCGGCTACCGCTATCGGTGAATATTGGGAAAGAAGAGGCAAAAACGTTCTCATCATCTACGATGATTTAAGCAAACACGCTGTCGCATATAGAGCCATGTCTCTCTTGTTGAAGCGTTCTCCTGGTAGAGAAGCCTATCCTGGTGATATCTTCTATCTACACTCTAGATTATTAGAGCGTTCTTGTAAGCTCAGCGATGAAAAAGGTGGCGGATCTCTTACCGCTTTACCTATCGTTGAAACCCAAGCTGGCGATATCTCTGCTTACATTCCTACCAATGTCATCTCTATCACCGATGGTCAGATTTTCTTGACCACCGATTATTTCAACGCTGGTCAAAGACCTGCTGTCGACAGCGGTCTTTCCGTTTCTCGTGTCGGTTCTGCAGCCCAAATCAAAGCCATGAAGAGTGTCGCCTCTTCTTTGAAGATTGAACTTGCAAACTACAACGAAATGTTAGACTTCTCTCGTTTTGGTTCTGACTTAGATGCCACCACCAAAAACATCCTCAATCACGGTGCTGTGTTGATGGAAGTCTTAAAACAAAAACAGTATTCTCCTCTCTCTATGGAGGATGAAGTCATCGATATCTATGTCGCTCAATCTAAGAAACTCGACGATGTTCCTCTCGCTCAGATTCAAAATGTCCTTCAAAGTGTCCGCTCATATCTCCACTCTAATCACAATGAAGTCTACACTTCTCTCAAAGAGACCAAATTATTAAAGGATGAGACCAAAGCTCTCATCGACGAAGCAGTGGAAGCAATCAAGGCAGGTTTAGAAAGATAATCTAACATGGCAGAATCCTTAGTCAACACAAGGAGAAGAATTGCGACCATCAAATCCACCGAGAAAATCACCAAAGCGATGAAACTTGTCGCCACCGTGAAATATCAAAGGTGGAGAAGATACTATGATGAAAGTCGCCCTTATTCTTCTCAGATGCAGCGCATGTTGATCACCACTCTCGAGAGTGTTCCTTTTGAGGAGCTCTCTTCTAACCCTTATATCAAAGAGAGTGAAGGAGAAAAGACGCTTTATATCTTAGTCACTTCTTCTCTTGGACTCTGCGGTGCTTATAACTATTCCTTGTTTAAGACTCTCGATCCTATCTTGAAAGAAGGAGACGGCCTTTATTTGATTGGAACAAAGGGCTATACCCACTATAAGAACAAAGAAGTCGAAATCAACGAAGAATATATCCATTTGTTAGAGGAATTCAGAATGTCGAGAGTCAGAAGACTTCGCCATTCCATTGTCAGAGATTACAAGAGCGGGAAATATCAAAAAGTTGTCCTTGTTTACACCCAATATAAAAACTCCATGACCTTCCTCCCCTCCCTCCACACATTATTGCCCTTGGATGTAGAAGCTCTATCTCTTAGAAAAGATAGTTATGATTATGAACCTCTCTTTGAACCAGATCTTAATACGGTATTAGAGAATGTCATCACCTATAGCATCGATTCTCAAATTTATCAAAGACTGATAGAAAGTGAACTATCAGAATTAGCATCTCGCCGCAACGCCATGGAAACGGCAACCGATGCTGCAGACAAAATCGTCAAACAATTACAATTGCAATACAACAAATCCCGTCAAAACGCCATCACTCAGGAAATCACCGAGGTTGTGGCTGGCGCCAACGCAGGAAAGAAAGAAGAATAAGGAGGTAACATCATGTCCGAAGAAGAAAATTATGGAATCCTGGTCCAATCTATTGGTCCTGTCATCGATGTCCGCTTCTCTGAGAATCATATTCCACCCCTTTTGATGGCCTTGAAAGTGACCACCAAAGAAGGAAAGGAACTCACCTTAGAAGTGTTACAACACATCGGAGATGATACCGTCCGTTGTATCGCTATGGGTGCTACGGAAGGAATTCAGAGAGGTTTGAAGGTATATAACACCAATTCTCCTATCCGTGTTCCTGTCGGTGAGGAAGTTTTGGGTAGAATGTTCAATGTTTTAGGACAACCTATCGATGAAGCAGGTCCTTTTGAACCCAAGCAAACAAGCTCTATCTATCATGAACCTCCCAAATTCCAAGACCAAACCACTAAAGCCGAAATCTTTGAAACTGGCATCAAGGTCATCGACCTTCTTTGCCCTTATATCAAAGGTGGTAAAGTCGGCCTCTTTGGCGGTGCCGGTGTTGGAAAGACCGTTTTGATTCAAGAATTGATGAACAATATCGCCACCCAAAAGCATGGTATTTCTGTCTTTGCGGGTGTCGGTGAAAGAAGCAGAGAAGGTAATGACCTTTATTATGAGATGAAAGAGAGCGGTGTTTTAAGCAATACCGCCTTAGTCTTCGGTCAAATGAACGAAACTCCTGGTGTCAGAATGAGAGTCGGTCTTTCTGGACTTACCATGGCCGAATATTTCCGTGATGTCACTCATCAAGATGTCCTTCTCTTCATCGATAACATCTACCGTTTCACTCAAGCGGGTAGTGAAGTCTCCGCCCTTTTAGGACGTATGCCTTCCGCTGTCGGTTATCAACCTACCTTAGCAACCGAAATGGGTCAACTTCAGGAACGTATCGCTTCCACAAAGAACGGAAGTATCACTTCTATTCAAGCCGTTTATGTCCCTGCTGACGATTTGACTGACCCTGCTCCTGCCACCACCTTCTCTCACTTGGATGCTAAGACCGTTTTGGATAGAGGTATCGCCTCTTTAGGTTTATATCCCGCTGTCGATCCTTTGGCTTCTTCTTCTAACTTCTTAGATCCTAATGTCGTTGGACAAGAACACTATGAAGTAGCAAGAGAAGTACAATCCATCTTGCAAAGATACAAAGATTTACAAGATATCATCGCCATCTTAGGTATGGATGAACTCTCTGAAGAAGATAAGCTCATCGTCAATAGAGCAAGAAGAATTCGTAACTTCTTATCTCAGCCTTTCAATGTCGCCGCAAAATTCAGTGGTTTGGATGGCAAATTTGTCAAAGTAGAAGACACCATCTCTTCCTTTAGAAGAATCTTAAATGGAGAAGGTGATTCGTTACCTGAAGCGGCATTCACTTATGTTGGAACCTTCGATGAAGTGATCGAAAAAGCAAAGAAACTTTAATATAGGACTAAAAAATGGCTAGTGAAATGAGACTTGTAATCCTCTTAGCGGATAAGACTTTCTTTGACGGTAACGTCCTCTCTTTTAACGTGACCACAGAGAAAGGGCAATTAGGTATTCTCCCCCATCACACGGACTTGATTGCTAAACTAGAAATCTCTCCACTCACAGTCAACGAAAATGGTCATGTCCACATCTATTCTATCGGTGGAGGAAGAATCCAAGTCGTTCAAAAAGAAAACACAGCTTACCTCTTGGTAAACTCCATTGAAAGAGCCGAAGATATCGATAAAGAAAGAGCCTTAAGAGCCAAAGAAAACGCCGAAAAAGCCTTAGAAGAAGCCGAATCTCAAAGAGAATATTACCGTGCGGAGATCAAACTCAAGAGAGCGCTCAATCGTCTCTCTATCTCCAATAACTTACACTAATTGAAAAGGAGGTCCATTATGACATTTGATAACATTTCCTGGGAAGAATACTTTATGTCTATTGCCATCTTATCTTCTTTAAGAAGCAAAGATCCTCATACCAAAGTGGGTGCTTGCATCGTTTCAGATGATCACAAAGTCCTCTCTTTAGGTTATAACGGTATGCCTCATGGCGTGGATGATCACTGTATCCCTTGGGCAGGTTCTGATTCTGGTAAACCTAGAATTGAAACCAAATACCCTTATGTCTGCCACGCAGAACTTAACGCGATTTTAAATTCCAATCACAATTTGCAAGGCTCCACTGTCTATGTCACTCTTTTCCCTTGCAATGAATGCACCAAAGCCATCATCCAATCTGGTATCAAGAAGATTGTTTATCTCTCCGATAAATACCATGATACCGATGATGAAGTTGCTGCTAGAAGAATGTTAGACATGGCTGGCATCGTTTATGAACATTATGAGGGTAAAATCCCTGAGATTCGCTTTTAATTTATGAAATTTCCGACAATTAGATGTGCGATTTCTACCATTGTCATCACCTTGGTGGCATTGATGGTCCTCGCGTTATTATTCACCATCGCTAACGAAACAAATATTCCAGATAAATCCTGGATTTTTGCGGTGGTTTGGGGTAGTTTATATCTCCTTGGATTAGCTGCTTACTGGATTTATCAAATCCGCAAGTTCCACAAAGAGAACCATAAGAATGAGAAGTAAGAAGAAAGAATTAGAACTGACGAAGCGCGATGAGAACATCCCCTTAGATAGCGCCATCTATCTAAGTAACCTTTCTTTTGGCTATGAAACGGGAAAACTCAACGTCAAAAACGTCAGTGTCGATATCAAAAAAGGAGAAAGAGTCTCTATCATCGGTCACAATGGAAGCGGAAAATCTACTCTTTCGAAATTGATTGATGGCATCTTGGTTCAAAACGAAGGTGACATCTATATTTTTGGTGTGAAAATGACCGACGAAAACGCTCTGATCTTGAGAAAAGATATCGGTCTTGTCTTTCAAAACCCCGATTCTCAATTCATCGGTTCTACCGTGAGAGATGATATCGCTTTTGGATTAGAGAACAATCAAGTTCCCTATAAAGATATGGATGCCATCATCGAAGATTGTGCAAGAAAAGTCGATATGGAAGAATATTTAAAAAGTGAACCTTCCAATCTTTCTGGTGGTCAAAAGCAAAGAGTGGCTATCGCTGGGGCTATCGCAAGACGCCCTAAGATTTTAATCCTTGATGAAGCCGGAGCCATGCTTGACCCGAAAGGTAAAAAAGAAATCCGCGCTATCATCAAAGAAAGAAAACAAGAGGATCCCGATTTGACCATTCTTACCATCACGCACGAAATTGATGACGCATATGATTCTGACCGTGTTTTAGTCTTAAATCACGGGGAAATCATTTTGGATGATAGACCCGAAGTTGTTTTTGAAAATGACGACTTATTGAGAAGCATTCATCTCGATATTCCTTTCTCTCACAAGCTTGCCAAAGTCTTAAGAAAAAATGGCGTGGATGTTCCGGAAGTAAAGAACGATGAAGAATTATTGGAGGTGTTATGCCCATCCAATTAAACCAAGTGTATTACACTTATAACCTCAATCGTCCTGATAGCAAGAGAGCTCTTGAAGACATCAGCCTCACTTTTGATGACCATTGTTTTACTGCTCTGATCGGTAAGACTGGGTCTGGAAAGTCTACTCTCATTCAACACCTCAACGCTTTGCTTCTTCCTGACAGTGGAAGAGTTCAAATCAACGAGCATGTTCTTGATTTTCCTGTTCAAGTAAAAAAGAATGGAAAAGTGAATTATCGAAAGATGAAGAAGCTTCACAAGAAGAAACTTCCTCAAGTGAAAGAAATCCGAAAAACCGTCGGTATCGTTTTCCAATTCCCAGAATATCAAATCTTTGAAGAGACCGTTCTCAAAGATGTCTCTTTCGGCCCTAAAAACTTCGGTTGCACTGAGGAAGAAGCCATCGAAAAAGCAAAGAAAGCTTTAACGATGGTTCATTTGGATGAATCTTTTTATGAACGCTCTCCTTTCGAGCTCTCTGGCGGAGAAAAAAGAAGAGTTGCCATCGCTGGTATTTTAGCGATGGAACCTGATATTCTTGTCTTAGATGAGCCAACTGTTGGTTTAGATGTGAGAGGACAAAGAGAATTCTTCCATCTCATTCAAGATTTATATGATCAAGGAAAGAGCATCATCTTAGCGACCCACCAAATGGATGTCGTCTTAAGAACTTGTTCTAGAGTCATTGTTCTAGATCAAGGTAAAGTGGTCTTAGATAGCACTCCTTTAAAACTCTTCCAAGATAAGGAATTCTTATCCTCTTCTTCTATTGAACCTCCTATCGTCTTCTCCTTTGCTATGTCTCTGATAGAAAGAGGAATGCCCATAAGATTAGAGAACATTAGAAGTACCTCTACTCTTGCGGAGGAAATCGCGAGAGTGAAAGGAGGGAAACAATGAATACCAAATTAGGTAAATATACCTCCTTTAACACTCTTTTACACCACATGGATGCGAGAGTAAAACTCATTACGATGATCATCTTCATGGTCTCTGTTTTCCTAGATTATGGAACAACTTACATGAATTTGGTGGTCGACTTGTTCTTATTCTTGATTCTCGTGATACTTTGTATCATCGGAAAGGTATCCGTAGGAACCATCTTTAGAGCCTTGAAAGCTATATGGTTGATGATTTTCATCATCCTTATCATCAATGTCTTCTTCCCCGCTACTAAGACGGGAGATATCGCCTTCTCTATCAACGACTTCCCTGTCTATTGGTCAAGCATCATGAATGTCATCTTCATCTTTGCTCGTTTGGTTCTTGTCTTGATGATGACCAATATCTTCACTTGTGTTACAAAACCATTAGAATTAACAAATGCTCTTGAATTCCTACTTTTTCCTCTTTCCCTCATACGAATTCCGATTCATAAATTCGCCATGGCTCTCTCCCTTGCTCTCCGCTTTGTTCCTACCCTTCAAGAAGAAGCCGATAGAATCATCAAAGCCCAAGCAAGCCGTGGTGTGGATTACAAACAGGGTAAAATCAAAGATAAAGTCAAATCCATCGTCTCCCTCATCATTCCTTTATTTGTATCCGCCTTCACTAGCTCTGGTCAATTAGCCGACGCTATGGAAGCAAGAGGCTATGACCCGAACGCAAAAAGAACCAAATATAAGACCACACACTGGTCGATTGTTGACACGATTTCTCTCTTCCTTGCCGCTTCCTTCTTAACAGGAGCAATCCTTCTTGCCATCTTCCCTTATGATCTCTTCTCCGCCTTACAAATCACATTACCAAAACTAAAATAATATGAAAGTATTGATTCGAATTGCCTTTTACGGAAAAGATTACTTTGGCACGCAAAAACAGAAGAAAGATAAAACCATTCAAGGAGACTTTGAAGAAGCTTTATCCTTGATTTTTAATCAGGAAATTAAAGTCACCATCTCTTCTAGATTAGATAGAGGTGTTTCTGCTCTTGACTATGGCATTTCTTTCTCTTGCCCTGATGGTAGCAATTTGGATCACTTAAAATATTTCCTTCAAAGGAGATTAGGAGTTGACGTGTTGATCAAGGATGTGAGAGAAGTCGACGAAGACTTCAGTGCCCGCTATTCTTGTCTCTATAAAGAATATCTTTATCTCATTCAACTTCCAGAGAAAAGAAATCCCCTTTTAAATCCCA
Organism: Bacilli bacterium; assembly: GCA_017470005.1. Classification (GTDB taxonomy): domain Bacteria; phylum Bacillota_I; class Bacilli_A; order RFN20; family CAG-288; genus Enterosoma. Next base: position 39,913 of record JAFUFH010000090.1, on the reverse strand, counting down.
TCTCTTACGTTCCTACTTTCTCTATCTCCAAAGAAAAGATAGAAGAAGCGTTATCTCTTTTTGTCGGATTACATGATTTCCGTGCTTTTTCTACTCCGGAAGGAGAAGAAAACACCATTCAAAGTGTGGACGAGATCTCCGTCAGGGAAAGAGACGGTATCCTATATTTGCATTTTAAAGCAAAAAGCTTCCTTCGCTATCAGATTCGATTCATGGTAGGAGCTGCCCTTCAATATGGCAGAGGAAAAGTATCTTTAGAGACCATCTCTAACCTTTTACAAGGAAAAGAAGAGAAGTATCCAAAGCTTAGAGCGGAACCTCAAGGGCTACTTTTGAAACATATTGAATATGTTAATATTCAAAATTTGCAAGAAAACATCTCTTTTAGTTCCATTTTATTTGAATAGTTTTATTTAATTGCTATAATTTATTTGTTTAATTTGAAGGTGAAGAAATGACCAAAGGCGATAATAATATATTTAAAGCAGTTCTCAAAAAATATTTCCGCAAAGAAGATGTCCTTTTAGTACCGAATATTCTTTGTTATTTCCGCATTATTTTAGTGGTCATCTTTTTAGTGATTTATCTTTTACCCGAAAATATTCTCCCCAACCCTTTAGGAACTACTTATATCGCTATCGCTATCTTAGTCACTGCCGCTTATACAGACTTTGTGGATGGATTCATCGCAAGAAGATTCAATCAAATCTCCAATCTTGGTAAAGTCTTAGATCCTATCGCCGATAAGTTATTGCAATTTGGAACAGGTTTAGCCATTCTCATTCGTTATCACATGTTCGCCTCTATCTGGGTGATGTTTGCTGTCTTCTTAGTCAAAGAAATCTTCATGTTCTTTGAAACGCTCATCCTCACCAGAAGAAACAAGACTTTCGGTCAAGCTAGATGGCATGGAAAAGTATCTTCTTTTATCCTCTATGCTGTCATCGCCACGTTGATTCTTGCTGGTCCCTTCATCCTTTACTCTTATCCACTGAACAATCCCGATACTTTTGTACTTGCCCATTATTGCTTTGATGGAATTGCTACTTTCGGTATCATCCCCATGCTCTTCTCCTGGATTGCTTACTTTACTCTTTTCTTCAAAGTCCTTAAAAACGGTAATGATGAAGTCACTTTTATTAAACATACAGATGGCACAACGGATGTCATTGAAAATAAAGATACCATCGAAGATGAGCCTGTCATCATGGTCGATGAGAATAAGGAGGAATAGCGATGATTAAAATTTATCTTTCGCCTAGCTGTTCTTCTTGTAGAAAAGTAAAAGCTTGGTTTGATCACCAAGAGATCCCTTATAAAGAAATCAACATTCTCCGCCATAAAATCACCGAAAAAGATCTCAAAGAAATGCTGAACAAATCCTTAGATGGAACCGATGAAATCATTTCTACAAGAAGTAAAATCTTCAAAGAACAAAACTTAGATGTAGATTCCATGTCCGTCAAAGAGCTTGTCGCATTCATTCAAGAAAACCCTACTGTCTTAAAGCGTCCTATCATCGTGGATGACGATAAGATTCAAGTCGGATACAATTTGGATGAGATCGAAATCTTTGAAAGAAACAAACGCGCTATCTTAGAAGCTAAACGTATCGCCGCTGAGACTTGCGCCAATTGTAAAGACAAAGAAGAATGTCTCCATCGCTTCAGCGATAAGAAAAATCAAATCCAAGAAGAAAGTAAAGCGGAAGTCTGCCAAGATTGTTCGGAATGCGATTAAAGTCTCTCCCAAAGAGGGACTTTTTTCAAATTACGAAAACAAAACGGGCGGATATGTATTTTTTTGTTCCTTTTTGGAGAATTATCTTAAGATAATTTCAAAGTAAACAAAGCAGAGGTAACTATGAAAAAACAAAAATTGATTGCGACTTTATCCCTTCTTCCCCTTCTCTTTTCTTGCGGTGAACAACCCGCAACTACCACTCAGGAAAACACCACAGTTTCTCAACCCGTAGAAGAAAAATACAAACCCGAATACACCATCGATGACGCCGACATGTCTCTCGATGCCAACGATAGCGCCTTTAATGTCTCTACCGTGAAACAGGTAGAAGATCATCTTCTTGGTGCCATGACTTTCCTCTTCTTAGGTTCTTCTGTCACCTATGGAGCTTCCTCTCAGGGTGTAGCTATGGCCGAATATCTTTCCGCCAAGACTGGAGCAAAATGCTTAAAAGAAGCCGTCTCTGGTACCACCTTATATGTTAAGAATGAAGGCGATAATTCTTATGTCAATCGTCTACTTCGTTCTACCGCGTTCAAAAAAGAGAAATATGTCGATGCTTTCATCTGTCAAATCTCCACTAACGACGCAAGAAACGAAGCTGTTGCAAACATGGGTGTTCACGATGGGCAAAAGAATACCGCTACCACTTTAGGTGCGGTCGAATTCATCATCGAATATGTCAAGGAAACCTGGGATTGCCCGATCTATTTCTATTCTGGTTCTTATTTTGCCGATGAAGGAAAACGCAAAAACATTAACCCCACTGGCACCAACTACGCTAAATTAGTCGACAATGTCAAAGATATCGTCAAAGACTATCAAGGAAAAGGATACGATTGCGGTGTCATCGACATGTTCTATGATGAAGCCTTCAACTCTGTGGTCTCTGACGAATTCTATTCTTGGGCCACAAGCGATCCTATCCATCCTAAGAAGGCCGGTTATCTTCACTGGTGGATGCCCTACTTTGAAGCCTACCTTCTCAATCATCTGTTCTAAATATAAAGAATGTCTATCCTAGCTTGGGATAGACATTTTTACTTTAAAAATGCCCTCAATTGAGGGCATGTATTTTATTTCTTAGCGTCTTCTAAAGCGGCGTTGATGGCTCTGTTTTCTTTGGAGAGTGTGTTGAGTTTAAAACGGATATCAAACTGTTCACAGATGTTCTTCAACATCGTTTCAGAACGGATAGCGGAATCAGAATCGCATTCTAATTCATAATCGACACGATTTCCGTAGACATTTTTAGAAATATCTAAAGTGGTACCTTTGAAGTCCATGATCTTTCTTGTGGTGGTCAAAGTAGCTAAGACTTTCAAGGAGGCAGGTTTGATTTGTAACATCTCTAAGAAATCCTGGATTTCTCCTCTAGGGAACAAACCGTGATTGATCAAAGAATCCGCTTCTTTCTCGGTGAGATTTTGGTTCTTTTCCAACAAACCTTCACTCAAAGGAGCTTTCATGGTGAAGACAAAAACTTCGCCAGATTGACGAATACGAAGAATCATTCCGTATTTCTTCAAGATGCGTTCATCACTATCCATATAATAGTTGGTTTGCACTTGATCATTTTCAGGAAAATTCATTCTGCGAACAATTTTTTCATAATCCGCTTTTGATAAGAGTACCTTACTTTCGATTTCAATGTTATTACTAGACATATTAAAACCTCTTTTCCATACATAAATATGATACAATATATCTCGTTAAATATAAAGAAAACAAAACGATGAAATCCACAGACTTTATCATTCATTCTCGCAATCCTGAAGAAAATGCCAAACATGTAAACCATATCCGTTCTTGCTTAGAAGAACATGGTTTTGTATACAACGAAAAAGACCCTTCTCTCATCATAGTTTTAGGGGGAGATGGCTCTTTGATGAGAGCGATTCATTTCCATCAAAAGAAGGGCATGTTTGTTCTTATCAACACTGGACATTTGGGCTTCTATTCCGACTATGGAATTCAGGAATTAGAAGAATTCTTAGATAACATCCTCCATCATGAACCTATGATGATGGAACTTCCTCTCTTACAAGTGAACATCGATGGCAAAGTCCATGATTTTGTCAATGATGTCGCCATTCAATCGGGAGAGACTTGCTTCCTAAATCTCTACATCAACGGAGAACCTTTGACCAACATCCGTTGCAATGGTATCGTGGTCTCTTCTCCCATTGGAACCACCGGCTATCTCACTTCTTTAGGATCCCCTGTGGTCATCGGACAACCGGACATTTATCAATATGCAATCATTGCTCCTTGTTATAATGCTCTCTCATTAAATCCCATCAATAAAGCGATTCTCCAAAGCGACCAAGTTCTCACTGTCGAAGTACAAAAAGGAGAGATTGATTGTTATATCGATGGAGGAAGAAAGAGAGAAGATTGCGCTGGAAAAGTGTTCCACTTCACCAGAGATAAAGGAAAGAATATCTCCCTTCTTCACTTCAAGAAAATCACACAAACCAAACGTTTGAGAAAGAATATCTCAGGAAAGGAAGACTAATATGAGTCCAAATGATACTGGTTTACCCATCTATGTTTACCTTCTCATCGCTTTAGGTGTCGCACTTCTTGCGGCTGTTGTTGTCTTCATCATCGTCAAAATCGCAAAGAACAAAAAGATTCAAGAGAGTGAAGAACAAGCCAATAAAGTCGTTGCAGAAACCGCAAGTGCCCTCGCTTCTTGCTTCGGTGGAAATGAAAACATCAAAGGCATCACCCAAAGAGGTAGTAGAGTCACCATCGAAGTCAACGATCCTCTCGCCGTGAATAAAGAAGAGATCGACTCTCACTTCCAAGGCGCGATGTACATGGGAAACAAAGTGGTCCTTGTCGTCGGTTCTAAGAGCGAAGAATTTTCAAAACTTCTTCAAGAAAACGTCGACAAAATCAAACAATAAAAACATAAACAACTTAAGATATAACTGTGATGGTTATATCTTTTTTTGTGCAGAAAAAAGAACCCGTTGCTGGGTTCTATTCAATGATACCTAAATCGACAAGGTCATCCTCTAATTCATAACGAGGAAGTCCCATGATGGTGTACATATCACCTTGTAAGATTTTGGAATTGATGAAGTCTTTATCCTGAACTCCATAGCTTCCCGCTTTATCGAAAGGAGAACCTGTATCTAAATACATCTCGATCTCCACATCCGCCATCTTTTCGATGAAGAGTTTTGCTACAACAACTCTGTGTCTGACTTCCACGCCGTTGACGAAGATGCAATAAGCCGTGATGATATCATGGCTTTCTCCACTGAGTTTTTGAAGCGTGTTGAAGGCGTCTTGATAATCTTTAGGTTTTCCTAATTGTTCCCCTTTGAAGGAGACCATCGTATCCGAAGAGATGACGATATCTTGATTGTGAGCAAGAGCGACTTCTCTTCCTTTGCCTCTCGCTTCTTCTAAACAAAGCTTTCGACAATCTTTTTCGTGCACTTTTCTTTCATCGAAAGAAGAAGGCACACAAGTGAATTCGACATCGCCTAATATTTCTTTTAATATCTCCTTACGACGAGGAGATTGACTCGCTAGAATGATCATAATCTTTATTCCCCTACATTCATGATGACAGGGATAACCATCGGAGTGCGTCTAGCTTCACGATAGAGGAAGTGAGATGTGACACTCTTGATGGTACTCTTCAATTCCGCATAAGTCACCTTCTGACCGGAAGTGAGAACTCTTTGAACTTCTATTCCGATGATTTCAGAAGCTTTCTTTTGTAAACCCTTCTTGTTAGAAGAGATGAAGCCTTTGCTTTCCACCACAGGCATAGCCATCAAGGTATTCTTCTTAGAATTAATGACCAAGAAGACACCGACAACACCTTCGTTGATGAGAGTAGAACGATCTTTGATGACAGAGTTAGAAATACCGACAGTGCTCTTACCATCAATATAGATAGAATCCGCAGTTACATTGCCTCCACGAGAGACTTTGTGATTGACAAGAGTAAGAACATCTCCGTTTTCACAAACGAAAGTGTGATCTTTCTCTAATCCGCATTCCACAGCGATTCTAGCGTGTAATTTCAACATTCTATATTCGCCGTGAATCGGCATGAAGTATCTCGGTCTAGCTAACTTTTGTAACAGACGCATCTCTTGTCTAGAAGCGTGACCAGAAGCGTGAAGGTTAGATAAGACAGAATTGGTGACAACGGAAGCCCCTAAACGAGTGAGCTGGTTGATCAACGCATTGATTGCGGAAGTATTTCCAGGAATTGCAGATGCAGAGAAGACCACGGTATCGCCAGGATAGACGCGGATAAATTTGTGATCGCCACGAGCAATTCTAGATAAAACCGCCATCGGTTCACCCTGTGTACCTGTACAAAGGATAGTGACTTGATTGGGAGGTAAGATATCTAAATCTTGAGGTAAAACAAAAGAATCATCGGGAACTTTGATATATCCGTATTCTCTTGCCGCCTGGATATTGGTTTCCATACTTCTACCAAAGACGACTATCTTACGTTTGAATTTGATACTGGTTTCAATGATCTGTTCAATACGAGAGATGTTAGAAGAGAAAGTGGAGATTAAAACACGTCCACTAGCTTCAGAGAAGACATCCTGGATGCCGCGGATAACGGTTCTTTCCGAGTTGGTATAACCTTCTCTTTCGGCGTTGGTACTATCCGCCATCAATAAGTCGATCCCTCTATCTCCAAAGCGAGTGAGCTTAGAGAAATTGAAATCACCATCAACAGGAGTCAAATCGATCTTGAAGTCACCACTTTCTAAGATGGTTCCTTGAGGAGTAGTAATAAACAAACCGAAGGAATCAGGAATAGAGTGAGTGACATGGAAGAATTCGACATTGAAGTCTCCTAAGGTGAGAAGTGAATCTTCTTGGAATTCAATGACGGGAGTGAAGGAAGGAAGCTTAGCATCTTCAATCTTGTGACGGATGAGAGCACAAGCGATTCTTGGAGCATAGATGACAGGGACATTCACTTGTTGAAGAAGGAAAGGAATACCACCGATGTGGTCTTCATGGCCGTGAGTGATGACCAAGCCTTTGATCTTGTGCTGATTTTCCACTAAGTGGGTGAAATCAGGAATGATGTAATCGATACCCGGTAAGTTGCTATCCGGGAAGAGAACACCGCAATCGACAATTAAAATCGATTTATCATTTTCTATGCAATATATGTTTTTTCCGACCTCGCCCAAACCGCCGAGAGCATAAATCTCGACTGGGGATGCGATAGATTTTCTCGATTCTGCCATAGATATACCTCATCAAATTCAAATCAAAACAAGTAAATAGAGAGATTTGATTTCATTTCAAAAATTTTCGCTAGATATATTCTAGTGAATAAAATGTTTCATGTAAATAGTTAACCGCTTTATTTTGGTATTTATTAAATACCAACGGCTTCAGGATCCTCAAAGAAAGGATTCTTTTTATCGATTTTATCGGTGTAAAGAACACCGTCTAAATGATCGTATTCATGTTGGAAAACAATCGCAGGATAGCCAGATAATTTCAAAGTGACTTCTTGATCGGTTAAAACATCATATCCCTTGATGGTGATACGGAAATAACGATACACATATCCAGGCATATCTTTAGGAACAGAGAGACATCCTTCTCCGGATTTTAAATACGCTTTCTTCACAGAGGAAGAGATGATCTTTGGATTGACTAGTCCGTATTCGTAATGCTTATCATTTTCATCATCAAAATAGATGGCATAAAAACGCTCAGAGATACCAATCTGAGGGGCAGCAATTCCAACTCCAGGACGGATTCCATTCTTTTTAGCGAATTCATCATCTTGGGAATTCTTTAAATATTCCACCATATCGATGATGGTTTTTCTTGTCTCTTCTGGAATCGGGAAAGGGACTTCGCTAGCTCTTTGATGAACGACTTCGTCATCATTTGTATAAATCTTAAACAGTTTCATAATGAGAAAATTATAACATAAATTTTGCAAAGAATACGGAATACACTTATAATTATTACACGATGACATCCACTCAGTTTATGATGGAGGAATCTCAGTTCCTTCAAGATGTAAGAGAGTCTATTCTCTATCAGCGAATTCAAAAGCTTAATTCTCTTCTCAATGAGGATGAGACTTGTGTTGCTTTGGCTCAAAAAAGAGATGAACTTCTTCTTTTAGCAAACGAAGAAAAAGACGAAGAAAAGAAGCAATCCTTGTTGAAACAAGCCAATCAATTTGACAATGAATTAAGAAACCAAGATTTGATGAAAGAATATCTTTTCTATTATCAGAAATTAAGAAAACTGATCAACACCCTTTGCGATGGATTAACAAAGGAGGTTTTATCATGATTCGTATCATTGCTGGAATCTATAAAGGACGCTTTTTAAAGATTCCTAACAGCAAAGTGACCAGGCCGACCATGGACAAAGTTCGCCAAGCCATCTTTAACATACTTCATGATAAAAGTATTAACGCTGTTACCGTAGATCTATTTGCTGGAAGTGGAGCTATGGGTTTAGAAGCAATCTCAAGAGGTGCTAAAAAAGTTTACTTTGTAGATAAGGATAGAGGAACCTTCCAAGTCCTCAAAGAAAACATTCAAGACCTTGGGGTTGAACCAGAAAAATATGAGACCTTTTTAGGAGATTATCGTGTCTTTATTCGCCGCTCTTCTGAACTCAAATTTGATCTTATCTTCCTCGATCCTCCTTACAAGATGAACATCAACGCAAATATCATCTTAGATATGAAGGAAAGAGACCAATTAGCCCCGGAATGTATCATCGTCTCTGAACAAGATTATCCCAATAAAGAAATCGAAGGATTTGAAATGAAAGAATATCGATACGGACAAAAACATGTCGCCGTATATAGAAAGGAGAACTGATATGAGAATCGCAATTTATCCTGGCTCTTTTGATCCGCTCACCAATGGTCATGTAGACATTGCTTTAAGAGCGAAGACCCTCTTTGATAAAATCATCATCTTAGTCGCAGACAACGGCGCCAAAAAAGGAAATTATCTCTTCTCCACCCAAGAAAGAGTCGATATGGCAAAGAAAGTCTTTTCTAAATATGAAGGCTTTGAAGTCGAAAGCTTCTCCGGCATGGTGGTCAAATACGCTCACGATAGAGATATCAAAGCCATCATCCGTGGTTTGAGAGCCGTGACCGATTATGAGATGGAATATCAGCTCCATGAAATCAACCATTACTTACAACCAGAAGTAGAGATGGTCTACTTGATGGCAAATAAAGAAGAAGCCTTCATCTCTTCTTCCGCTGTAAAAGAGATTTATTCTCTCCACGGAGATATCTCTCCCATGGTTCCCGAAGAAGTTCTAGATGCCATGAAAAAGAAATTAGGTTAAGGAGTCATAAAGACTCCTTTTTTAACGAAGAAAAAGGTCAACCGTGAGGTTGACCGTTACGTACCGAATAAAGGGTTTATTTGTTATAGATCTGGAAGTTGTAGATATCGTTCATTTGTTTTGCGACATCTTCCACAGAGCTATTAGAAAGGCCACCGATAGGGCCAAAGATGGCTTTAGAAGGATCAGAAGCGGAGAAAGAACTGCTTTCTTTATCTTTGGTGTAGTTGACGAATAAGGGAGTAGGAAGAGTAGCACAAGAAGTACCAGTATCTAATCTAGCATTGAGGGTATCTTCTGTGACAGCGGAAGCTTTGTGATCATCATCTTGATCTAAGTAGACATCTTTGACATTGTCAATGACGATCTGTTGTTGTTCAAGAGTGATGTATTTGTTATCGTATTTTTCTTTGGTTCCTTCGTATTGAGTGCTCTTAGCTTCATCAGCGGGAACCCAACCAACATTGATAGTGAAGAATTTAATCTTGCCTTCACCATAAGTGGTGGAAGCATTCTTATACCAGGTTTCAACATTCTTTTGAAGAGTATCGCAGTTATCGCAATTATCTTTGTAGAACATGACGACGAAGCCTTCTGTAGTGTCAGAGACAGAGGAGACTCTTTCGCCCTTACCAACCAAACCGTTGGAATTGTTCGTATCATTACCGGCGATGTATTTTTCTAAATCGCTGTAATAAATTTGGTGAGTTTGATAGAAGTCAGATTCGTTGTTGTTGATAGCAGAGACGATGCCTTGAACAACGAAAGGAATAGCGACAACCAAACCGACGACAACGCCGACGATGAGTAAAACTTGTAACCAAGCTGCCTCTTTAAACCATTCCCATGCAGCTACGGCATGAGCACGATTGGCGTTCTTCTTTTCTTTGTTAGCGCTCATAGAGAAACCTCCCGCATAATGAATTGCACACGACGGAATTTTATATAAATAAACTACTTATAAACAAGGTGGTGCCCCGAGCCAGAATCGAACTAGCAATTGATCCTTACCAAGGATCCGTTATACCACTTAACTAAGGGGGCATTTTTCAATCGCGTTAAATACTATATACAATTACAACTTCAAAGTCAACAATTTCATGAACGGAAAAATAAGAATATTTTCCTCTTTTCTCAAGTATTTCTAAATTATTTATTCTAAAAGAATAATATCTTTGCCTCCTTTATTCTGCCTTGAGAGCCTTTTTAAAAAGAGAAAGGGATTCTTCACGGATAAATTTCACGACAAGAGTCTCATATTTTAAGATGTTGACCAAGCCGATTTTGTTGGGATTTTTCTTAACATCTTTTCTCTTTGCAATCATAATGGTTCCGTTATCAAGATGTGATAAATAAAGACACAACTCGCATGCAAGTGTCTTCATATCTTGATTGTCCTTGCCTTCTAAAAGCACGACATGAGAACCGGGATAGTCTTTGACATGGAAGAAGATATCATCCTTAGCGGCAATCTCAAAAGTCAGCTCTTCATTCTGAAGTCCATTCATACCAAAACCGATCTTACCCTGAGGCAAGATAAGATAATGAGGTTCATATTTGTGTTTTTTAGAAACTTTATAAACCGTATTTCTTCCTTGTTTTTCCTTGATATAACCCTCAGAAAGAAGCTCCGATTTCAATTCCATGACATCTCTTGGGGTTCCATCCTTAGCTTCCATCAGTTTCTTTTCTAAATAAGTGATCTCATCTTTGGTCTTGACGATGATATCCGCTAAGATTTTTAAAGCCGCTTTGGCTTTTTGATACTTTTTAAAATAAGCATTGGCATTTTTGGGAGCGTTCCATCTAGGATCAAGAGGAATTTGATATCCATCTCTTTCTAACATCTTATCCCCGACATGAATCTCACCTTGATAAAGATAAATGATTTGACCATATTCCATATAAATCATTCTCTGTTTGGCGGTCGCTAAATCATTTTCGAGATTATTGAGTTTTTTGGTGGCTGTCTTGATTGCTTTTTCAATCAACTTGACCAATTCTTTGACTTTATCTAACTTTGCGATGCTCTTTTGATCACCGACAAAAGTGGAATAAAGCTGAGGAACAGGGACTTTCTTTGCCTCTTTGTCCCCAAAATCAAAAGACAAGATATCTTTGTGAATGACGTAAATATCTTTGGAAGTAGTCATGCGAACTAAGGTATCTTTTAAATCATGACCATCCAAAACATATTGTTTCAATCTTCTTAATGTCGCATTAGGAAGATAAGGTCTAGCTTGTTCCGGGTCCTCTAAATTTGTTGGCAAAGCACCTTTTTCATCTGGATATTGATAAATCGCGTTACGAGTGATGAAGATTCCCTTTTCAATATCGGTGTGTTCTTTGTAAACTGAGAGAATTCTTCCGGAAGGATAAGCGATGATATAGCAGTTCGGGCGATTTGGGAATAATTCTAAAATCAAATCATATCCGGTGTTGATTTCAGAGATGTCATTCTGATTTGCCTTCATCGAAATGGTTAATATTCTTTCCCCTTTATGCTTCTTGACAGAAGTCACTTTGGATAATGAAAGTCTTCTTAAAGAATTGAAGAAAATAGAATTATCCTGAACCTTTGCAAAACGTTCTTCCGAATAGGTGACAAAAGGATTGGTAGGATCCAAAGAGAAAATGAAGCTTCCCTTCTTGATATTGCCATCCTTATCCTTATCCGAATAAGGCAACGCAAAATCATATTGGCTGAGAGCCAATGGGGTGCCTATTTGACAATCTAGCATCTTCGCTTCGATTTCATCCGCAATGATGGAAAGAGAAAGGTTATCTAAAGCCATATATGAAATTATATCACAATCTCTTTTTCTTTTTTGAAAAGAAAAAACCGCAGAACACGCCTGCGGCTATTGTTTTCATTCTTCGTTTTAGAAGTCGTTAGCTTCGAAAACGTTCATGATGTGAGAAACGACTAATCCGCTGAATAAGCTGAAGAATCTTTCTCTCTTGGCAGTGGCTTTCTTTTTGGAAGTCTTCACTGTCTTTTTGGTGTTGTTGTAATTCATGATGTACCTCCTTTTTGATTGCCATTCGGTTTTCTGCTGGAGCCAACAAAGTAAGGGGGTTAACTTTTGAAACTTATGATCGTCTCGTCTTCGTCTGTCGATAGCTGTGTCGAATGGACGAATACTATATCGATTGTTTCAAGCTCGTGCAAGTGTTTTTTTCGCTTTTTATCCTTTTTGTGCCATAAAAGCGCTTTCGTAATTTTAACAAATCAAAATAAAGCTATTTTTAACTACTTTTTATTCGTTTTTAAGAAAAAATCTTCAAATAATCTAATAAAGAAGGAGAAATTTTTCTTTGGCAACGTACGGAAGTAAGACCGTGATTCTTTAATTCTTGTAATGGAAGTTCTTTTTCTTTAAACTTCTTGATTAAGACAAGTTTCATACAAGACTTGGCCGTGGTAGGAAAAGGATTCTCAATCCCTACTTTTTCTATCTTGCATAGAAGCATGATGGAAGAATAAGGTTGACCATAATAAATATAAGCGACATCTCCCGCTTTCGCATGGCACCGATTCTCCCATAGAATACTGCCTGTCTCTTTTAATTCTCTTTCGATATCAAACATGGAAGGATTCGAAGGTACTAGAAATGCGCTTTGGTTTTCTTTCTTCTCCTCTAAGACAGAAAGATAACTCCACTCAATATAAGACATCACTTCCTCATCACTTAACGTATCATCTAAGATGATGCTGATCCAGGATTTATGATTCATATGATAAGCGGGATAGATTCCTTTTCTAGAAAGGATTTCTTCATTCTTAAAAGGATCTATTTTGACATTGAGAACATCCACCATCCTGCTCTCTAATTTCATTCTCTTTGCATCGATGTGCATGAAAAGACCAAACCATTTTTGATTATCAGGATTTCTCACCACCCCATTCTCATCATTCCAAGGGAAATCTGGGGAGATATTCCATTTCTTTTGAATAAGAGAGACAATTCGATTGGCTTGAGGAGAAGTAAATAAAGAAATCGAAAAACATTTCTCTTTGATATCTTCTAATATCTTCTCTATCTCTTCTCTAACTTTATAATTCACATTCTCATAAGTAGAATCATTTGTGATATCAAAATATTCGTCTTCCCATTGATTGTCATAAATATAGATTCTAGTGAAGTCTTTTCCATCAAAATAAAAATCTAATCGAAAATCATCATTCATGATATTGACTGGATAAACATAAAGGTTTTCTTGTTTTGTAAAACCATAAGAGAATAGTTTCTCTAAATCTACTTTTCGATGAAGGAAGATTTCCTGTATTTCTTTCATAACAACATTCTATCAATCTATTCTTTCCTTTTCTATCTTTCTTACGATTTTGTTATATTAATTATAAGAGGATTAATCACATGGATGAATACATCACTTTAATGACAGGAGATGGAGAAGAACTCCAATTTGAAGAATTAGCCACCATCTTTTTCAACACCAAAGATTACGCCATTTTAAAGCCCGTAAAACCCATTGAAGGAATGGAAGATGAAGAGGCCTTTGTTTTCCGTTATCACAAAAGAAAAGATGGAAAGAAAGTCTATGATATCGTCACCGATGAACAGATCATAGAAGCCGTTTTTGATGAATATAACCACCTCGTGGAAATGCAAGAGGATCAAGATGCCTAGAAAGATCTTTCTAGATTGTGATCCTGGACACGATGATGCTATCGCTATCTTATTAGCGTTAAGCTCTCCTTCTCTTTCCCTTCTTGGTATCAGTGTGGTCTCTGGTAATCAAACCTTAGAAAAAACCGCAAGAAACGCTTTAAATGTCACTCGTTATCTCCATAGCGATGTTCCTATCGCTTTAGGGGCTTCTAAGCCTTTAAAGAGAAGCCGTCTCAATTGTGGAGAGATCCATGGAGAGAGCGGTTTAGATGGTTTTACGTTCCCCGAATATGATCTTCAGTATGAGAAAAGAGATGCTGTCACCTTTTTAAAAGACACCCTTCTTTCTCAGGATAAAGTAACTGTCGTGACAACTGGTCCTATGACCAATCTTGCTAGCGCCCTTCTTCAGTATCCAGAAATCATTCCTCATATCGAAGAAATCATCTCTATGGGAGGAAGCACCGATAAAGGAAATCTCACTCCTTATGCGGAATTTAATATCCTAGCGGATGCCGAAGCTGCTAAGATTTGTTTCGATAGCAAAATCCCTATGAGAATGGTGGGATTAAATGTCACAAGAAAAGCCTTGGTCCTACCTGAGATTGTCGAAAGAATGGATAAGATTAAAACTCACTCTTCTAAGATGTTTGTCGCTTTGATGAAATTCTTCAATAAGACACAGAAAGAAGTGTTTGGACTAGATGGTGGACCTCTTCACGATCCACTCACTATCGCTTGTCTACTCGATGATAAAATTCTTCATTTTGAACATATGGATGTTGATGTGGATATCTCCGATTCCATCACGTATGGGCAGACTCGTTGCAAACCAAATAAAGAGAGTTACATCCAAGTCGCTACAGGGATTGACGTGAATCTCTTCTTTGATTACATTGAAAAAGCATTAAGAAGTTGTTAATAAAGAAAAGGCTGCGTTTGCAGCCTATTTTTTTAAGTGAATTTTATAAGAGATGATATGAATGATAAACCAAAGAGTCAAGAGAGCAGCATCGAAGAAGAACTTCCATAAAGTCAGTGGTAGTGGGGTGTCTTTCACCAGGTAGAGCAAGAGGGTAGTAATACCATAGGTAGCAAAGTGATAGAACAATAGGAATAACTGTCTCCTGGTAATACGCATCTTACATTGATAGATAGCAAAGACTAGCAAGAAAAAGAAGAGAAAATAGGAACTATACCATGCCCCAGTATTAGAAGCGAAAATCATCAAATTTCCTTCGTTTTGGAAAACAAAAGTAGAAAACACAAAGAAGAGAACTAATTCTAAAGCCCAACAAGCGATTCTTAATACCTTGGTCAATAAAGGAATACGGTAAAGTCTGACGGTATCATGGATGGGACGGAAATGACTTCCGGTATTATTTCCTTCATAAACGGTCTCAATATCTACTTCAACAAAGGGGGTAACCGGGGCAGAATTGGTCAAAAAATTGAGCTCGTATTCAAAACGATTTCCGTAAGTTCTATTTGCGATAGGAAATAATTTCTTCGGAATGACTCTCAGTCCTGTTTGCGTATCTTTTAAATTGTGATTCGTTTCCCATAAGAAATAAGCGTTAGATAAT
Organism: Bacilli bacterium; assembly: GCA_017470005.1. Classification (GTDB taxonomy): domain Bacteria; phylum Bacillota_I; class Bacilli_A; order RFN20; family CAG-288; genus Enterosoma. Next base: position 24,597 of record JAFUFH010000090.1, on the reverse strand, counting down.
TTGTTACCGATTTTAGACCGGTCAGGTACATAAGGAAGATGAATATCTCTGCTTCCTAAAATTAAAGAATCCGGGTTTTCAAAAGCGACTTGTTTGACATGAAGAATATCCGAATAGGTGTGTTGACCATCCCCATCTGCAGTTTCTATCCATCCTAAATCTTCCACATGTTCTCTCAAATAAGTGAATCCATAACGAAGAGCGTAACCTTTGCCGTGATTCTTCTCATAAGAAACGACATGGAAGAGAGTCTCTTCTTCGATTCTTTGATAAATCTCATCAAATCTGGAATCTGAACCATCATTTACCACCAAAAAAGCGTCAAAATCTCCTTCTCTAAATTGCTTTAAGAAAGGGAGAACTTTATCGCTTGGTTCATAGATGGGAATACATAATGCAATTTTCATATCTCTATTTCATTTAATAACATAAATATTATCTTGTCAAAGTAAAACTTTATGAAAGAAAAGAATTTCGTTAAAATAAGAGTATGAAAATCATTTTTGTTTGTCATGGTAGCATCTGTCGTTCTCCTGCTGCGGAGATGCTATTTCGACAAGAAGCAGAAAGAAGAGGAGTCTCCTCTCTCTTTGAAGTGTCATCTAAAGCTCTCTCTAGCGAAGAGATATCTAATCCCATCTATCCACCGATGAAGAGAGAGCTCATCAAGCAAAAAGTGAAGCTTTATCCTCATGAATCCTATTGGCTCACCCAAAAAGAATTGGATGAGTGCGACTATCTCTTTTACATGGATTATGAAAACAAGCGAAGATTAGAACGCTATTTTCACAATCTTTCCAAATGCCTTCCTGTCTTTTATTTCTCCCCTGGGATTGTCGAGATAGAGGATCCTTGGTATTCTGGAAATTATGCTTTAGTGGTGGAAGAGCTTCGCCAATGTGTAAAAGATATCTTAGATAACATTCTCAAGTGATGTTTTCATTTCTTTTTCATAAAATATTTGTTATTGTATTACCCGTATTTATTTTATAAACACAATTTAGAAGAGGTACAGTTATGACAGAGATCAACAATTTCATTAAAACCATCATGGAAAAAGACTTAGAGGAAGGTCGTGTCAGCGAGATCAAGACCCGTTTTCCTCCTGAGCCTAACGCCTATCTTCACATTGGTCACGCTAGAGCCATCATCAATGACTTTGAATTGGCCATGGCTTTCAACGGCAAGACCAATCTCCGTTTTGATGACACCAACCCTGTCAACGAAGGCGCCGAATATGTCGACGCCATCTTAAAAGACATCGAGTGGTTAGGATATCATCCGGATCAAGTCCTCTTCGGTTCCGATTATTTTGATGCCACCTATGAAAAGGCCGTCGAATTGATCAAGAAAGGTTTAGCCTATGTCGATGATCTCTCTCCCGAAGAAACCACCGCTTATAGAGGTACCTTAACGGAACCTGGTAAGAATTCTCCTTACCGCGATAGAAGTGTGGAAGAAAACCTTCGCCTCTTTGAAGAGATGAAAGCAGGCAAATACAAAGATGGAGAAAAGACTCTTCGTGCCAAGATCGACATGTCCTCTCCTAACATCAACATGCGCGATCCTGTCTTATATCGTATCTTGCATGTCGAACACCATAGACAAGGCAAGAAATGGTGCATCTATCCGATGTATGATTTCGCTCATCCTTTACAAGATGCTTTTGAAGGAATCACCCATTCTCTCTGCTCTATCGAATACGATAACCATCGTCCTTTATATGATTGGGTCATCGAAAAATGTGAGATGTCTCCCGCTCCTCATCAATACGAGTGGGGAAGACTCAACATCACCAATACCATCATGTCCAAGAGATATTTAAGACAGCTTGTCGAAGGGAAATATGTCACCGGTTATGATGATCCTAGAATGCCTACTCTTGTCGGCTTGAGAAGAAAAGGTGTCACCGCTTCTGCTATCCGTGAATTCATCCTCTACACTGGTCTTTCTAGAATCAACTCCACCACCGATGCTTCTATCCTTGATCACTATCTCATGGAAGATCAAAAATTGAGTGCCAAGCGTCTCATGGCTGTCATCGATCCCTTAGAAGTGGTCATCGATAACTATCCAGAAGGACAGACAGAGACTTTCCAAGCTCTTAACAACATGGAAAACCCAGAACTGGGTTCTCACACCATCACTTTCTCTAAACACATCTATATCGAAAAAGAAGACTTTGTTGAAGTCAAACCCAACAAGAAATGGAAACGTCTTGCCTTAGATACAGAAGTCAGATTGATGAACACTTACTTCATCAAAGCTGTGTCTGTGGATAAAGATGAACAAGGAAACATCATCCGTGTTCACGCCACTTATGACCCCAACACCAAGCAAGGCAATTCTACCGATGGAAGAAAGCCTAATGGCACCATCCAATATGTGGAAGCTTCCACTGGCTTAAAGGCCACCTTCAACCTCTTCGATGTTCTCATCTTTGATGAGACCGAAGAAACCAAGGGCACCAATTTCTTAGAGAGACTCAACCCCAACTCTTGGCAAGTCAAGGAAGGATTCATTGAAGCCGAGGCTAAAGATACCCTTCCTGGAGATCACTTCCAATTTGTCCGTACCGGATATTTCTGCACCGACAAACTCTCTACCAAAGATCATCTCATCTTCAATAGAACTTGCTCCTTAAAGTCTTCTTTCAACCCTAACGCACCTCATCAGTAAATCTTTTTCTCCCACAGAAAAACCTGTGGGAGATTTTTTGTGCAAATCGTATTTTTTATCTAATTTTTGTAAAAAACACATCCGAAATATGATATTTATGCAAATATTACCAAAATAATTCTTGACAGGTATTCTCAACACAAGTATTATTAACTAGATGTTTTTATCGGCAAACCCGGAGAAATCCGGTGACGCAAAGCTAGAGGGCCCTCAATTTTAAGGCAGCCAGTTGCACATTTATGACTTTTTATGAGCCAGTGCCACTCTTTGCGTGACCCTGGTTTTTTTAGGTCAAAACTATGCAAAAAAAGAAGTTACGTTTCACGATTCAAGCGAAGTCCATCATCTTTATTTATGTCTTAGTCATTCTTCTTGTTGAAGTTGCAATGGCTTATTTCTCGTTGGTCTCTTCTTCTTCTAATCGTCAGCAATACAAAGATATCGCTTCTTCCCTTGCAGGAACGGTAGCGGCAACAGTGGACACGCAAAAAGCCCATGATTTGATTGAAGAAGTAAAGCTGATTTACGAAAACTCGGAAACCAAACCGAGAAATGATGAGTGGGGTTCTGATGCCTGGAACGCTTATGTGGAACAGTTTACCACTCTAGAAGAAAGTCAAAACTACAAAGATCTCATCAACTTCTTACAAAAAGTAGAAAGAGCCAATTCCCACGAAATTGATTGTATCTATATCACCTTCGTCGATATCGAGAATGAAAACTGTATTTATGTCGCCGACGGAGACTTAGTCGATCCTTGCCCTATCGGATCTATCGATGAGATGAACGAAGACGCAAAAGCAGCTATCAGAAAAGACCCCGCTAACGGCTTCCCTGCCAGTATTGTCGATTATGCCGACTTTGGTCAATTGGTCACCGCAGGAAAACCGATTTATCACAACGATGAAGTCATCGGCTACATGGCAACCGATATCAGCTTAAAAGTTATCCGTGCTCACCAAGCAGGAAATATCATCCAACTCTTCATCTACACCATGTCCACCGCTCTTGTTGTGTCCGTGTTTGCGTTAATTATCTCTCAATTCGGTATCATTAAGCCTTTAAAAGGTTTAACTAAAATTGCTAGCTCTTACGACAGTTCCAACTTAGAAAAGACAAGAAAAGAGTTCTCTAAGATTAACACCACCGTCAACGACGAGATCGGTGACTTAGGAAGATCTCTTGTCAAAATGGAAGAAGATGTCAGCAACAAAATCGATGAGCTTACCAAAACCAATGAACAACTCATCCAATCTCAGCAAGAAAACGTTCGTATCACCGTTTTAGCTAACAGTGATGCTCTCACAGGGCTCTATAATAAGATCGCCTATACCAGCGATGAAAACTTAATCAACGATCAAATCAAAGAAGGAAAGATGCAACACTTCGGCATCGCCATGATCGACCTCAACTATTTGAAGATGATCAACGATGACTTTGGTCACGTCGAAGGTGATCAAGCTCTCATCCGCTTAGGAAAACTCATTCAAAAGACATTCGTTCACTCTCCCGCTTATCGTATCGGTGGAGATGAATTCGTCGTCATCTTAAAAGAAAAAGATTATGAGAATGCTGAAGCTCTCATCCAAAATTTCAACGATGAAGTTTCCTCTCCTCTCAATAATGACGAATCTCAATTGACAAAGACCGTCTCTGCCGCTCTAGGCTACTCTACCTTCAATCCTAGCCAGGACACTTGTGTAGAGGATGTCTTCAAGAGAGCAGATATTCTCATGTATTCTCAAAAGAAGAACATGAAGAAACAGTCTTCCTAATAAATTAATCCTTTCCTTTCGCTCGGTGGAAACGCCGAGCTTTTTTTCTACTTAAATCTTTATATTAATAAATATATTCAACTATATATTTTCCCTTTGAGCGACAGTTTTTGCTCATGAACCTACAATTTTTGAATGTGAGCGTTTTCTTTTTGGCAAAGTGATTAAAGTATTAGCCAAGAAAAGACGTCCAGTCTTTCTTCATGAAAAGGAGCAAAATATGAAGAAAAAACACACACCATTATGGATCTCCCTCTCCTCTGTTTTCGGATTCCTTGGTGTCGTAGGTGCTGTTGCCTGGGGAGTATCCCCCCTCTTCAAAACCCAATTAGATGGTACTTGGAATGTTAAAACATTCGAGATCAAAGACACCGGTGGTAATGAAGAAGACACAGAATACTACAAAACCAACTATCCTAACACAGAAGAAGGAAGTAAAAAGTTAGCAGAGGATGAAAAAGAACTATGCACAAACTTAGAAGCCGAAGGTGCTGTTCTTCTCAAGAACGAAAACAATACCCTTCCTTTAGCTAAGACAACCAAATTCTCTATGTTCTCTACCTCTTCTGTCGACCCTGTCTATGGCGGTACTGGTTCTGGTCAAGTCAACATCTCTCAAGCTACCACCATCCGTGCTGGTTTAAATGCACACTTTGCGAAAAAGTGTACCAACAACGTTCTCTACAACCACTATTTCAATGATCTGACTCAATACCGTAGAGTCAATGCTGCCACCTCTGGTGGAACCATTGATCAATATCGTATCAACGAAGCCCCTTGGGCGGAAGTCATCACTCCAGAAGTGGAAGATTCCTTTGCCGATTACGGAGATGTCGCCCTTGTCTTCATCGCCCGTTCTGGTGGTGAAGGTAACGACTTACCGATGAGTGAATGCGCCGATGGTATCGATGGCGATTACTTAAGACTCAATCAGAATGAAATCGATATGTTAACCGGATTGAAGCAATACAAAGACAACGGTGTCTTCAAAAAGATTGTTGTCTTGCTCAACGGTTCTAACTTAGTCAAACTCGACTTCCTCACTTCCGACACCTATGGCATCGATGCCGCCTTATGGATCGGTGACCCTGGTACTCATGGTATGGAAGGTGTCGCTTCTATCTTAGCGGGAGACACCAATCCTTCCGGACGTTTGGCGGAGACTTTCTTAAATAACAATAGAACCTCTCCTGCCGCCATCAACTTCGGCTTACACGCCTTCACTAACTCTTCTGCCTCTGGTATGACGGGTGAATACAAGACTTCTTGGGTTCAATACAATCAACCGGGTAAATCTGGTGAATGTAATGAGAATTACATGGTTTATCAAGAAGGTATCTACATCGGATACAAGTATTATGAAACCCGTTATGAAGACTTTGTCACAGGTAACGGAAATGCTGGTGAATACAGATATCATGATGATGTTGCTTACCCCTTCGGTTTTGGTGAATCTTATACCACTTGGGAATATTCCAATCTCAATGTGAAAGAAAACGGTGACCATTTCGATGTTTCTGTCAAAGTAGAAAACAAGGGTTCCGTCGATGGTAAAAACTCCGCGGAAATCTATGTTCAAACTCCCTACACCGACTATGACAGAGAAAATGGTGTCGAAAAAGCCGCAGTTCAATTAGCTGGCTTTGCCAAAACGGGTATCGTCAAAGCGGGTGAAAGCGAAACAGTGAACATCACCATCAAGAAGAGAGATATCGCCTCTTATGATGCTAACCTCGCTAAGACCTATATCTTAGATAAAGGCGATTACTACTTCTCTATTGGTAACGGTGCTCACGAAGCTTTGAACAATATCTTAGCCGCCAAAGGTTACACTCCTTCTTCTACCACCGGCAAAATGGATGCGGAAGGTAAAGCAGCCAACACCGCCAAATGGACCTTAAATGAATTAGATAGCACAACTTGTTCCACTTCTGAAGAGACAGGTTATAAAGTCACCAACCAATTCGATCACGCCGACTTAAACAAGTACGAAGGAACCAAAGATGACCAATCTATCAAATACTTAACTCGTAAAGATTGGGTCGGAACAATGCCCACTGCTTCAACAAGACCAACTCTTAAGATTTCTCCTAAGATGTGGGAAGATGGTTTGATTGCTACTCCCGAAGGAAGAAAAGCTATCGTCGAAAAGATGAAAGCCGCTCACTATTCTGACATCACCGAATTAGAAAAGTTCAATCAACAGAATGGTTTAACCGCTATCATGTTCCAAAAGAGAGATATCACTGAAGATCATAAGACAGAAGAAGGCGCCAAATTATGGCAAGACCTTGTCGAGCAAGCTTCTTTCGAAGACCTCCATAAGCTCATCGGTAATGGCTTCCACGCCACACAACCTATCGGTTCCTTAGGTTTACCTGGAACTTATGATGAAAATGGTCCTCAAGGTTATACCAAATCCTTACAATTTGGTGCTTCCGGTATGGGTTACACCTCTGAAGACATCATGGCAGCAACTAGAAATATCGACATGATTTCTAAGATGGGCTCCTTCATCGGAGAAGACTGCGGAAAAGCCGACAATAAAGCGGATATAAGAACCTCTGGTTTATATGGTCCTGGTGGAAATATTCACAGAACTCCTTATTGCGGTCGCAACTTCGAATACTTCTCTGAAGACTCTCTCCTCACTTCTAAAGCATTAGAACACGAAGTTAGAGCCATCCAAGAAAGAGGTATCTATGTCTTCACAAAGCACTTCGCTCTCAACGATCAAGAATCTGGTCGTTACGGTCTCTCCACTTGGGCAAATGAACAAAGTATCCGTGAAATCTATCTCAGAGCCTTTGAAGGTTCTGTCTTAGGTGGTGGTGCAGGTGTCATGACCTCCTTCAACCGTTTAGGTGTTGTTTGGGCAGGTTCTGATTACAACCTCATGACCAATGTCTTACGTAACGAATGGGGTATGAAGGGTGCTGCCATCACTGACTGTTCTGTCTTCGCCGATTATATGGACATCGCTATGGGTGTCTTAGCTGGTCAAGATTTGTGGGATGGTTCCGGTACCGCTGGTACTCTCAATGGATATGAGAACGATAAAGCCATCGTGCATTGTATGCATGTTGCCGCCAAACGTATCGTCCAATCCATCGCTCACTCTATCGCTATGAACGGCCTCACTTCCTCTGCCACCATCATCCCGATTGAATCCTGGTGGATCGTGGTTCTTAAGGTCATCACCTTTGCTGGCTTTGGTATCGCTGCGGCTAGTATTGCCATGATCATCTTAGAACGCTTCTTAGTCAAAGAAACTCAAGTCGCTGGTAATTAATTCTGTTTTTTCCTAAGGTTCTCGCTCTCTCCTTTCAAAAAAGAGAGCGATCATCTTACATCAAATTTTAAAGGAGGATAAAAAGATGAAATTAAAAAGATTAGCCTTATTGGCACTCTCTACTATCTCCGTTTTCGGTATGGCTTCCTGCGGTGAAACTCCCGCTAGCAACACCAATCCCACAGAAACTACTGCTCAACAGACCACCCCTAACACTACTTCGGGAGAAAACACCCCTAACACTACTGCGGGAGAAAACACCACCAATTCTGAAGAAGAACAAAAAGAACACACTCTTCAATATCAGTGGACTGGTGTCAACACCGAAATGGCCAACTTCGGTTTCGCCTACTCTTATATCTTGAATCTTTATGCCGATGGTAAGTTAGACGGATACGGATATTCTATATATTCCTTAGATACTTCCGCTGCGGAAGAAAACAAAAACCTTACCAAATGGTTTGATGGTGTCTGGGGCCTCGCTACTGATGATGACGATAATGAATGCATCAAAGCCGTTGTCAACATCGTTGATGGTGTCAAGGGACAAACTGGTCAACCCATCACTGGTAAGAACACTTACCTCATCAACTTTGCTTCTGATGATGAAACTCCCTTAAATATCTCTAATTTCACCATTCCGATCGGTATCTCTGGCCGTTCTGTCAAATTAGAATACAATGCTGATCCTTATGAAACTTTAGATGAATTCATCCAAGAAACCAGCTATAAATTCGTTGAACCTGAAGAATACGCTGCTATCTTTGAAGATACTGAAACCAAAGAAAAGCTCTATCTCTTCGCCGATAACACTGGTTCCGATTATGGTGCAAGATTAGATAAAAATGGCGCTTTGATTGGTTACTATCCTAAGGGTGAAATCTCTTGGTCTTACAAAGAGGAAAAGTTGACTGTTGTCATCGGTGGAACTCCTCGTGAAGCTGTTATCGCCGAAAACAAATCCGCTACCATCGCTTGGGAAGAAGCTGTCTATGGTGATTATGTTGCTAGATACAACTTCTACTGCGAAGATGTCTCTAACTTGATCGGCAAAGAATCTGGTGGTGAACAAGAAGGCCCTTCCTACTCTCAAGGCACTCTTTACTTCGATTATGTTGCTGTCGCCTCTGCTCAATTGAAGGCTAGATTTGTTTGCTCCGCTGCTGTTTGGAGCACCGCTAGTGCCTTAAATTATCAACCTGTTGAAGGCGATACTGACGTCCTATTCAGCTTTGCTCAAGAAGTGAAAGAAGGTGAAAATGCCTCTTGCACCTTTGATTGCTTAAAGGATGGTACTTATAAATTCTACTTCACTTCCTATAAATTAACTGAAACCGGAACTTGGTCCTTCAACAACTACTCCTTCAAATATGTTGATGCCAACAGTGTTGAACACACTGCTACCATGGCTAGATAATAAGCTTCATTCATAAACCTTTTCTAAACCCGTTTGCAAAAGCAGACGGGTTTTCTTCATCAATTTTTGATTGTAAAAAGACAGAAATTGACGAAAGAAAAAAACATTCCTTTTTTCCTTTTATAATGTTGTCAAATAAAGACTTAGAGGGAGGCAGCTTATGGAATTTGGTGTTCAACAATTACAATTAGGGAAAGTCCTTAGCAATAAAAAGAATGCACTCAATGCGTTAAAAATCATCCAAGCTTCTGGATATGATGGCATCGAATTGAATGGTTTCATGATTCGAAAAAGCCCCTGGATTGTCAAATTTTTAACTTCCATGAGTGGGATGCCCATCAAGAATTCTGGCAAGATGAATTGGAAAGAGTTATTAGATCAAGTCTCCTTGAAAGTCTTTTCGATTCACGAAGATATCGACACCTTAGAAAAAAGACTTGACGATGTGGTGAAAGAAGCAACCTTATTTCAAACACACAACATTGTTTTAACTGGCTTATATCAATTTGAGTATAGTTCTAAGAAAGAAGTGCTCGCTCTTGCGGAACGTCTCAACAAGATAGGAAAGAACTTATCTGAGCACGGCCTTACGTTCTTATATCACAATCATAATGTAGAATTTGTTCATGTTACTCCCGATAGATTAGCCTATGACTTCATCATCGAAAACACCGATCCCGACTATGTTTCTTTTGAATTTGATAGCTATTGGCCCTCTATCTCTGGGGTGGATGCTCTTTTCTACATGAAGAAATTAGGAAAAAGACAAAAACTTCATCACATCTGTGATCACGGAAATTTAAGTCACAAAAAATTCATGACACCCATCATTTCCAATGAAGCGGTGGAACTAGGAACAGGAAATTTAAACCTCCTCGCCTTCTTAAAGCAAGATCAAGAGAATGAAGTCGAGGCGGTCATTTTAGAACAACACAAACATTACTTACATAAAAACCCCATCGAATCTCTTTGTGTAAGCTTTGATTTCATCAGCCAATATAAAAGAGAGCAGAAACTATTCCACTCTCATCAAAACAATCATTAAATCGTTTTCTTTTCGGGTATCGGTAGGTTGATTACCATAAAGAACATATTATTTTCGGTATGAATATTCATACTACCTTTGTTTTGTTCCACAATCATCTTGATAGATTTTAATCCATATCCATGATGGGCTTTATTCTTCTTTGTCGTCTCCATCACACCATCTTGAATATTTCTAGATCCCTCAAAATAATTACAAGAATCAATGACAATTTGATTATCTTTTTGTCGAATATTGAAAGAAATGATTCTATTTTCCACAGGCACATCCTTGCAAGCATCGATAGCATTATCAATGATATTCGAGAAGAGATAATAGAGCTGACTAGAGGAGAAGTTCTCTAACTGATGCCCATCACATAGATAGGTGAATTGAATCTGATGTTTGTCACAAACAAGGTGCTCGACATATAGAACGGTATCTAAGACAGGAGATCCAGTACGGATATCTTTGTCATAAACATCTACCGCATTTCTTAAGGATTCCACTTCTTCTTGGGTCAGTTTATCTTGGTATTTTTCTAACTGATGTTTTAAGTCGTGAGCTTTCATATTCACAATATCAATATTGGTCTTCAAAGACTGATATTGTTTTTTGTTTTCGGCTAAAACTTGATCCATGATTCTTTGTTCCACTTTGAAGGAAGATTCTCTTAAAATGTCCGCTCTTACAAATAAAAGAAGGGCAGAAACAAGTAAGATTAATGCTTCACAACACCCGTACAAAGGTATTGCCGATTCCGAATTGATCACAACAAATGTTTTGATTAAAACCAGCGCAAATAACATCGTTAATGAAATGATGATGATACGCAAAGAAATGGAGCGATCTTCCACCAAATGAATACGTTTTCTCAACAAGAAATACAAAGCGATAGCAAAGACGATATGCATGAGATCATACATCACTAGATTGAAGATATCATTATCGATAAACTGAATGATACCAAGACGTGGGTTTTGTCCTGTAGACATACAAATTAGAGCATAACCTGCATCAATCACTTCCCTTACACACAATGCGGTAATCCAGCTTAAGAATACGTGGGACCAATGTTTTTCGTTATAGCAGAAGAAGGTGATAAATAACGAGAAACTATATAAAGAAAGAGTAGCGAAGATTTTAAAAAGATTGGAATCGGGCCACAAATCTCTTAAAAATCCAAGCAAAAAGCCCCACCCGAGCATCAAAACAGTTCCGATGGTACAATAAAGCCATGTATATTTGCGTTTTGGAAGATGCCAATTAAAAAGGAAAATACATACCAAATGCTGAATGATTTCCCATTCATAGAGCATGGTATAAAAGCTAGTGATTGCACCCCATGTACGCAAAAAATAAATGATTGTCATATACTATTTCTTAAATTGAGCAAATTCAGAGCAAACTTCAGACATTCTCGGTCGAGAAATCTTGAGTCTGGTACCATCGTTGAGAAGCATGTCCCCGTTGCTGATATTGACAGCATATCTTAAATTCACTAAATAGGAAGAATTGATTCTAAGGAAATCGGTTCCTTTTAATTCTTCTTCACATTCTTTCATGGATTGATGTTTGACAAAGCAAAAGCCTTCGTTGTCATGGAAAAGAAGACGATGCATATCTGTCTCGATATAAGTGATGCTATCTAAAGACACCTTTTGAATGGTCTCATTGTTGATAAAGGTGAGATATTTGCCACCTTTCAAGACGATTCTAGAAAGGGATCTTACCATTTTCATTTTGAATTCAGGGTAAGAAATTGGTTTTAAGATATAGTCTTCAGCTTGCACGGAATATCCTTCCACAGCATATTGGGTTAAAGCCGTGATGAAGATGAGTGTAACATCCTGGTCTTGCTTACGAATTTCATGGGCGACATCCATTCCGGTCATTCCTGGCATTTGAATATCTAAAAAGATGATATCGGCATCATAACGGAAGGTCTCCATGAATTCCAATGGAGCTTCATAAAGACGGATATCAAAAGAAACCTTTCCTGTCTCTTGAGAATACTGATTCAGGAAAGAAATCAACTTGTCCGAGTGTTCTTTTTCATCTTCCAGGATGACAATTTTAACCAATTCCATGCTTTTTCAATCTTTATATATCAATTTTTGCTTTTATAAATACAATTTTTGTTCTTAAACAAATGTTTGTGTTTTCCCTAAATAAAATATTATCACAAAAAAGGAACTTTTAATATGAAAAAGAAAATCTTGTTATCCTTGATCAGTTTAACCTTCCTTACTTCTTGTGGGGAAAGTGCCATCACTTCTCCTAGCCAAACTACTCCTGCTACCACCACGACTACCTCAACAGAAGAAAGTCAAGAAAGCATTACTACCCCCGAGGAAGAAGTCGAAGAATATCTTTATCCAGAAGGAAAAGAAGACACTTCTCATTTGCCTTACCTATCCAAATTATCCTCATTAAAGAAAGAAGCTCCTGCTTGGAATGGAGCTAAATGGATTTGGTATAGCAAAACTCCCGCCGATTCCTATTTTGCTTTCCGCAGAAAATTCCAGGTCAATCAAATTCCTTCTAAAGCGATTCTTTCTTTATCTGCGGCAGATAAAGTCACCGTTTGGATCAACGGTAAATTAGTTGTCGTAGATGGAAACATCAAAAGAGGTATGAGTGAACATGACTCTTATTATTCCAATTTTGATGTCACGTCTCATTTGAAGCAAGGCGAAAACCTGATTGTCTTTGAAGTCGTCTTCTGGGGACAAAGTGGAAACTCTTCTATCGCTGCAAAAAAAGATGAAGAGAATTTCCAAGGTGGTCTTCTTTATGACTTATCTTTAGGAGAGGAACATATCGTCTCCGATTCCAAAACCAAAGTCAAAAGAATCGCTGCCTATCGAAACAAATCTAACCTCAAGGAGAAATATCCCAATCACCCCACCTCTTCTTTCTTAGCCGAAAGAGATATCTATTTTGACGCTTCCTTCAAAGAAGATTTCACCGATGAAAGCTTAGATGATTCCACCTGGGATGATGCTAGCTTACTTTGCCTTCCTGGAAATCTTCCTTTCGGTGACACTTATTATTGTGAAATTCCTCCCTTTGCTTTTGATGAAGAAGTGACAGACATGGAAGATATACACTCGGTCTTAGGAAAGAAAACCACCAGCGATAGCATTCTTACCTTTGCCTTAGATGAGAATCAACAATTCCTTCCTTACTTCGAATTAGAAGCAGATGAAAAAGGAAAAGTGATCACCTTCTACACCAACACCAAAACCACACAAGGAACCACTTCCTTCATGGACGATTATGTCACCATAGAAGGAAAACAAGAATATCAACAACTCTATTATAGAACCGGTTATCAATTCATCATGGAAGTCCCTGCGGGTATCACTATCACCAAAGTTGGCTATAGAAAAACAAGATACAACGCTCTTCAAACCGGACAGTATCAATCCGATAACAAAGATTTAGATACTCTTTGGAAAAAAGCATCCAATACTCTTCGCATCTGCATGAGAGATAACTACATGGATTGCCCAGAAAGAGAACGTTCTCCCTACACCGGAGATGCCGCTAACCAAATTGCAGAAACTCTTTATGCCTTAGATAGCGATGGTTGGGCCTTAGCCAAAAAGACTTACACTTCTCTTCTTGGTTGGGTCACAGATGAAGGGGATATGAAGGATGTCATTCCTTCCCGTTGGCCAAGTAAGACTACCAACGAGATCCCGATGCAAAACTTAGCTTGTATCATCACCACTTATGATTACTACCTCCACACCGGGGATAAAGAGACCATGAAGCTCATTCTTCCCATTTATGTAAACTATCTCAAATTATGGAATATGAATAAAAATGGAACTGTTCAATATCGAAATGGTACATTCCCCTGGGTCGACTGGGGAAACAATACCGATTCGGATTTGATGGAACAGTGCTGGTATTACTGGGCATTAGAGAGAGTCCTGCTTCTTGGAAAAGAAGTTGGAGAATTGAAAGACGAAGATAAAACCCTCTTTGAACAGAGAAGAAACTCCATCCAATCTGTCTTTGATAGCATCTATAGAACCGAAAATGGTTTTGCATCTGTGACTAGTGATGGAATAAGACGTCCCTATGATGATAGAGGAAACGCCCTTGCTGTTCTCTCTGGTCTTGTGAAGGAAAAGGATTATGACTTAGTCACTTCCCTTTTGGTCAATACGGCTTACGCATCCCCTTATATGGAAAGATTTGTGGATGAAGCCTTAGCCAAGATGAATCGTTTCACTGAAGCAAAACAGAGAATGCTCACCCGTTATAAAGGAATGATTGAATACGAAGCTTCTACTCTCTGGGAAGAGTGGGATCCCGCTCCGGATTCTGGAACCATCAATCACGGATGGGCGGGTGGTCCATTAGTGGTCATGAGCAAATACTTTGCTGGCATTCAACCTTTGAGTGCAGGATACCAAAGTTATCAGATCAAACCCGCTTACGGAGTCTCCTCTTCCTATCAAGCTTCTGCAACCACTCCCGATGGTCTTCTCTCCTTTACTTTAGAAACAAAAGAAGAAAAGACCACCATCCAAGTCACTTGTCCTAACGATGGAGGAAGACTCCTCCTTGATCCTTCCTTTGGAAATCAAGTCACTCTCGATGGAGAATCTGTCGCCTTAGAAGAGAGAGCGTTACACCTCAGTAACGGTACTCACACCATCACCGTTCAGTAACTTTTTAACAATTTTTGACTTCAAAACGTCAATTTTCGCCGTTGAAGAAATTCTAGCCCCTATGTCTTATAAACTCTTAACTAGATTAGAAGCCGTAGGGGCTCTAATAAGCAAATAAAAGGAGATTTATATCATGAAAAAGCTATTTGTTACTTCCGTTTTAGCACTAGCCTCCATCGCTTTAGTTGGCTGTGGAACCTCTAATCCTACTACCGCTGGAGAAACCACTCTTCCTAATACCACGACTCAGGAAGATACTACTTCCGGGGAAGGAAAAGAAGCCACGTTAACTGGAAACTACATTTCCCCCGCTAAGATGTCTTATTCCAATATGAGACCTACTTATAACTACTATCTCACCACTTTCACTTTCGAAACCTTAGAAACTTATTCTGACAACACCTATTGTTTAACCATCTCTTCCACTTGTTTCTCTGCTGTCATCCTTCCTGCTGAAGGAAACGATGCTACCGCTAATGAAAGAGATAATTATATCACTAGATATTATGGTGCCTTTGTCTCTGAAGTCGACGAATTAGACGAGGATACGGTCTATTTCACTTTATCTGAACCTTCTCGTATCGTCATGGCTTATGATTCCGCTTATGCGGTCGATACCGACAACTGGACTCCCGCTATGAGAGAAAAGAGCGCCGATAAAGATATCAAATATGATCCTGAAACTGGTTCTCAAGAAGTTGTTGGAACCAAATATTATGAAACTGGTGCCGAATATCTTGAAGCTAAGAAGTTTGCTCCTGTCACTTTGACCACCGCGAAGAAGAACTCTGCCTTAGAATTCTTAGATGTCTTCTCCAAAGATAACAAACCTGTCGCCAATGCTCCCGCCACCAAGAAGACCGATATCGACAAGAATCTCTCCAATGAATTCCTCTCTCCCGCCAAGATGTCTTATTCCAACATGAGACCTACTTATAACTACTATCTCACCACTTTCGCCTATCAAGATTTAAAGGTTTTCAACGATAACACTTATTGTTTAACCATCTCCTCTTCTTGCTTCTCTGCCGTCATCCTTCCTGATGAAGGAAATGATGCTACCGCCAATGAAAGAGATAACTATTTGACCAAGTATTACGGAACTTTCACTTCTGAAGTAGACGATTTAGATGAAGATACGGTTTATTACACTTTATCTGAACCTACAAGAATTGTTATGGCCTATGACTCTTCTTACTATGTGGATACCGCCAACTGGACTCCTGAAATGAAAGAAAAGAGCGCCGATAAAGATATCAAATATGATCCTGAAACCGGTTCTCAAGAAGTCGTTGGAACCAAATATTATGAAACTGGTGCCGAATATCTTGAAGCCAAGAAATTTAGTGGATCCAAGAAATTCACCACCGCCACTTCCACTAACGCCTTAGAATACTTAGCCTTATCCAAATAATCTCCTCCCCTTAAGCAAAAGAAAGGAATTCTCTCATGAAGAAAAATTTGTTTAAAGGACTTGGTGCCACTTTCGGAGCCTTGCTCTCCGTGACTGCGTTCATGTCCGTTCTCGCTTTCGATCGTGAAGCAGATATCAATAGAGTTTTAAATATCACGACTAACGCCCCTAAAAGTGGCGGTTCTGCTTACGCAAACAAAGACGAGATGTTAGTTGCGGAGAAAGATTACATCATCCGCACTCAAGAAGAGGGCTCCGTCCTTCTCACCAACAAGAACAATGCCCTTCCTTTAAAGGATGGAAAGAATGTCACCCTCTTTGGTAACGCCTCCGTTTATGCCACTTATCATGGTGGATCTGGTGGACCTTCTAACGCCGGTGTCTCTCTTCACGATGCTTTAAAGAGTGAAGGATTCAACATCAATGAAGATGTCTTTGAAGCCACCAAGAGCAATGGTCGTTCTCCTTCTGACAAAGATATCCGAGAAGTCGATGCGGATATCTATAGCGGTAAAATCTCTGATTCTTACAAAGACGCCGCTATCGTTGTCTTTGGCCGTTTTGCTGGTGAAGCAAATGACATGGACACCACCGATAGCTATGGAGTTCCTGAACTTTCTTTCCACGACAGTGAAAAGAAGATCATGGAATTGGTGAAAAACTCTGGTTTCAAAAAGATTGTCGTTCTTTTAAACACCGGATACGCTATGGACTTAGATTGGTTGGATGACTATCAAGTCGATGCTTGTATGTGGATTGGATATCCTGGCGCCTATGGTATGACTGGTGTTGCTAAGATGCTCAAAGGCGAAGTCTCTCCTTCGGGATCTTTAAGTGACACTTATGCCACAAACTCTCTCTCTTCTCCTGCTATGCAGAACTTCGGTGATATCTCCTGGGGTGACTTACCCGTTTCCTTATATCACGATAAATATGTCGTTTATGCCGAAGGTATCTATGTCGGATATAAGTATTACGAAACAAGATATTTCGATCAAGTTCAAAACAAAAACAATGCCTCTGGACCTTTCGGTGTCTTCTCTGGTTCCACCCAGTGGAATTATGCGGATGAGATGCAGTTCTCGTTCGGTTATGGATTGACTTATACCACCTTTGAAGAAAGTGTAGAATCCATCACTTGGGATAAGACTAGCCATAAATTGAAAGCTAGCATCAAAGTGAAAAATACTGGTTCTTTCAAGGCAAAAGATTCCGTCCAATTATACGCATCTCTTCCTTATGAATCCGGAAATGCCCAAAAGAGTGCAATTCAGCTCGTCGGTTTTGCAAAGACTAGCGAACTTGACCCCAACAAAGAAGAGACCGTCTCTATCGAAGTGAGCGATTATCTTTTCGCTACATATGATGAGAATGCCACAAACGGCAAGGACAGCAACAAGAAAGGTTGTTATGTCTTTGATAAAGGAGATTATTATTTCTCTATCGGCAATGGCGCTCACGATGCTTTAAACAATGTCATGGCTAAGATGGGAATCACTGGCATGACAGATGAAAAGGGAAATTCCGTTTCCGGAAATGCGGCTCTTGTTGTCAAAGATAGCTTAGCTGCTTTAGATAACACCACTTGGGCGACTTCTCCTTATACGGATAAAGTGGTTTCTAACCAATTCCCTGAAGTTAACATCAACAATTACAAAGCAAATGCTGTCGAATATCTCACTAGAGATGATTGGTCTACTTTCCCTGAAAGAATCACAGGATTAACAACGGAAGGTGATACTTCTGGTGAATTAAAGAAGAATATGACCGCACGTGCGGAACTCTATACCACTCCTAGTGATGCTCCTGACTACAAGGACTTCAAACACTCTCAACCTGTCACCATCAAATTCGTCGAAATGAAGGGCGTGGAGTATGATGATGAGAAATGGGAAACCTTCATCGATCAACTTACTCCTACCATGCTTGCCACTCTTTATGGTGACAAGATGGGATATGATGCTATCGGTGCTAGTGAGGATGGTATCAACTATCCTGGTTGCACCGGTGTCGATGGTCCTGATGGCTTACAAAGAGGTGGTGTCCTTCACACTTCCGAAAACCTCTCCGCCTCCACATTCAATCTTGACTTATTAGAAGAAAGAGGAAAATTCCTTGCCGAAGACGCCATGTATCTTGGTCTTACCATGGTCTATGGTGGCGGATGCAACATGCATCGTACTCCTTACGGTGGAAGAAACTTTGAATACTTCTCTGAAGACTCTACTCTCGCTTATCTCTGCGGTGAAAAAGAAGCTACCGCTATGAGAGTGGGTGGTCTCATCGGTATGAACAAACACTTCTGCGGAAACGATCAAGAAACCAACCGTCACGGTGTTGCTACCTTCATGACGGAACAAGTGTTAAGACAAAATGAAACTAGATCCTTTGAAGGTGCTCTTCACTTAGGTTCTGGTATGTCTAACATGTCCGCTTACAACCGTTTAGGTGTCATCCCTACCGCTTCTTACAAAGCCTTGATGACTACTCTCTTAAGAGAAGAATGGGGTACCACAGGTATCTCTATCACCGACTCTTCTAAAGACGCTTCTTCTTACATCTTCACCGGTGATGCTGTTGATGCGGGTACCGATATGTTCAATAACGATGCCGATAGAACCACCGAAGTTAAAAACTGGTTGATCAAACAAAGAGACGGACACATCTGGTCTCAAGCAAGAATCAGTGCCAAGCGTTTCTTCTACAACATGGCTAACTCCAATTTGACTGTCGATATGACCGCAGACACTGTCGTTAAAGAAACCATTCCTTGGTGGAAACCCGCCCTCATCACTCTCAATGTCTCTTTAGGTGTCTTAGCTCTCGCAGGCATTTCTATGTATGTTGTCTTAAAGTATGTTTTGAAGAAGGAGGATAAATAAAATGAATTTGTCTCTCAAGAATCGTAGCAAAGCGTTCTATATTCAACTCGTTACAGGTGTCATCGCCTTAATCTCTTCTATCCTCTTCTTGATCATTGAAATCACCGTCGTAAGAGGACACATCTCCTTCCCTGACAATACACTCTTCACCTTCTTATTCGTCTTGGTGGGTGGACTTCTCTCTCTAGCATGTTGCTTCACTCAAATCGAATTCCTTGCTATCATCTCCACTATCCTTTATGGATGTGGAGTTGGTCAACACCTCTTCATGTCTTGCTATCCTTACGCAGACCTTGCCACTGGTGTTGCTTTCTTCGTCGATAGTGGTGAATTCGCTTTGACTGTCTCTAATATCTTCACTACCTTCCTTGTCATCTTTGCTCTCTTGATGGTTTTATCTATCGTTGTTTGCTTCTTAGATAAAAAACAAGAACAAAAAGCTTAAATGAAATAGAAATCGGTCAGATTACTCTGACCGATTTTTTTGAAAAGAGTTGATAATTATGGGGTAAAAGTGGAAAAATATTACTAAGTTCATTTTCACGGAGGAAATAGTATGTTGACCAAAGATCAAAAAGAAAGAGTATCTTTAATCAAGACCATGTGCGCCTACGAGATTTCTAAAAAAGAAGCTTTGGAAGCATTAGAGCTCAATCGTTGGGACACCGCTATGGCACTGGAGTGGATTGAAGTAAAAAGAGGAAATCCGGATAAAACGATTGAAGAATTCCAGCAAGATTATGCGGAAGCAAGAAAACAATCCGTCGTCCTTCCCCAAGATAGATATGATCTCGAACCCAATAAGGGAAAAGCAGAACCTACCAATCGACAACAGCGCCGTGCAGAAAAGAAGAAAAAGAAAAAAGAGAAATAAAAAGAATGACTCACGAATGAACGTGAGTCATTTTTTGATTATTGAATAGGTTGTTTCTTGACCTTGATCTCGCTTGAAACAACGGATTCGTTAGGGCATACCATGATACAGAGATGACATCCGACACATTTTTTAGGATCCAGTGTCGGGACTCTATTTTCAAATTTAATCGCTTGATGTCCGCCATCTTGGCAAGAGATATAACACCTTCCGCATCCGACGCATTTCTCACGGATGAACTTAGGATAAATGACATAATCTCTTTCAATCTCTGTCACAGGAGTAACACGATTGAGCAAGGCACCTTGCAACTCTTTTACCGAGGAAAGCTTGTGGAAAGCAAGATAGAGCTGTAATCCTTCCACCAAATCATCAATGATTCGATATCCGTATTCCATAACGGCGGTAGTCACTTGTAATGAACCTGCTCCTAAGGCGATGAAGGAAGCAGCATCAATCCAAGTATAGATACCACCCATAGCGGAGATGTGGATACCTTTTAAGTTCTCATTTTGGGATAATTCTGAGATGAAACGTAAGGCGATCGGTTTCACAGAAGGACCGCTGAGACCTCCTACCAAAATGTTAGAATCAGCGACTTCACCATCTAAGGAATGAATGACATTCAAGTCCGTGATGGATTTGATGGTGTTGATAGCAGCGATGCCATCGGCCCCACCTCTTTTGGCGGCTTCTGCGGCAGGAGACATCGTCATGACATTGGGAGTGAGTTTGCTGATGACAGGAATAGAGACAGATTCTTTAACAACTCTTGTGTATCTTTCCACTAACTCAGGGATTTGACCGACATCACTTCCTGTGAATTCTTCGGTCATATTCGGGCAAGAGAAGTTAAGCTCTAAAGCATCGGCACCAGATTTTTCCGCTTCTTTGGCAAGATATCTCCACTCCTCTTCATCTCTTCCCATGATAGAAACAAGTAAAAACTTTGTTGGGAACTCTTCTTTTAATCGGTGGAATATCGCAAAATTCTCTGTTAGAGAGTGATCGCTTAATTGTTCGATATTTCTAAAGGCAACAAAGGCGCCATCGATACTTTTCACCGCAGAAAAACGAGGAGAGGCTTCATGGATATCCATCATGCAAATCGTCTTAAAACAGACACCAGCCCATCCCGCTTGAAGGGCTCTTTTACACATGTCATAAGAAGAAGAAACAACAGAAGAGGAGAGCAAGAACGGATTCTCAATCTTAATACCACAGATTTCTGTAGATAGATCTACTTTATCATAGGTGAATTTACGCATGGTTTTATAGTCATAAAAATTTTCCATGATGTGCTTAATAGGAAGCTTTCTATGTAAGACACAATGTTTTTCACAAGGTGCGTCACAAGAAAAACAACAGTCCCGAATCTTTTCCATACCACCGATTCTGTTTTCTAAACGGATGGAACGAATGATCTTTGCAGGATCCATTCCTTCTTTACAGTGTTGGGAACAAGGGGCATCATAACAAAGCAAGCAAGGAAGAAGCTCTTTTGTAAAAACGTGATTCATACTACAACATATCCTTTTGTGGTTTTATTTTAACATAGAATGGTTTTATTCTTCTAATCTTTATAACAACCTTCTCTAAAACAATAAAATTGAAACTTATTTTTTTGATTGGAAAAATCCAACAATAACTTACCTTAAACAGAGGATTTCATCTTTTTAATCAAACGATTTCGCCTTATACTATTTCTATGATAAGAAACGTAACAAAGAAAGACATCATCCCTTTGCTTCAATTAGAGCATGAGACTTTCTCCTTTAAAGAGAGATGCAAAAGAGAAACGTTAAAGAAAAGAATATCTCTCTTCCCTGATCAATTTCTGCTCTATGAAAAAGAAGGAAAAGTCATATCCTATCTCTCTTATATGATCTCAGATTCTATCGATATTCCTACTCTTTCCTTATCCCCGAAAAGGAATGATAAGAAAGGAAAATATATCCTTCTATTATCTCTTTGCTGTTGTCCAAAAGAACAAGGAAAAGGAATCGGAACAGAACTGATGAACATGTTACTAGAAAACACAGATAAAGATATCTACTTGTTATGCCAAGAAAACCGACGCTCTTTCTATGAACGCTTTGATTTTTATACACAAGAAAGAATCTCTCTTGATAATAGAACGTGGCTGATGATGAAAAGATGTTGTAAAATAAAGGCAGGAGGTACCACCAAATGAAAAAAGGACTTCTATTCTTAATACAAGCGCTCTTTCTTTTTTCTTGTGCACCACAAAATCCATCCACTACTTCGAGCAAAAACACCATCCAAATTCATTCTATTCCTGAAGTGGTAGAGCTTCATGATGAATTCCAAAAAGGATATATCTTAGATAACGATGTCAATTCCATCGACAATTATGGAGCGGGTAGCAACGAGAGAAGCAAACCAAAAAAATTAGAATTATCTTGGGAACAAGAAAATGATAATCACACCTATCAATTCCATCTTGCCTTGGATGAAACCTTCCAAGGCGAATCTATCTTTAATGTAAAAGAAGAAAAGATCACATTAGATAATTTATTTGTTGGCACCAAATATTATTACTATGTTTCCTCTTCTACGGGATCTAGTGCTATATCAAGTTTCCAAACTTGTGATGAGACTCCTCGTTTTATCGATGTCGGTGGTGTCACTAACATTCGAGATTTAGGCGGTTATCAAATCGGAGAAAAGAAAACAAAACAAGGACTTCTCTATCGTGGAGGAAGATTAAACTACTCTTTAAAGAACGTGAAAGAACCAACCAAACAAATCACAGAAGAAGGAGAGAAAGTCTTCAAAGAACAATTGAAGATCAAAACCGAAATCGATTTGCGCGGTTTATCCGATAACGGATATGGGGATGAATTATATTCTGTTGTCGAAGGCGTAAATTATGTCTCTTGTCCTTGTGAATACGGAAGCGGTTCTCACTTTGTCATCGAAGATAACTACCCCTCCTATGTGAAGTGTTTAGAGACCATCGCTGATAAAAACAATTATCCCATCTATTTCCATTGTTCCATCGGTACCGATCGCACTGGTTTTATCTCTTATTTGATCAACGGGTTACTCGGAGTAGAACAAAACTTATTATATAAAGATTACTTGTTCTCCAATCTCGGTCAAATTGGTAAACCGCGTGTATTAGATAATCTAAAAGAAGAATATGGAGATGCTATCGATGAATTAGAGGGTAAAAACCTCTCCCAAAAAATTGAGGCATTTATGCTACAAATCGGTGTGAAACAATCTACTATCGATAGCTTAAAAACAATCTTATATTAAAAAGGCACCTTCGAGCCTTTTTCTATTTTCTAGAAATAAAAAAACAGACTGACACACTGTATCAATCTGGTTCATTTAATATTGGTGGAGGTGACGGGAGTTGAACCCGCGTCCAAACAGAAATCCCTAACGAGTACTACAGTTTATTCATTGTTCGAATTCTACCTAGGCAGTACAATGACAAACTGTCTTAGGGATATCTTTCCTTGTGTCCGACGCGAATGGAAAAGAAGCACCCGCGTTAATCAGATTCTTAACTCTGACTGGCATGAATCTGAAAAGATGTTCAGTCAGGCGTGCAAAGGGACTCTATGGTCCCAGAATGATCGAAGCTAGTCTAAGACTAGGCAGCGCAGGCCATCATGGCCGGAGCACGGAACATAACAGGTTTATTGGCACTTGTAATTGTGTCGGTCGATAAGGAGACCAAGCCACTGCACTCGGAAGTCGTTCCTGCCTGTCGAAACCGGAACACCCCCATAGGCTAATATTATAATTCGATAATTTTGATTTTCAAGTTTGTTTTTTATAGAACAAGAAATTGAATATCTTTTCTAAACCAAAAGTATTGCGCTTAAATGTATTGAACACTCTCATGACTGAAGTCATAAGATTCTAGGTTCATCGATTACTGGACAATAGATGCCTCTTACACAATCTCCCCTAGCGTAACTTTCGATAGTTCCTACCGTAGTTATCATCACGAATTAAGGTTCTCTTTGAGCCGTTCTGCCTTGATGAAGTATATTGATCGAAGCATTGATATCTCGATCTATAACTAATCCGCAATATTGACAATGGTATATTTCTTTTTCGCCTACGTTGTTCCTCTTTTGACAACAAGAACATATCTGACTGGAAGGATAATATTTATCCACCTTATGTATTTGTTTTTCATACATTTCGGCTTTATAAGTTAACAATCGAACAAGCTTTCCTAAAGAAGAAACAATATCGTAAATGATGCTTTACATAAATATTCTTATTCTCTAGTAAAAGAGAATGATGTTATTTATATGGAAGATTTAGATATCCATCAATTATTAGAAATACAAGACAATAAGAAAAAGAAGAACAAATTATATCAGAATATATATGTTTTGTCATAGCTGTCTTGCCAACTTGTCTAGCATATTAACTTTCATATTAAATGCGAAAATAAATAGATAAACAATGTAGTGGGATATCTTCCTGTCTCATGAGACAGGAAGACGGGCATTTGTGCTTCCCACTACTTTTTTGATATGATTTTCTTAGCGGTCTT